>MUCU01000047.1 GCA_002817055.1 SAR202 cluster bacterium Io17-Chloro-G7 | reverse complement strand
TTTACAAAGTAGTTTACAAAGTAGTTTACAAAGTAGTTTACAAAGTAGTTTACAAAGTAGTTTACAAAGTAGTTTACAAAGTAGTTTAGCATTTTAGGCAAAGCATATCTTGGCCTTTTCAGGCCCCGATATTATAACCATTTCCAGCCTGGGAGGGAGCATAAAAAACTGTGGCATCTCGCCCTACTCTCTTGGCATTCGGATACTGGTACTAACTGGAAGGTGCGCCGAAATTATCGGCGCACCTTCCAGTTCAAGTTCCGCACTGGCTTCGCTGCCAGATATCTTAACTCAGCATTTGGTGGCTCCCCCGCTGATTTCACTATCACGAAATTGTCCGTACTCACGGTAAAACCGATTATCAAACTTCTTGTACTTATGGTAAATTCGGTAATCCCCTTCCAATTTAGCGTATGGGTACCCACTGTGCTAATTCCCACACCTTTTAGATTAGGGTTGGTGATAGTTTGGCGGCGGCGCAAACAGCAATAAATTGGGCCTCTGTAGTGACGTTGCTTCCGCACTTTGGTGAGGGCCACCAATTGAGATTCGAGAAGCTTAGTCTGGCGGCGCAGATAGACAAGCCTCTCGTCCTGAAGGTATCATCCCATCATCTTTCACAGGTTTGTCGCGACATTTCTATCGTCAGCGTGGATTAGGTCATTTAGGTCCCAATTCGTAGCCAACGCCCACAACGCGTCAATTTTTTCTTAATCGCCATTCCCCGGGATTCCTATGCCAGACACAGAAAATCCCAACTTCATTCTTCAGATCACCGACTTGCTAACGACAAGAAGGTGTGCCCTCCGCCTAGACCCGCAGGATGTCCGGTTGCCTTGGGAACGATTGCTGGATAAATACCTCAAGAACCCTCCCATTGAACAGTTGTGCGAACAGCGCCGGATTACCCCTGAGTCGCTACAGAACTTGTTGGCTATACAGGATTTGGTTTACGTCAGCGACGACAACGGTCGCCTGCACGACATCTTCACCGGCGCCACCACGAAACAACAGAGCCGAACTTTAGCGCCTGGAGTAGTCCCTGTTACTGGAGCGGGGCTTGCCGGCGATACGGAGGTCTCGGTCATTGACCTGGCAATAGACCGGATGAACGTCAGTTACGCTCGCAACTGGGTAGGCTTCCATAAAAGTAGGTGGAGCAAGAACGAGACGGTGTTTGTAGGGTTTGTCCGCTCAGCGCTGGAACGGTACCACAGTCCCGCCGAAGCCGGAGTGATACTTGAGCAAAAATCTCTAAATGCCAAACTGACTCTCCTTCGGGCATTGGCCGAACGCATCTGGGAAGCCGACTTCGAGAGCTACTCCCGGTTTACCGGGCAGAAGCTGATTTTCAAGTCCGGAGACGAAACCGTACGTAACATCATGGACGGCGGCGGTGGGGTCTGCTCCGAAAAGGTCCAAGCCCTAAAGTTTCTCACCGACAATCTGGGGTATGAGTCGGAGTATCTGCTGGCGGGACCCAATGCTAATAGACCAATCCCGGAAGAAAAACTACGGGAGCTTCTGAGCACCTTCGAGTTTGAATTTTCGAAACGCTACATGCGTTACTGGCAGCACATGGCGCTTTTGTACCGTGTGGAAGGCCGGGAAATCCTCGTAGATGCGACCAACGGGAATATACCCTTCTTGTTCCTGGCTGGGGATGAGGCTAAGCTACTGGGTGAATACCCTGGAAAAGAACCTCTGGCGGTCAGGATGTCCCTGCACGAGGAAGCCTTTTACTACCACAGGGTCTCTCAGGATATTCCGGAGAATTTGCTTTTCGCTTTGGAGGGCTGGATTCCCGAGGCGGATTTAATCCAGGTTTTTGAAAACGAGTTAGGGCTTTTTATATCCAAGGGATATTTCGTCACGGCGATTCCTTACAAAACCCAAAGTGAGTTTCAGCGAGTTGAGAGGCAATACAAAAGCGCCTGCGAGAAAGTTGGCATGCAATATGCCATCAGCGACGGATGGGACCTGGACTCCGAGATCGGAGGTCAGTTTGCCAAGAAACACCCCTTCGCCAGCAACCAAGTGCTAGCGTCCCACCAGCACCTGCTATCCCGGTACAACGAAAGCGAAGGTCCTGGCCATCAAGCCGGCTTAGTGTTAATCAAGCTGGGCGCATGAAACGCTTGAGCGGGCGCCACCGATCAGATTGGGAGCGGACCAGAACATGATGAGTCAATTTATAGCACTCATGAACCGGGCCCGTCGCAAGAAGAGGATCGGTTCTACAATGGTCGTTGCCGCCCTGCTAATCAGCATCTTCGGCAACGCCATGACCTTTTACCTATTCGAGCGTGGGGTGCGTACGGAATTATCCATTGGGGATAGTTTTTGGTACAGTGTGGTATCAATCACAACCATTGGATACGGTGACCTTTCCGCAACCACAATTGGGTCCAGGATCGGGACCGTAGTTTTTATTACGGTGTTGGGCCTCACTGCATTTACCGCTTGGGCTGGCTTGATAATCAATTGGCTAATTGATTTACAGCAGCGGGAGCGGACCGGCAGGGGGAGGATATTGGTGAAAGAACATATATTGATAATCAATTACCCCAGCGAAGCCCGGGTCCGCCACATAATCGACGAGTTCACGTCGGACTCGGCCCACCGGGATGACGACATTGCGATAGTGACCGACCGCATCGAATCTTTGCCATTCTCTCAACCCAATATTTACTTCATCCGCGGCTCGCCCTTGGAAACGGAAACCTATGAACGGGCGGCTGTGGCCACCGCACATAAAGCAATTATCCTGAGCACGGGTTACGACGACCCCAACAGTGACAGCATCGCAGCGTCGGCAGTGTCCGTTCTGCACCGCCTCAACCCCCGAATAATGGCCACGGCGGAGTGTGTCAACCCTAGGCACGCAGTGCTATTTGAAGGTATGGACAATGTGTCGCTGGTTTTCCCCCTACAGATGGCCAACAACCTTCTGGTCCAAGAGTCTCAAGACCCAGGCGTCAGCTTGCTGGCCCAAGTAATCACCAGCAATCAACTGGAAGGCACCCTATTGAGCACCCGTTTGCAAGCAGTGCCCGAAGATCATACATCCTACCCGGACATCGCCAAGCGGATGCTTGATTTGGATATTAACCTGGTGGGTATTGTGCGTAACGGGTCCGTGCTGCTCCAGTTCACTGCGTTGTTCCCAGCCAAAGACGACGTGTTAGTCTACATCAGTCCCACCCGACTTAAATGGACGGACATACAAGCGTCCCTGATTTCATGACATGCTCCGGTCTAACCGGAAAACCCATAGGCTTCGACAGGCTTAAAACATGAGAGGCAGCATAAGAATGCTAAGTAGCACTCCGGTGGGTCAATCTGCGGCTGGTCAATATTCCCGTGGTTAAGATGCCCGATTTGGGTTGGCTCGATAGTCTTCGCCACGCTGCGGATGCCCGTAAAGGAGCAGACGTGCGGTTGGGGCGAAACACCCTTAAAAATATCCGCAAGCAGAAGGTGGGGTCCTGTTCCGATGCCGAACTGCGAGATACTCTCACGCGCCTGACCCGCGAGGTTCAAGGCGGAGCCAGTGAACACGCTCTGCCCGAAGTGTTCGCCGTCGTCGACGAAGCCATAAGCAGGCGACTGGGAGCATGGCGACTGTTCGACTCAGCCCAATTATTCGACAAGTCCGTCCCGGGCCCAAGCTTTGAGTCCTTTCACAATAGGGCTGACCGAATATCCCGCGGCCTCGATTATGGGCGGGCCCTGAACTTGTGGGAGGGCCAAGGGAAAACATGCTGGGAGAGTTTCGAAAGCGCCGTCGCACCAATTTTGCTCCGCCATGGTCTGAATCCCGCCGAGAGAATCATCGTCGGCACGATTCTGTTCGTTAACAAAAGAAGCCAGGTCGAATACACAGCCGACATCCTCCTCCCCGCTAGTTTTTATCAGACCCTCCGCACGCAAGATACTGACGGCATTTTGACTTTTCAGGCGACCGATGAGCAGCTTCTTGCAGGAATTTTGTTGTACCAGGGCAAGATTGTGGAGATGAACGCTGGCGAGGGCAAAACCGTCGCTGCGGCCTTTCCGGCTGTGCTACACGCAGTTCACGGAAGGCCGGTGCACATAATCACCGCCAACGATTACCTGGCCAGCCGGGACGCCGAATGGTTGGCCGCAGTCTACGAGTCCCTCGGCTTGAGCGGGAGCGCAGTCTTGGAATTCATGGAGGACTCGGAGCGCCGCATTTCATATGGAAAAAACATTGTGTACGGTGCGCTGCGGGAGTTCGGCTTCGACTTCATGCGGGACAACCTCAAGCTGTCTGCCGCAGAATTGGTGCAAAGAAACCTGGACGTGGCCATCGTCGACGAGGCGGACCACGCAATGATCGATGAAGCCAACATGCCGCTAATTATCGCCGGTGGCACAGGGTCCATCCCCAGGATTCCCGCCAAACTCCGTACTGCTATCGAACAGTTAGTTAATCTGCAGCAAAGCGTTGTCTCCAACTTTGAACAAGAGTTGGAGCAGGATCGGCCCCGGTCAAAGCCCTACCTTCTGCTCTTAACCAAGCTGTATCTGGCGGAGCCAGAAAGCGACGTGCTGCGCCGAGAGTTCGCAACCGACCCCAAGCTATTGAAACGCGTGCTGCGGACTATCACGGCAGAACGCATCGACGAAGACTTCGAGAACATGACCCGCGACCTGTATTACTGGATTGACGACAGGGGCCAGTCTTTATGTTTAACCGAGAAAGGCCAGGATTACGTCGAGTCTCGCCTGGGTCATTTGTTCGATGACCTGGCATTACAGGAAGAAATAAGCAGTATAGAAGCGAACACCGGCGGGTTGCCCTTGGCACAACGCCGGAAGGAAGTCAACAACCGCCAACGGCAACTGGCCCGGAGACAGGACCGGATGCAACAGGTGGTCCGGATGCTGTGGGCCTACGTCCTGCTCAAGAAAAACGTCGATTACCTGGTCAGGGATGACCAGGTTGTGCTGCTGGACAAGTACACCGGCAGAGGGCGCCCCGATACTCGTTTTCACTACGGACTTCAGGCCGCTTTGGAAGTAAAGGAAGGCGTGCCGGTGCAGCCCGAGAACGCGGTTCTGGGCCGGATATCCGTCCGGGGCTTCCTCTCTCAATATCACGAAGTCTCCGGCATGACCGGTACCGCCATGTCCTCTAAAGACGAGTTTGGCCGGTCCTACGGATTGGACGTCGTCCCGGTGCCGCCGAACAAGCGCCTCGAGCGCACCGACCTTGAGCCCAGGCTCTATTCCGACAATAACGACAAGCTTCAGGCCATCGTTGACGAAGTGCGGTCCTGTCATCAGGTGGGTAGACCGGTCTTAATCGGCACCCACTCTATAGACGAATGTGACGCCATCTCACAACTATTGACGAATGACAGCATTGAGCACAACCTGCTTAATGCCGCCAACGACATGGAGGAAGAGCTGGTCATTAAACAAGCTGGGCGCTTGGGGGCTGTGACCGT
Organism: SAR202 cluster bacterium Io17-Chloro-G7; assembly: GCA_002817055.1. Next base: position 7,397 of record MUCU01000047.1, on the reverse strand, counting down.
GGCCACGGACATGGCAGGTAGGGGTTCGGACATTATCTTAGAGCCTGGATTGGACCGCCAAATCGCTGAAAACTACGCAGCCTTAGTGGCCCGGCTGCTAGAGGAAGGTGTTGGGCAAGTAACCCTAGAGTGCCCCACCGAAAATGCGGCAGATTTCTTGCTGCCCATCATTGTCGCTGGAATACCTGATTGTTCCGTAGCCACTACCCGGCGGGTCGACGCTATCGAAATTATAGTGTCGGCTACCGGCGGAAGCACCGGCGGAAGCACAACTGGCAGCACGGTCTTTATGGAGTTCGGCCTTGGCTTGTATGTCATCGGTACGGAAAGCAGCGATACCGCAAGAGTCGATCAGCAACTCAAGGGCCGGAGCGGCAGGCAAGGCGCATTCGGCGTTTCCCGGTTCTTCTTGTCTTCCGAAGACGGGCTCTTTAAATTCCATGGCGATGCCGCTCCTGCTTCATCCACGTTGGTGGACGCAAAATCCGACTCAGCAGGACGTACTTTTTGGGAAGGGGCGCCCTTGACCCGCCGCCTGGAAAACATACGGGCAAATGCTGAAAAGGATGCCGAAGCCAGACGGGCGCTGGTAGAAGAATACACCCGTGTTTTCGAGGCCCAATCGTTTGCTTACTACCGCACACGCAAAGACATCCTTCGGATAAAAGACTTCCTGGCATTTCGGGCGAGTTTGGTAACCCCAATGGCTACCCAAATGGTCCAGAAATATTTTCCGGGACTACTGGTCGACGACTACCAACGCCAGTTCGCCGGTCTCTGCGAGGAGTTGGACGTAGACTACAAGGTGGACGCTTCCGACCTATGGGGGGTTGACCTCAGCATGTTGGAATACGAAATCGCCTTGTTGATAGAGTCAAGTTTGGAACGGGCACGGATGCGTTTTACCGACGATGAGTATGGCAAACTTGGGAAGCTGCTGTACCTGCAGACCAGTGACGAGCTATGGAGGGACCACATTTCCCACATTCAAAGCTTGATACTGAGCGCCCAACTTTGCGGCCACAACGGCAGAGGTGACGTAGCAACGTATACGCTAACGAGCTTTGATTCCTACGATGAATTTCAAAATCGGATCATGGACTCGTTTCTGCCGAAACTAATATCGTTTCCCGGCGAATTAACCGGGGAGTCGGAAACCAAAACATTTGAGTTTTCCGGCAATTTTTCCGTTGAACTTTCTGTAGAACTCTCAGAAGAAGTCCTTCAGATTCTGGCGTGACCGCCGTTGGTACCCCAGGTCCACGTTTGATTTCCCCAAAAAGGGGCATGAGTCATGGTCAAAAGAAAGGGAATGGGTATGTCGCTGCTCCTGGTTGCCGGCACGATGGTAGCTGGCCCGGTGATAGCCGGTTGCAGCTCCGGTTCAAGCGCGAGCGCTGCACAATGGGCTGCTACCGAAGGGGCGATTGGCAGGATAAACATGGATGCGGTCAAGGAAGCCTTTGAGAAATCGAAGACCGTTGAAGAATTCGAAAAGCGGTTGAACGAGATTTATGAAGGAGATCGCATCGTACTCATACGGGCCAAGGAGGAGGGAACCGTCCGGACCATAGAGGCCTTCGAAGACCTTAATGGCGACGGCGAGATGGACCCTTCGCAGGACGATTTGCTATTTACCATCACCAACGAAAATAACTCGAACAACCTGCAAGGACACGGCGCAAACAGGCATTACAGTAGCTTCGGGGGAGGGGGCAACTTCCTATTCACATACCTCATATTCTCTTCGCTGACTCGGGGCGGCGGCTACGGCTACTTTACCCCGCGCTCCCGTGCGGGGCAGATGCAGACGCAAAGGGATAATTATCGCAACTCATCCGCGTATGCCGGCGGGCGCAGCGGAGGGGGTGGGCAGGTCAAAAGAAACTCCGATTACTACAATAGACAGAAAGCGGCCAATGGGACCGCTTATAATAGCGCCGGTCGCCAACTGAGCACGTCGAGGCAGAGCTATATAGGCACGCAGCGGACCAGCGGAGCGTTCAGGACCAGCAATACGGGCGTAAGGTCCGGCTTCGGCAAATTCGGAGGAGCATCGGCTGGCAGAGGTGGCGGAGCCAGCGGTGGCGGCGGCGCTCAGGTTATTTTAAGGCTGGATCGTTGGTAGCTAAACGTGAGCACTATCACATTAAGGCGGGGCCGGTGGTAGCTGGCATTGTCGGTGAGTATTGAACTATGGACGCAGGGACCTCTAAATACCAAAAAGAGTTGGCGGAGTTTTCTATCGCATACGATCCGCCAAAAGCCTACTACATAAAGCATCGTCCGTTTATTTTTCAAGTTTCCCTGGGGGATATGAACCTCGAAGACGCTTTTTGGGTGAAACTCGCCCCTGAGCACCTTAGGTCGAACCTTGGCGAGTTCCTCGATGCCGTTTTCTCTGGCGACCGGAAACAACAAGCAAAAATCCGGCCTTTGCTCGACGTTAAAGAGAACCCCGACCTTCCCGACATGTATGCCGAGTTGCTGGAGTTATTTGGCGAGTGGCGTCGTGGCCAAGGTACCCTGCAGTTTTTCGTTAACCAGGGGCCGGAACTCAAACTGAGCGACCGCCTAGACGACCATTTGAGCATAATTCAATCGGCCGCGTACCGATTAGATGAGACCCCATTATTGGATTTAGTGATCGATCAGAAGCTCGACGTCTTGGACTACCTATTGGCTGCTGGCTACTTCGCCGATAAAGGGCCAATGATCGATTTCATGCAGGCCAACATGCTTATGTACTTTCTCGACAAACATGAGTACAAACTTCCGTCGGAACCGATAGCGGAGATAGACCAAAAACTGCTGCCCATCGCCAAGAAGCTTCAGTCGGTGAACCTCGTCGCGCCATCGGACTTGGAAGGGACTTTTGCTATCACCGAGGATGGCAAACAGGCCATTGGGAGGGCGATTGCTGAAACGGAAGCATATATCGACCAATATGACGTGTTCAAAGACGTGCTATACGACCCTGAAAGCGGAGCGCTGGAGTTCGATACCGGCAGCGGTAGGGACTTGAGGGTGCAGATTTACGAGGCCGAAGACCTAGACCCAGTGCGGATCGTCTTTCTAATTCGTCTCTACGATTCGACTTTTGATGAGGCTCTGCCGACCTGGCGCGAATCGATTCATTCCGAGGACTTTTTCGGAGAAATATTAAGCCCGATAATCAACGCGGAACGGGTGGACGAAGAGATGATTGAGATGATCCTTGAATCCGGATACAACATTAATGAGGAACGTTTCGAGGCGTCACAAGGGGAGGAGTCGCAGGAGGATTTGCTCAGGCGAATAAGAGAAGAGTGATGAAGTTGGTCAGATTGCGAAGAATAGTATCAACGCCGAGCTAATGACCACCGCACTTTCGATGTAGGCGACTCCCAAGTTGCGTTCTACGCTCACGGATTGCGTAGTCGAAACGGTGGGCAGAAGCAGCTTGTCGATCATCACTCGCATAAGGTAAAGCAGCCCGAAACCGATCACGCCGAAAACAAGAAAGGATGCAATTCCAGGGCTCCAACCGTCAAAATCTCCGAACACTGCCTTGAACGTCACTATCCCGATACCGATTAAGTTTCCGCCCAAGGCGATGCCCACGGCTGTATTTCTGTTCTCTATCTCCGCGTGAATATCGAAAGAAGTGGTCAATTGATAGAAGAGAGAAAACCCTACCAGAAGTATCAATCCCATCCCGAAGAACGCTGCCGCGGTGTCGGGCCCACCCCCCTGTCCGGATACGGCGCCAGCAATTAAAAGCCCGGTGGCCACGTACATGCCAAACTCCGCCGCTCCGCTACCGACATTTTGGCCTTCAACAACCTCTTTTTCGATATCGAACCGGTAGAGTATCAACCGGTTCATCAAGATTCTGACCAAATTCAGCGCGCCAATGCCAGCTAAGGAATATAGGAATACTCGGAGGAGGTCTTCAGCATAATCCCGGTCGAACCCCAAGCCGTCCGCCACAATCAGGGTCAACGGTGTATACAATGCGCCCAGGAAAACTAAAATGACACCTATAAAATAGCCGCTAAGTCGCACCGCGACCGCAAGATTATTCCTTTTGGTAACTTCATCGTCGATTCGGTAGGGGGTAAAGATATCCCTGGCTAGCTTGGCAATCACGAGTACGACCAACCCTAGCCCAACGAATGCCAGCCCGCGGGGAAATGTTTCCAGCGTGTCGATAAACGCCTCTATCATTGCTTTCTCACTAGAGCACCGGGCACTTAGCGTTTGGTGGACGACCTAAGGTTTTTTATAGTTGATGCCAACCATCTTGGGAATCTATTTTAATGATATCGACCTAAGAGAAGGTTTTTGCTATTGTAGGGGTTGCGTCAAAACGGGTCAATTCTGTTGGCCATCATTATAGGTCAGTCGGATTTAGCCGTCCTGAAGTGTTTCGGATATCATTTAGTCACCTGGCCTGAGGGAAAATGAGTATCGACAGCGATCATGTAACTATCGATCAAACAACTGTCGATGAATTGTCGTCGCTCAGTCTCAAGTTCGCCAAAATCGCAGGATCGATTGCCACGCCTGCCTTCGTCTACGAAGAAGAATTCATCACAAAGCGGTGTGAGCACCTGCGTCGCATCGCCGACGAAACCGGGTGTAAACTTCTGTACACCCTGAAGGCGCTGACTTTGCCGTGGGTACTGGAATTGATAAGCCCTCACGTTCAAGGTTTTTCGGCCAGTTCCTTGTTCGAAGCAATCACGGCGCGAAACGTGCTTTCACACAGCGGCTATACTCATAACGGGTTTACACAGGACGGGCTTGCGGGCCGCGGGACCGTTCATCTAACAACTCCCGGGTTAAGACCGGACGAGGTAGGCAAGATTTCCGAGTATTGCGACTACCTCTCTTTCAACTCAGTTTCCCAGTGGCTTCGCAATAAGGATGAACTATCGGGCAAGTTGGAGATCGGACTGCGGGTCAATCCAGAGGTTTCTTTTCTGGACGACCCCCGCTACGACCCATGCCGGGCCTACTCCAAGTTGGGAGCGCCCATTACCTCCATAAAAAAGGCGCTGGACGGCGGCACACTGAACAGCCACGGAATCAGTGGACTGCTCATTCACAACAATTGCAACGCCCCCGACTTCAAAGAGTTGCTAGTGACTGTCCAATTGCTGGAAAGCCAACTGGGTCGCATTCTGGATAGCTCCCAATGGATCAACCTGGGCGGTGGGTATTTGTTCGATAAAGATAGCACCAACCTAGAAGCCTTCCACGAAGCCGTGGAATCGCTCAGGTTCAGGCACGGTCTGGAGGTTTTCATCGAGCCCGGCTCGGCCTTTGTGCGGGACGCCGGGTTCCTGGTATCCACGGTCCTTGATTTGGTGGAGAACGGCGGTAAAAAAATTGCGATCCTGGACACGTCGGTCAACCATTTACCCGAGTCCTTCGAATATGAGTGGCGGCCCGATATACTTGCCGACGCGGAAGACGGTCGTCACCAATACATCATCGCCGGTTCCACATGTCTGGCAGGCGATGTGTTTGGCGAATATTCGTTTTCTGAGCCCTTGGAAATTGGTGCCCAAGTGGTGATGTACGGCGTTGGCTCCTACAACCTGGTGAAAGCCCACACCTTTAACGGGCTCCCATTGCCGACGATCTACGCCTTGGGCGGGGATGAGAATGTCACCCTGCTCCAGGAGTTCACCATGGAAGAGCAATCCCGGAAATGGGGGTTTTAAGCCAGTGCGTGTTTCGGAAATCGAATTTCAACTCCCCGTTCCTCCCGGCAATGGCAGTCTCCTTGATTGGCTTGCCCTTCGGACCGGGGAGCTACTGGCCGATGATGAGGCCCTGGTGCGCCTTGTAATCACAGAATCGGACCGCACCGGGTACAAGTGCGAAGCCACCACGATCCAAGAAAGCTACTATGACCACCGTCTCCCTCGCGGATTAACAATGGCGTTCCGCAAGAGGCGGTCGGACAACACCTCGCATTTTAATGTCGCAATGCTGATACCGACGGGTATTGGCGCCGAAATCGGTGGCCATGCCGGGGATGCTACGCCGGTGGCTCAGTTACTGGCTTCAGTCTGCGATACCCTGGTCCTTCACCCCAATGTTGTAAACGCATCGGATGTTAACGAGATGCCACCAAATTCTCTCTACGTGGAAGGAAGCGTGCTGTGCCGCTTGATGATGGGTACAATCGGATTGCAGCCGGTGCGTGCAAACCGGGTGTTGGCGCTGCTTCACCCTCATTCCGACCGGATATTCTCGGACTTGGCAGTCAATGCGGTTAATGCCGCCCGCTCCTCCTATGGACTGATATGCCCCAAGATTGTTGAAATGGAACGACCGTTGGTGATGAGCCCCAACTACACCAAATCCGCTAGGGCTGCGGGCCAAGTTGAAGGTTTTGAGAATCTATTTGAATTGCTGGACGAATACCGTGGGGAATACGACGCAGTAGCCATATCGTCGGTGATCTCAACACCCCTCCACTACTACGGCGATTATTTCTTTAGCGACGGCAGCATGGTCAACCCTTGGGGTGGGGTCGAATCGATGCTCACCCACACAATTTCCAGCCTCTACAACCTACCTTCGGCCCACGCTCCGATGCTGGAATCCCAGGAAATATTGGACATAGAAACCGGAATTGTCGATCCTCGGATGGCCGCCGAGGTAATTTCTGTCAGTTTCTTGCAATGCGTGCTTAAGGGGCTCCAAAAAAGCCCTAAAATTGTGACTGATGAAGAGGCCATGCGCGAGCCCGGCGTGCTCACGGCGCGGGATGTATCCTGCCTGGTTATCCCCGATGGCTGCTTGGGCCTGCCCACCCTTGCCGCACTGGAACAAGGCATCCCAGTCATAGCTGTCCGGGAGAACGCCAATTTGATGAAAAACGACCTCACCGCACTGCCGTGGGCAAACGGGCAACTGCACATAGTTGACAACTATTGGGAGGCGGCTGGCGTGTTGGCAGCGTTCAAGGCCGGGATAGACCCTGCAGGGGTCCGTCGGCCTTTTCCGGGCCTGGGCTTAAATAAAACCGACCGAGAGTTGGCCGAATCGAACGTCAAGGCCGAGATTCCCGAGTTTCTGGCCACCTGAGGTCGAACCCAAGAGCAAACCGAAAGTCCGTGCCGAGGGCTGGCCTGATTACTAGTTTAAAGGCTAGGCTGAATTCCAATGAGTCATCACATAGAATTGCTCGACTGGTTTTCGACCCGATATGGCCCGTCATGTTAGCCTAATACCAACTCCGGATAAACAGTGCGTGGAGGGCGTATGTGGATGCAAGGGAAGTATGTGTAGGATTAAGGGAGGATAGCTTAGAAACTATCTCAAAACTTGAACATAGTTTGAAATTTAGTTTATGATTTCCCCAAAGGTGTGTGGAGGTGCTTGATGGGGAAGGG
>MUCU01000046.1 GCA_002817055.1 SAR202 cluster bacterium Io17-Chloro-G7 | reverse complement strand
ATTTCGCCCTTCCCCATCAACCACCTCCACACACCTTTGGGGAAATCATAAACTAAATTTCAAACTATGTTCAAGTTTTGAGATAGTTTCTAAGTCTGAAATCAACTTTACTGAGACTGGCCACATAGCCGCGATCCAGTACTCGCAGCGTCTTGAAGCACAAGGGAACGCGAATATTATCGATGTTTTTAAGCAAGTATGTGACTCGTATGCCTCGTTAAGCACGAACGAGTTGCTAAAAACAGTTTATGGAATGCATGTAACACCGGTAGGTTGGCACCAGCGTATTCAAATCAAGGAGATTCCCTCGGGCACGTATTAGACGTGTGTGTTGGATTCCCAAGAGGCGGAGAAAACCATCGTGATCGATGATGCCCTGGCAGCTGATTTTTTCAACCAGATAGATAGAGCGATCCGGCCGGAGCATGTAAGCGACGCAGCGTTCCGAGAGATCTATGCCTCCGCATATAGAGGCATTAGGGCAGAGAAAGAGGGCATGGTTGGCACAAAAGTCGGGTGGCCAAACCTGAAGCGAAAATTAAAGGGCGATGCTTAGTAGTGGAGGAGAGGGAAGGCTTCGTCGAGTTTATTGGCGATGCCGATCGATTTTAAATTAGTTTGACCTCGACCGATGATGTTGCAGGCCTATGGGAGCAAATCCTACAAATTGCTGACCACAATGAGGTCGACAACGAGGTGATTGTTGAGTTGCCTTCTGAGGACGAGATACTAAAGATAATCTATGGTCCCCCTTTTACAATAGCGTTTCGCAATAGACCTGGGGGGCGGCTTTCAATTTATACTATACTGCCACCCAGCTTTTAAACGGCAGGGCAGATTGCCAACGTTCCGTCCTAAAACCAATTGTGTAGCCCCTTTGAGAGGCAATTGCCGAACGTTCATTTTCCCGAGGTAGAGCGTCAGCTTTCCCCCCGCAACAGGTCGGTCATGCGGCCAATCCCGTCTGTGTTTTCGAGATTATCCAGCAGCCCCATTAGCTCGTGGGTGGCGGTGGCGGAAAGGGCCCTGGAAGCGCAGTCTTGGAACTTGATCTGAATTTCCTGCATTGACACGCCCCGCAGAGCGCCTTGAGTTACCCGGTCGGCCCGCTCGCTTAGTACGCGGCCATCCTGCATGTGAATTTCTACTTCATTGTAGGCTTCAACCCAGCTTGGCCTCCCCTCGTAACCCGCTATGCGGCGCATCTCGACTTTGGGGATCAGGGTCTGGGCTTCTGGCCGCTGCACCTGGTGGTCCGAGAACGTGTCTAGACCGACCTTTTGGTCCAAAAGTGCCGCTGCCAGACAGTATTGCATGCTGAATTTACCCTCCAGGCCTGCGGTGGGCCTGGCGTGTATCAACGACCGGGGCGGGTCGAAGTCTACCTGGACCTGTATGCTCTCAACTTCTTCAGCATTGATGGTCTCACGTTCCAGCAAGCGATAGGCGGCATCCAGGGCCAGATGAGCGCTGCCGCAGCAAGGGTATTTCTTTATCTCCACACCCGAGTCGACCAAGTAGCATTTTTGGCCCAGGGTTTCCATCACTTGATTCTCATCGTAACCGGCTCCCCCGGAAAAGGCGCGGAGGAAGCCAAATCGACCCTCAATCGCGTCCTGGCTGGCGGTGAACCCTGCCTTGACCAGCTTGGCGGAAGTTACCCCGGCCCGGCAGGAAGCCCCCGCATGGTATGGCTTGGTCATGGTGCCGAAGTTCTGCCTCAGTCCGGCGGCTTGAGACGCAGCCAGGGAGATTGCCATGGCCAGATGATCTTGGTCCAGTTTTAGGATCGAGCATGCGGCGGCGGCCGCACCCACAGCCCCCAAAGGGCCGGTAGGATGCCAGCCCAGGTCGTCATAATAGGCGGCGCTGACCGAGTCGCCGACGCTGCAAGCTACTTCGAACCCCAACATATAGGCCAAGAGTAGCTCCCGTCCTGTGGTCCCTACTTCCTCCGCCAACGCCAATGCTGCCGGCAGTAGCACCACGCTGGGGTGGCCCTTCATCGCCCTGGTAATGTCGTCGTAGTCCAGTGCATGGCCCATGGCCCCGTTTATCAGGGCGGCCTCGGGCGAGGATGTCTTGAATCCCCGTCCGATTACGCTGGCGGTGGGATTGCCCCCGATCGACTTGACATAATCGGTCAAAACCTCCGCCAAGGGCTCGGAAGAGCCAGCCAAAGCACAACCGATGCAGTCTACTATGGCTCCCTTGGCAGCCTCCACGGCGTCCGGAGGAAAGTCTTCCACACTGGTGGTGTTGATGTACTCGGCGATACGCTTGGTAGCATCCAAAGCAAGCCTCCCTTATAGGCAGATCCATGGGATTCTTTAGGCAAAAATATCTTCTATTGTTGACCCTGCCGAGTGCACCGTCAAGCGAAATGTCCCCAGAAGGTGGATTAATGGAAGGGTAGAGTTGATAACCCTGGCAAGGACGGTGGACAAACTGGTCGGAGAGTTCATAACCTAACCCCGGCGGTTCAAGATGGGACGTGCTCGGTTGATTCAAATGCGTCACGCGGAATTATGGACTTAAAGACGTTTGGACTTGGATGTTTGGGCGGGACCGAGGAAAGAGCAGCCATCCCCGAACCCCGCTTGAACGCTAACAGGCGTGAGCGTATCATTGGGCGAGGTCAAATGTGTAACCTGAATATTTGCGGCTGGGCTACTAATAAACTCGAATGACCGGAAATTTCAGCAATATAGGAGGCGCAAAATGAGCACTGAAATCGGTGGAAAAGAGCTAAAGGTCATCCATGGTACCCAGGACCCAAGTACCACCACCCAGACCCGTGGAATGACCAGAAAACCAGGCATCGACTCCAACACTGTTGGAGCCAGCAAGATTTGGCTGGGCCATGTTACCTGCGACCCCAATACCCTGGGCCCGCCCCATCATCATGGAGAAGCGGAGACTGCTGCTTACGTTCTGAAAGGCCAGATACGTGTCTACTTCGGAGAGGACTTCAAAGAGTTTGTTGATGCTGGTCCCGGAGACTTCATCTTTGTTCCCGCTCACATGCCTCACATTGAGGGGAATGTAACCGGCGAACCTGCGGAAGCAGTCCTGTCCCGTGGCCCGGACAACATCGTGATAAATTTGGACGAATAGCCCAAAGATTAGGAAATACGCAATCAGATTGTTCTCGGGGCGCTTGAATCATAAGGGTTGTTGAATCGCAAGCATTCTTGCCCGGTCCGAATATCCAGATCCGACTGATCCGGATATTGATGTAGTCAATTTCAAGCGCCCCGCTGTATGGCGGTCACGCAGTACCCAATCCCCTTTTCTGTCGTACCACGTGGCCTGACTTTAGAACCCGCTACCGGCCAGCCCATAGAATATGTCTGAAGCCCAAAGGGGAGCCACGCTTTTTACCGGGCGCCATTTGCCGACCTACGTCGACGCTGGCATCGGAGGCCTAAGGGTATAAGGGATGGGTATAATGAGCCTCGCTCCAGTTCCCGTGGTGCGCCGTGAAGCTGGCTACATTTGTAGATACGCCCCATCAACGCCCCTCACCTGGAGCAATCCCAAACTTTCCGGTTTAACCCGATGAAATGGATTGGGTTGACGAGCTTCGCTGCCATCACCTTGCCGTCACCCTCCCATCACCAATGTAGGGCCATCGGCGAAGGAGATTGCGTAGAAGCTATCTCTGCTAATGCAAATCTTTAGGGGCGGTGGGCGGCAATTTGGAAATAGGGCTGTATTGCGGAATTCTCTGGCGGTAGGATAAGAGAGAATGAAAATCGCGCCGGCGAAACCCGGTATTCTGGAAAGCGCATTAGATAGAGTTTGTATCTGGTGTGGGTATGTTCCCATGACCAAACTGATGCCGGCGAATCACCGGGCGGTCTGCCGGCCTCGACTCGATGCAGCTCCAGAGAGATGGCCGTGGTACCTCGCATTTTCCGATAACGGTGTAATGGTGCCCAATATTGGTTGAAACAAAATCGAAAAAGCTTTGGCAACGCCGCGTAAATATATTCTACGGATGGTGGATTGTCGGTATCTCCATGTGCGTCGATGCGTTGAAGCACGGCACGTTTAACCGTGGGTTCACCCTCTACGTCTTACCCATACGTAATGATTTAGGTATAGGAATCGCCGCAATATCCTTTGTTGAAATGTTGGGCCGCATGGAGGGAGGCCTCCAAGGTCCCTTGCTGGGCTGGATGACCGACCGGTTCGGTCCGCGTTGGATTATGATCTTGGGAGGCGCTGCCTCTGGGTTGGGATTCATCCTTCTGTCGTTCACCCACAGTTACCTCTATTTTGTGCTTGTGTACGTGGGATTGCTGTCCCTAGGGTTCAGGGCTGGCTACAACAACGCCACGATGCCGGCCGTTAACCAATGGTTCCGCCGCCGGCGCGGCCTGGCCATGTCGGTCGCCGGTACTGGCAGCGCCCTGGGTGGCGCAGCCATTGCGCCCTTGATCGGGTTGCTGGTGTTCAACGCCGGATGGCGGAAATCCGCTTTGATATCCGGGGTGATAATAATAGCCATAGTCATTCCGCTCTCCACACTAGTGCGCCGCTCGCCGGAATCCATGGGTCTGCGGCCGGATGGCGACCCTCCCCCCGAACCTGGGTCTGAGACCCGCGATGAAGAAGAGAGTGAACCGGAATATGCCAAAGAGACGGTCCCCGAAGATGGCATAGAAACTACGTCAATGGTGGAAACTCAAACGTTCGGAGAAGCCGATTTTACTGTCAAAGAGGCCATGAGAACGCGGTCTTACTGGCTGCTGGTCTGGGCTGTCGGCTTGCGCAACGTGGTCCATTCGGGAATGTCGTTCCTGCTGGCGCCGGTGATTGTGTGGTTCTTGATGGGCTCCGGCCGCACCGAAGATGCCAGCCTACCCTTGGCGGCTTTGTTGGTAGGCCTCATGTCATTATCTGCGCTAATCATGAATCCCATAATGGGCTGGCTTGGTGACAAATTTTCGAAGCAGAAACTAAGTGCAGCAGCCATGATCGGTGGAGCGGGGTCGTTGCTAATTCTCCTGGACCGCACTGGGAATATCTGGCAAGTCGTGCTATTCGTAGTCTTGCTGGCGTTTTCGGAGACTGCCAATCCCCTTGCTTGGGCCATAATGGGCGACTTTTTTGGACGGCGGAGCTACGCAACCTTGCGAGGCTGGCAGCACTTGCCCGATCAATTCATGTCCATGAGCACCCCGGTTTGGATGGGTCTGATTGTGGATAAGACCGACAGCTATGTCTGGGCTCTGCTTCCATTGGCAGTCATATACACTTTTGCCGCAGTCTCATATTGGACAATTCCCAAGCCCGAGTTGCCTCCCAGGGTGAAGGCCAGGCAGCCGGTCTATTGATATTTTGTGGGCGCCGCCATGAGGGAAACTGCAGTCGTTGCTGATACACGGGCGTTTACTGTTACAATAAAAATGCTCGTATCGTTCGATTTGCTTCGCAGAGGTATTCGGATGGCCCAACCAAATCCCCGGCTGAAATTCACGTTAAAGGACTACATGTCTTTGCCCGGCGATAAGTGGTTCCAGCTTCTGGACGGGGAGATGATCTTGGCTCCTTCACCTAATAGCCGCCATCAAACCATAGCGGCTCAACTTTTTATGGTACTAAACCACTTTGTGCGTCTGCGGAATATAGGTCGGCTTTGGTTCGCGCCTTTGGACGTTATTCTGTCCGACCACGACGTTGCCCAACCCGATATTCTTTTCGTATCCAACGAGCGGTCAGGCATCATCACCGACGCGAATATACAAGGCGCTCCAGATTTGGTGGTGGAAATACTGTCACCGGGAACCGTCGAGTATGACCGGGGCTATAAACGAGCCCTCTATGGCCGTCACGGGGTAATGGAATACTGGATTGTGGACCCTGAGGCCGAGACGGTGGGGGTATTGACTCTCGGAGATCAAGGGTTATCCCTAGCAGCGACCTACCGGCGGGGTGAGATGGTAGGCTCTCCCCTTTTGCAGGGCATATCTCTAGGGGTTGACCAAGTTTTCAGTGAGTGAACACGGTCCCTGATGGATACCGGCCCCATTGATTATATTGCCTTCTAGAAAACGCCCCGTCTGCAATTCAGCACGAACAACAGGCCGCTACAGCCCGAACTTCTCAGCCGCTTTGGCGAATCCTGTGATTGCCCCTTCCAGTACCGAGTCCTCAACGCAGTAGGAAATCCTAAAGTAGCCCGGCGTGCCAAACCCTCGGCCGGGCACGGTCAAAACGTTGCATTCCTGCAAAGCGTCCACGAAGGCCACATCATCTTCCACCGGAGACTTGGGGAACAGATAGAATGCTCCCTGAGGCTTGATCACCGAGTATCCCAACTCCGTCAGGTGCCCGTAAAGATAATCCCGCTTCCGCTGATAGTCGCTGGCGTCGACGCTAACTCCTTGCAGAGAGCGGACCAGATGTTGCATGAGAGCAGGAGCGTTGACAAAGCCGAGAGTACGGTTGCAGAAAGTCAGACCATTGGCCAACTCCTCTTTTTCCGGATACTCGGGGTTTATGGCAATGTAACCGATGCGCTCTCCGGGTAGGGCTAGGTCTTTGGCATGGGACGTAACCACTACCGAATTCCTATAATGGGGCAGGACTTGAGGGTAGGTGAGGCCATCATAAATTATTCGGCGGTAAGGCTCGTCGCTAATAATGAAAATCTCCGTCCCGTTCTCGATCTGTTTGCGGCTCAACAGATCGCCCAAAGCGGCTAGGTGGTCCGAAGTGTAAACCACACCCGTGGGGTTGTTGGGCGAGTTTACGATCAAAGCCCTGGTTTTTGGCGTAATGGCTGTCTCTATCGCAGCCATGTCCGGCAAAAATTCCTCGGTGGTCGGTACCACTACGGCCCCACCTCCGTGGTTGTCCACGTAATAGCCGTACTCCACGAAGTAGGGGGAGAGGATAATGACTTCCTCTCCCGGATTGAGAATGGTCTTAAGTACCACATTAATAGCCGCTGCGGCACCGCAGGTCATAATGATGTCGCCTGCGGTCATGGCCAAGCCGGTCTCGGTAGCCAGCCCCTCGGCCACAGCCTGCCGGGTCTCGGGATAGCCCGCATTGGGCATGTAGCGGTGCATCCCTTTAATGGGCTGCTCGGCCAATCGCCGCAACTCACGGTGAAACTCCTCCGGTGGCTCAACGACGGGGTTGCCAAGGGAAAGGTCGAAAACGTTGTCTTCGCCGTACTGGGCCTTCAACGTGATTCCAGCCTCGAACATGCGGCGTATCCAGCCGCCTTGCTCTACGAAACCCCTGACCTTATCTGAGATTGGCATGTGCTTACCCCTTTTGATATTCGCCGCCGAGCCTGCGCTCTGACGCCTGCCAAGCCAGCGGATTGTAGCAACGGGGGTGTTGGAGTGTCAAAGATATTCCGCCTGCGTCTTTGCGGTTGAGGGGGTGCTTGAATGTCTTTTCTGGTCTTGGACCGTGGTTTACACTGTCTTGGATATAGAACGGGCAGGGGAGGTTTCCAAATGATAGTCGATATCCACGCTCACCTGATGGGTGAGGAAGTACCGGGCAAAGCATTTTGGGACGGCTTTACCCGCCTGGCAGCGGTGCAGACGGGCCGAAGCGAGGATCGGGTACGCCAGCGTCTGCCCGATATTTGGGACCTGACGGGTGACCGCCTCATCGCCGACTTGGATTCGGCCCAGGTGGAAAAGGTAATGATCATGCCAGTGGACTGGGGATTGGTCCCGGCGTTCAAAGAGTCAACCATGGGCATCTGGGAGCAGCACCTGATCCACGCCCAGGTGGCTGGGCAGCACCGGATAGGATGATAACCTTTGCCTGCTTCGACCCAAGACGGTCCAATGCTGTGGAGCTATTGGAGCGGGCGGTGACCGAGTTGGGCATGGTGGGACTGAAAATTCATCCGGCGGCCGGATTCTTCCCCAATGAGCGGATGGTTTATCCGATGTACGAAAAGGCCATGGAGTTGGGAATTCCGGTGATGTTCCACACTGGTCCCGAGCCCAAACCATTGTATAGCCGCCACTGCCAGCCGGTGTACGTTGACGATGTGGCTGCCGACTTTCCGGACCTGGATATTATTCTGGCTCATGCCGGGCTGAGCGCTTGGTGGCAAGAGGCAGCAGGGGTAGCTTCGGTGGCTCCCAACGTCTATCTGGACATTTCCGGATGGCAGCCGATGGCCAGGTTGCGGCCCCTGGTATTTTACTCGACGCTGCGATCTCTAATCGACACCGTGGGCGCCAAGCACATCATGTGGGGCAGCGACTACCCGGCTTTAACGTTGCTTATGCCTGAAGCTGATTGGGCGAAAGCGATCAGCGAGCCCGCCCAGGCGGCCCGAGAAAAAGGAATCAGTTTCTCGGAAGCGGAAGTTTCGGCCATAATGGGGGACAACGCCGCCCAGTTGCTGAAGCTGGAGAGGTAAAAGTTTTTTAGGAGGGGCGTTGGGGAACCCTTTCTTGCAAGAAAGGGTTCCCCAAACCCTTCCCAAAGAATCCAGGATTATGGGCAGCTAGCTCCAGGGAGAGGTCGGCTTCCACCATCTTAAAGCCCATGCCTTGGCCAAAATGATAAGTTAGGCTGTACCTAACGTGCTCCATCTCGACTGAGGCCGCTAAGACAGTAGAGACCGAGGTCACCCCGCGGTCCTCAATGCCGCAGGGAACAATATAGTCATAATAGGAAAGGTCAGTATTCACGTTTAACGACAGCCCGTGGTAGGCCACGCCGCGGCTGATCTTCACCCCAATGGCTGCGATTTTAGCATCGTCCACCCACACCCCAGTCAATCCCTCAACATTGCCAGCACGCACGTCAAAATCCGCCAGGGTATCTATGATGATGCGCTCCAAAGTACGCACGTACTTGACTGGGCCACCCCACTCTCTCAGATTTACCACTGGATAGGCTACAAGCTGTCCCGGACCATGGAAGGTAACCTGACCCCCCCGGTCCGTCTCGTAAATGGTGATTCCTTTTTCTTGTAGCGCTTCCGGGGTGAGGAGCAGATGCTCGGTCTTGCTCAATCGCCCTTTGGTGTAAACCGGAGGATGTTCCAATAGCAACAGAGTATTGGGACGGTGACCCTCGCGGATCTCTTGCGCTAAGCGAAGTTGAAGATCCCAGGCTTGCTGGTATTCCAGTGTGCCCACGTGGGCGGCTTGGCAGACGGGGACTGTAGGCACAAGTTCAGGCTCAGTAAAAAGGCTGTGTAGAAAGGCTGTGTTGAAAGAATTAGTAAATGGACGTTTCCGGGCCAATGGCTTCTAAACGAGCCTTAACCGCTTGCAAGAACCCGCTGGACTCCGCTCCGTCGTTGATTCGGTGGTCGAAGGACAGACAAAGGTTCATCATGGACCGGATGGCGATGGCGTCGTCACGCACCACGGGCCGCTTTACAATCGCTTCGGTGGTCATAATCCCAGCTTGGGGAGGGTTGATGATGGGTTGAGACACGGTGGAACCCAAAGCGCCGGTGTTGTTCAAGGTGAAGGTGCCCCCTTGCACATCGACCAAGGTCAACTTGCGTTGGCGGGCCCTCTGGGCAACATCGCTTAATGCCCGGGCTAAACCCGCAATGCTCATGCGGTCAGCGTCGTGGATGACTGGTACGATCAACCCCTCATTAGCAGCTACAGCAATTCCAAGATTAATTCTATTCTTGAGGATGATTTTGTCGCCGCCCCAAGAGGCGTTGAGTGTGCGGTGCTCTTTCAGCGACTCCACCACGGCTTTCATGATGAAGGGTAAATAGGTCAATTCCACGCATTCCCGTTCTTGAAACCCGTGCCGGATTTGGGCACGGAAAGACACCAAGCCGGAGACGTCGACTTCGATGGAACTCCAAGCGTGGGGAATCTCGGTGATGCTTCTGACCATAGCCTCGGCAATCATTCGCCTGATCGGTGTGAGAGGTACATATTCCTCGTCTTCCTGCGGCTGGGAGGCCGGTACGGGCGCTGCGGGCCTAGCGGCCACAGGCGCAGCCGCTGCGGGTTTTGGTCCGGACTCGATGTATTTAAGGACATCGTCACGGGTGATGCGGCCACCCATCCCAGTCCCTTGGACCTGGCCAATTTCAATCCCATGCTCTTTTACCAATCGCCGGACCGCGGGCGAAAGACGAACCCCTTGGCTAACTGGGGCAGCCGCTGGTTGCGCAAATTCCGGGGCATCTTCCGGGACAAATTCTGGGGGGGCCTCTTCGACCGGACCGCCGCCGGTAGGTCCTACGGGCGCCGTGTTTTTTACCAGGTAGCCGGTGGTCCCTACGCTGCGTTGAGGTGAGGATTGAATCGGCGCAGCTTGCGTTGCCGGAGCTTGAGTCGCTGAATCTTGGGATCCCATAGAAATCAACTCTGGGGTGGGCGCAGGGGGAGTTGCCGGCGGCGCTTCGTCCGATTCCATTTCAGCGATGGGCGCACCCATGGGGATTGTCTCGCCTTCTTCAGCCAACACCCGGAGCAACGCTCCGGTCACCGGCGAAGGCACTTCCATGGTTACTTTATCGGTTATCACTTCCACCAACGGCTCGTAGCGTTGGACCATGTCTCCTGGCTTTTTCAGCCACTTGCCGATGGTGCCTTCGACTACGGATTCGCCGACGTGGGGAAGTTCTATGGTTACAGGCAATGGAACACCGCCAGGATTTAATATGCTGCTAATTTACGCAGGGCTTGGACCACTTTCTCGGTATCGGGCATATACGCCTCTTCCAGGTTCAGGGCAAAGGGCATGGTGGGGACGTCTAGGCCACAGAGCCGGGAGACGGGACCATCCAAGTATTCAAAAGCTTGATCGGCGACCAAGGCCGCAATCTCGGCGCCGACACCTCCGGTTACATTATCCTCATGGACGATAAGGAGTTTTCCGGTCTTCTTTACCGACTTCAGCACGGTCTCGGTGTCCAAAGGTGTCAAAGTGCGCAGGTCTACGACCTCGACATTAATCCCCTCTCCGGAAACCTGCTCGGCGGCTTCCAGGCAATAATGAAGCGTCAATCCATAGGAGACAATCGTCATATCGCTACCAAGGCGTTTTACGTCCGCAACACCCAGTGGAATGGTGTATTCACCTTCCGGTACTTCGCCCCGGACCAAACGATAGGTCTTTTTGTGCTCGAGAAAGACCACCGGGTTGTCGTCTCGGACAGCGGATTTCAGCAAACCTTTGGCGTCGTATGGCGTTGCCGGAGTGACGACCTTTAGACCGGGCGTGTGGAAAAAATGGGTCTCCACATTTTGCGAATGGAACAGTCCTCCCCTTATGCCGCCGCCGTAAGGTATGCGAACCACCAAGGGCACACTGACAGCGCCGTTGGTGCCGTAGCAGGTGCGGGCTGCCTCGCCAATGAGTTGATTGACCGTGGGCCAGACGAAATCGGCAAACTCCACTTCGGGAATAGGCCGGAGCCCCCGGAAGGCCGCGCCCAAGGCAATTCCCATGATAGAGGCCTCCGCCAAGGGGGCATCCATCACTCGAGACTCGCCAAACTCGTCGATAAGGCCTTGGGTTGCCAGGAAAACGCCGCCCCGCTTGCCTACGTCTTCGCCCAACACGAAAACTTTGGAGTCTCGCTGCATCTCTTCCCGGATTGCTTCCCGAACAGCTTCAATGACGGTGATTACTGGCAAAGCCGCCTCCCAGTTAGGTAATTTTTATAAGCCAATTAATCATAATCCCATGACATGGGTTGACCTTATCGATTACTTGGAATAATGCGAACGGCAAACCTCCGTCAAGGAGCGTAGACCATATCGTTAATCGTGGAAACGTCCGGAAGTTCTGCGGCGTCAGCGGCGTCAGTGGCTTCGTTTATGGCTTGTTGGGCTCGAGCCTTTATATTTTCCACTTCCTGTTGGTCGAGCAATCCTTGGTCTACCAGGACACTGGCCATTGTCAGAACGGGGTCCAGTTTGCGGGCTGCCTCAACTTCCTCGGCTGGCCGATAACGCCGATCATCGTCGTCGGTGGTGTGGGGCATAAACCGCTCTACCCTCATTTCCAACAGTACGGGCCCCTCGCTGCGAGCATGGTTGATGGCCTCACGCGTAGCTTCATAGCACTGGATCAGGTCCATACCGTCGACGGCGAATCCAGGGAAGCCGTAGCTTGAAGAACGGGAGTATATATCGTCTATTGCCATCTGCTGGGACTGCGGCACGGAGATAGCATAGCGGTTATTCTCGCACACGAAGATAATAGGAAGATGATGGATTCCGGCGAAGTTCATGGCCTCGTGGGTTTCACCTTGGCTGGAGCCACCGTCGCCAAAGTAGACCAAAACTACGGTTTCATCACCTAACATCTTGCAACCCAAAGCGTATCCGGCACCCTGGGTGAGACCGGCGGATACCACGTTGGAAATCTGAATAATATTGTTTGGAAGGTCTGCGCCCTGAAGGGGGAATTGCCTGGCGTTACTGTACGGTTCCCCTGCTTTGCCCATGAATGATTTCATTACCTGGGTGGGGGTTAGCCCCGCTGACATCTTCAAAGCTAGGTCCCGATAATACGGGAATAGAAAACAATGGCCGTCTTTTTCCGCCGCCAGCAAGCTCCCCAGTTGAGCTGCCTCATGACCCTGGGAAGATGCGGCTATGGGAACCTTGCCTTGCCGGTTCAATGCCCAAATCCGCTCGTCGGCGGTGCGCGCCAAGACCATCCGGGTGAAGATGTCCACCAAATCTTCGGGGGTGAGGCTGCCAGGCAAGGGCCCAGACGCCTTTGTTTTTTCTTTTCCTTTGGTTGCGGTCGCTTTGCCGCCAGACTGGCGGGTGCCCCTAGGTTTAGTCTGAGCCATTACTTCCCCTCGAAAAGGATTACAAATTAAGAAACTATCTCAAAACAGCAGCCGCCACTGTCGGCGGTACCACAGGAGTGCACAAGCTAATTGGAGCAGGCCAAGGAAATTAGATGCCTTCT
>MUCU01000045.1 GCA_002817055.1 SAR202 cluster bacterium Io17-Chloro-G7 | reverse complement strand
AGAAGGCATCTAATTTCCTTGGCCTGCTCCAATTAGCTTGTGCACTCCTGTGGTACCGCCGACAGTGGCGGCTGCTGTTTTGAGATAGTTTCTTAATCCTCCCCCGCAAGGGGGGAGGAGATGTGAATCCTTCCTCCAAAGAAAGCTAAGAAAGTCACTTCCCCCACAAGGGGAAAACAAAAGTCCCTTCCCCCCTCGCGGGGGAAGGTTAGGATGGGGGGTCTCTCTCATCACAGCGCTAAAACACATGTACGCTGAACTCCATTGCCACAGCAACTACTCTTTCCAGGAAGGCGCCTCCTCGGTGGAGGAGCTCTTGGTGCGCGCCAAAGAACTGGGCCATCAAGCCTTGGCTCTCACCGACCACGACAATCTTTGCGGGGCCATGCACTTCGCCCAAGTCGCCCACACCGTGGGCATGCAAGCTATTACTGGCGCCGAGGTCACCCTTGAAGACGGCTCCCACCTGACCTTGTTGGCCGAGACGCAGCAAGGTTACCGGAACTTGTGCAACCTCCTCTCCTACTCTCACATCGCCAGCGACCGCCGAAATCCCAGGCTGGACCCACGCTACTTGCCCGAGTTGGCCGAAGGGTTGATCCTGCTCACCGGGTGCCGGAAGGGAGCGCTCTCCGGTTTGTTGGCCGACCCTTCGCCGCCATCCAAAAACCAATCATTCAAAAACCAGCGAGAGGCCCAAGAGACCCTGGAGCAATACCTGGACTGGTTCGGCGCACAAAACGTTTTTGTCGAGCTACAGCAAAACTTGGTCCAAGGCGATACCCAGCGCAACCGTCGCCTAATTCAATTGGCACGCAAGTTGGGCTTGGGCATGGTGGCCACCAACAACGTCCACTACCACGTCCCGGAGCGCCACCGACTCCAAGACGCCTTGGTGGCCATCAGCCACAACCAAAGCCTGGAGGAAACCCACCCGCAGCGCCGCCCCAGCAGCCAGTTTTATCTGAAGTCCGCTGAAGAGATGCTCGCCCTCTTTCAAGAATGCCCGGAGGCCATCGAGAACACGGTGAAGATAGCCGCCCGCTGCTCCTTCGACATTACCAAAGACCTGAACTACCAGTTCCCCGATTACCCGGTGCCCGAAGGCTTCACCCCCCAGACCCACCTGGAAGACTTGTGCCGCCAGGCCGCCGTGCGCCGCTACGGCAGCGTCACCGAAAGAGTGGAGGCCCGGCTCAAAGAAGAGTTCCGCTTGATCCAGCGGCATAACCTGGCGGGGTTCCTGCTCATCTATTACGACATCATCCAGATGAGCCGTCAGATAATGATCGAGTTGGGGTTGAGCGACGCTGAAATACCCTTGGAAGAGCGCCCGCCGGGGAGGGGCCGGGGCTCATCGGTGGCTATGCTGGTGGGTTACCTGATAGGCCTCTCCCACATCGACCCCTTAGAGTTCAACCTTTCTCTGGACCGGTTTTTGTCCGACGACATGGGTTCGGTGCCCGACATAGACCTGGACTTTCCCCGCAACATCCGCGAGGAGTTGATCAAGCGAGTGCATGAGAAGTGGGGCTGGGACCACGCCACCCTCACCGGTATGATCAGCACTTATAAGATGAAGGGCGCCATTCGAGACTTGGGGAAAGCGTTGGGGCTTCCCCTGCAGGAAGTGGACAAACTGGCCAAGCGGGTGGACTCTCACAGCGCCAAGAGCCTGCAAATCGAGATGCTGACCCTACCCGAATTTAGAGACAAGGTGGACGCCCCGGTGTGGCGGGACCTTATCGATTTGGCATGCCAGTTGGACGGGTTCCCCAAGTACTTGGCCCAACATCCCGGCGGGATGATCATCAGCTCCTCCCCCCTTACCGACATGGTGCCGGTGCAGCAGTCGGCCATCGCAGACCGTTACATCTGCCACTGGGATAAGGACAGCATCGACCAAGCCGGCTTTGTGAAAATCGACTTCCTGGCCCTAGGCGCTCTATCCCAGATGCAAGAAACCCTCCTCCTCATAGAAGAGCGGGAAGGCCACTACATCGACCTTAGCCGCATCGACTTTGAGGACCAAGCGGTGTACGAGATGATGCATCAAGCCGACACCATCGGCATCTTCCAGGTGGAATCGGCGGCCCAGATGCAGACCACCCCCCGCATCAAGCCCCGAAACCTAACCGACATGGCCTATGAGGTGGGAGCGGTGCGGCCCGGCGTGGGCGCCAACGACGGCGTAACCCAGTTCATCCAGCGGCGCGCCTTTAACGCAGCCTGGGACTACGACCATCCCTTAGAGCGGCGGGCTTTGGAGCGCACCTTGGGGATCATCCTGTTTCAAGACCAAGTGAACCAACTGGCCATGGACGTGGCCGGGTTCAGCGCCGTTGAAGCCGACCAACTCCGCCGGGCCTTCATCCGTAAGCACAACGAGGGCCTCATCACTTTCTACTGGGAAAAGTTCCGACAGGGCGCCGACGAAATGGGCGTGCCCCTAGAAGCCGCCGAAAGAATATTCAAGAAGTTCAACGGCCACTACATGTTCCCCGAGTCCCACGCCTTCGCCTTCGGTGTGACCGCCTACCACATGGCTTGGCTCAAGTACTACTATCCTCTGGAGTTCTTCGTAGCCATCTTCAACCAGCAACCCATGGGGTTCTACAACACCGAGACATTGAAAGAAGACGCCAAGCGCCACGGCATTCCAGTGCTCAACCCGGACATAAACATAAGCATGGAAAAGTGCATTATCAAAGACGAGTCCTTACTGTTGGGGCTCTCGATGGTGCGGAGCGTGGGCGATACCGCAGCAGCATCCATCGTTCAAGCCAGAGAGCAAGGCGAACCATTCAGCAGCCTGGCCGATGCCATGGAGCGCACCGGCTTACTGAGGGAGGCCATAGAAAACCTGGTAGCCGCCGGCGCTTTCGATTCGCTTACGCAAACCACCAAACAAGGCCCAAGCGACCGTCCTTTGGCGGGCTCACGGCGAACGGAGGAAATCCCCCCAACCCCCCTTTACGAAAGGGGAGCTAGTGGAGGTCTATATAAAAAGAGTCCCGGAGGGGATTTCGACCCTGCCGACAATGCACAAGCCGACAGCGTAGGAACGATTCGCGAACCTACCGGTGAAAAGACCCTACTTGGCCCCCCTTTGATAAAGGGGGGTTGGGGGGATTTCGCCCCAACTAACCAAGGCGAACCGCCCCCACAACATAGCGTTGCCGAACCACGGCCAGCCTATACAGCTCCAGACCGCAGGACAACCCTGTGGGAGGTAGGCCTACGCTACCGTCCTATGCAGGCTAAGCATGGACAGGCTAAGCACGGACAGGCCAAGCACAAAACGGCCAAGCACACTGGCACTCAGTTGGCCCTTCCTTTGCCAGTGGAGCAAGACATGGCCGAACTGCCTCCCCAAGACCAGTGGGAGATCATGATGGATGAATACCGCACCCTGGGTCTCCATCCTCAAGGGCACTTAATGGCACTGCTGCGGCCTCACCTTCCCTCGGGAGTATTGACCAGCCCCGAGGTTTCAGGCCTGCCCAATGGTGAAGAGGTTAGCGTAGCCGGGCTGATAATCCGCCGCCAACGGCCCTTGGGCAAGGCAGTATTCCTTACTCTAGAGGACGAGTTCGGTCACATACCCATAATAGTATGGCCCAAGATATTTCTACGGTACCGGATGGTGCTGAAAGAGCCCGTGGTGGTGGTGCGCGGGGAAGTGTCCCGGAGGGACGGCACCATGAATATAGTCGCCAAACATGCGGAAAATATTCAAGGAGCAAGACACCTGCCCAAAGCCAAAAACTGGCAGTAAATTCCCAACAAAAGCCCCTGGAGTTTGTGAAAAATACCGCAACTAGGCCTTATGGCAATCAAGCCGAGGAGCTTCGCCCCTAACAGGGCAGGGAGTCAAACAGGATAATAAGCGTCTAAAAAATAGATCTAAACAATAGAGAGGAAACTTTAAGGGGAAGGATGCTATGAAAAAAATGTGGCCGGCTCATCCGGGCTTGAAGACCGGAGAAAAGCGAAGCTGAAGGCACATACAATAAAATTTAAGCCAGGAGACTTTAAGCCAGGCCCGGCAATCACGTCAGGGCCAGGCTTTTTAGTTGCCCCCAGCTTTTTGGATTATTGTTTCGAATTATCGGCTACCCAACCCCAGTATCCGCCCGAGTGTAGCTAGACGACACTTCAAGTTGAATTGGGTATGGGGCCATGTTAATATTGCCCTGCTCTGGTCCCGAGCGTAATAACGTCCGCTCCGCTCGACGGCGAAGGCCCGCTTTGGGCCTCTACTTCCAGCGGATTTTGATCGCAGCGCTATCAGAAGAACTCGGCGACCCACCTTATACAGTTAGCGTCGTCAATTGGGAAATACCGGCGATTTTTGACTCTGGAGCCTTACTCTGGCCTTGCCTATCTTGGTACTCCAAAAGGCGTAATCTTGGTGTGCTACCCACCGCTTAGATTTGATTATCCAACATGGGGTAACCCGCAAATCGTGAGTGCATAGAATGGCAGCAGTTGAGTGCTGCCCCATTAAAAAGCTATTCCACAGTGATTAAATCGCCAAAAATAACAACTCAAGTCAAAATAGGAAATTCGGGGGGTGCTCGATGCATTTCGGAATAATAATGGAGTGCGACTACCGTGAGGAAGGCACGATGGAAGACGCCTTCCAGGAAGCTTTTACAGTTGTGGATATGGCGGAGAAAAACGGCCTGGACGGCGTTTGGTTGGCCGAACGGCATTTTGCCGCCCCCAAGCGGCCAACCGATGCCTTCGGAGCCGGAATCCCGTCTATCGTATCTGTACCCATGATTATGGCCAGCGCCATCGCCTCCCGCACCGAGCGCCTGCGCATAGGAATGGCGGTGGCTGTACTGCCTTTGTGCCATCCCATCCGAATGGCCGAGGAAGCGGCCACGGTGGACCAGGTAAGCCGTGGCCGGCTGGAATTCGGCGTGGGCCGGAGCGGATTCGCCAGGGCCTACGAAGGCTATGGCATACCCTACGCGGAAAGCCGAGAAAGGTTTCAGGAGTCTCTGGAGATCATCCTAAAGGCCTGGACCGAACACCGGTTCTCGCACCAAGGCACGCACTTTAATTTCGACGATGTCTGCGTCGTACCCAAACCTTATCAGAAGCCGCACCCGCCCATACGCATAGCCGCGACTACGCAAGACACGTTCCCTCAGGTTGGACAACAGGGATTGCCGGTTTTTGTAGGCCTACGAGGATTCGCGGTTCCGGAATTGGGCAAGAACCTGGACGTGTACCGGCAAGCCAGGCAGGAAGCAGGCCACACCGGAGAGGCCGACGTCCTGCTGAGGATTCCGGTCTACGTGGCCGAGACCGCCGAGAAAGCCCGCGAAGACGCGGAAGTCAGCACCATGAAGTCTTACCAAAGGCTGGCTGAGACCTTCGCTAGGTCCGCTGGCGGGGCTGGCACTTTCAATTCGGAAGAACGGTCGGAAAGGTCCAAACGCTTAGCATCCGTGACCTACGACGAGCTGCTGAAAGACCGTTTGGCCTATGGAACTCCGGACATGGTCATAGAGCGGCTCTCGGTTTTGACCAAAGAATTGGGGCTTTCCGGGGTGGTAATTGAGCCCAATGTCGGCGGCGGGATCCCTGTAGACCGCATGCTCAATTCAATCAAGCTCTTTGCTAAAGAGGTGGTGCCGGCCCTCAGGTAAGGGCTGGTAGCCACTCGCAATTAAGCCATTATTGCATTGACGCCAATTAGCCTCGTCCTAGCTTAATGAACCCTGCTTAATGAACCCTTGAGAATCGACGCCGGTTCGGCTGTTTAGAACGCCCAAATGGCACCGGCGTCGATTACTTGCTTGCGCATGTTTCTCACGGCGGATTTACTACGGCGGAAATGCAATAGCAATGCTTATTCGCTCGGTGAGTGAGACGCCGATCCTTGGCTGCTGCGGAAACCATCAACCGAAATGCGCCCCCTATCCGCATCGGCTCTTGAGCATGGCGCCTTAAGCTGCGGAAATTGAGCCGGAACCTACTTCAATTATGTGTTGACAGCGCACTTGAGCCTGTGATAACGTCCCACCGGTTAGTGAAAAACCGCACACACTCGTGCGTCAGGTCAATCTGTCCAGCATTATAGGGGGGAAGAAAATGGGGTCTATGCCCTTCAAGCGGGCAAGCGCCCCGGTGGGCGTTGATTCTCCCAACGACCCCATCGTTCAGCCTATGAGGGAGACTACAAGCGCCGCGCCCCGCAGGTGGCAGCCAAAGGCCATCTTATTATTCGGGTTGTTAATCGCGGTCCTGTTCCTGGTGGCAGGTTGCTCGACAGGCAAGCAATCCACCTGGGACGCAGTCGGCCCAGTCGCCGAAAAGCAGCTATTGCTGTTCAACGTGCTCCTTTGGGTCATGGTTGTGGTGTTCGTCCTCGTTGAAGGCTTGATGCTTTATGTTATCTTCCGCTTCCGCAAAAAACCCGGTGTAGAAGCCTCCCGTACCCATGGCCACTTGGCCCTCGAAATCACCTGGACTGTTATCCCAACCATATTGGTCTTGGCATTAGGAATTTGGTCCGTGTTTACCCTGTTTGAGATTGATGAACCGCCAGACTCGGAGACCGACGTTCTTGAAGTCCACGTGACTGGACATCAATGGTGGTTTGAGTTCGAATACCCCGACGCCGGTGGCGGCAAGAGAATTACCACTGCAAACGAGCTAAGGATCCCGGTCGACCGGGCCGTTCAGCTAACGCTGTTGAGCGACGACGTAATCCACAGCTTCTGGGTACCGAAACTCGCTGGCAAGTTAGATATGGTGCCGACTCGGCGAAACAAAATGTGGTTCAAGGCAGACTCCAGCGAAATTGACGCATTGCCCGCAACATTTTACGGTCAATGCGCCGAATTATGCGGCGTCGCTCATGCTTTAATGAGGTTCCGGGTTATGGTGCTTTCCGCAGCGGATTATGACTCGTGGGTAGCCTCCTACGGGCCACCCCAGCCTTTAACCAGCCGCGCCAAGGATGGTCAAACGACCTTCGCCATTAATTGCCAAATTTGCCACACTATTAGCGGCGCCGACGACCCTGTGGCGGCACAAGCGCTGATGGACAGCTTTTTAACCGGAGATGAGAATGCCTTGGTGCTCGCCCCCAACCTGACCGATCTTCGCACACGCCAGACTCTAGCCGCCGGTTTAACGGACCTGAACGTGGAAACTCTGCGCGCCTGGATACACAACCCCTCTGATTTGAAACCGGGCAACAGAATGGCGGAGCGAGCTTTTATCTACAAGGATGGCGATGTCAGCTTGAGCGACGAAGAGGTTGAAGGCCTGATTGAGTATCTACTGCAGCTGCAGTAGACTGTAACCACGATTCCAGTCACAATAGATGAGCTTAACTAGATTTGCGGCATTATAGATACTCTGATTTGGTGGGTTTAACCTAAGGACATTCAACGAGGGACATTTAAGGGAGGCAAGCCATGGCGGCAATCACCGCCGTACTCGCCCGGCCAACCACATACGCTGGCGTTTGGGGCTGGATGACCACCGTGGACCATAAGCGCATCGGCGTGCTTTACGGCGTATCCGCATTGGTCTTGATGCTCATCGCCGGCATTGAAGCCGGGGTGATACGGGTGCAACTGGCTCAACCCGATACCGGTATCATCGGCGGTGACCGGTTTAATCAGATGTTCACCATGCACGCTACGGTTATGGTGTTTATGGTGATCATGCCTCTGGGCGCCGCGTTCTTCAATTTCGTGGTGCCGCTGGCAATAGGTGCCCGGGACGTCGCTTTCCCTCGATTAAACGCTCTAAGTTACTGGCTGTTCTTGTTTGGCGCAATCCTCTTTCACGTAAGCTTCTTCGTGGACGAAGTGCCCGACGCCGGATGGTTTTCTTACGCCAATCTCACCGAAAAGCCCTTCAGCGTCAACTCAGGGCTGGACTTCTGGTCCTTAAGCCTCCTGGTGCTGGGAACGTCATCAGTGGCGGCGGCATTAAACTTCATTGTCACCATCATAAATCTGCGGGCGCCCGGCATGAGTCTCATGCGCATGCCCGTTTTTATCTGGATGACTCTAATCACGTCCATTTTGTTGGTCCTTGCGTTTCCGGTCATAACTGTTGGCTTAATTGAGTTGACCATGGACCGGAACTTCGGCACCAACTTCTTTATACCCTCCGCTGGCGGCGACCCCGTTCTTTGGCAGCACCTGTTCTGGGTGTTCGGACATCCTGAAGTATATATTTTGATATTGCCTGCCATGGGCATAGTTTCAGAGGTTTTGCCCACGTTTTCCAAGAAGCCCTTGTTCGGATATCCCTTCATCATTTTCTCCGGCATCGTGATCGGTATGATGGGTTGGGCCGTTTGGAGCCACCACATGTTCACGGTGGGCTTGGGTCCCATCGCCAACTCGGCTTTCACCATCACCACTATGCTGATTGCCGTACCCACTGGAGTGAAAATATTCAACTGGATTGGGACTATGTGGGGCGGCTCAATTGAATTCAAAACCCCGATGCTCTTTTCTTTGGGATTCATAACTCTGTTCATCATCGGTGGGCTTAGCGGCGTGTCCCATGCGGTTTCGCCTTCTGACTTCCAACAACAAGACACCTATTACATCGTGGCGCATCTTCACTATGTGCTCTTCGGCGGGTCCATTTTCGGGTTGTTTGCCGGTCTCTATTATTGGTTTCCCAAGCTAACAGGCAGAATGTATGAAGAAAAATGGGGCAAGATAAACTTCTGGTTGATGTTCATTGGCATGAACTTGACCTTCTTCCCCATGCATTTCGTAGGGATGAACGGGATGCCCCGTCGTATCTATACATATGCGTCCGAGTTTGGTTGGGGCGACTTCAACATGTTGTCCTCCCTTGGCTACATCGTAATCTTCTTGGGCATGATAGCCTTCGTGATCACGATCGTCCGAGCTTTACGTCACGGAGAAAGGGCCGGCCATGACCCTTGGGATGCCCCGGGCTTGGAGTGGAGTATTTCTTCGCCTCCCCCGGACTACAACTTCGCTACAATCCCTCAAGTAGAAGGTCTGGACCATTACTGGATTGTGAAAGCGCGAGCCAAGGCCGACGGGCAAGACCGAGTTCCAGCCGAGCCTCATGTGGACCCCAGCACAATCCACATGCCCAGCCCTTCATACTGGCCCATTTGGATCGCCGCCGGAACAGCGTTAATAGCTGGCGGGATCCTCAGTCACTTCGCTTTGAGCTTCGTTGGCGGCGTTTTCGCAATGATCGGGATAATCGGATGGACAAATGAGCCCGCAACAGCGCCTGA
Source organism: SAR202 cluster bacterium Io17-Chloro-G7 (assembly GCA_002817055.1). The sequence goes on along the minus strand of MUCU01000045.1, from coordinate 3,715 downwards.
CGCTCACCACGGCAGCCAACATTAGGAGAGGAAAATAGTGGCCCACACGGTAGAGCCGTCTTCCGGCCCGGATCACGATTACACCACTACCGGTATCAATCACCGGAAGCTCCTCATGTGGGTATTCCTCGGTTCGGACTGCCTGTTTTTTGGAGCGTTGATCGCCACCTACATGGTCTACCGTGGCCAGAGCCTCAACGGGCCCTACCCCATCGATATTATCGACGTTCCACTCACTACCATCAGCACCTTCGTGCTCTTGTGCAGCAGCTTCGGCATGGTTCAGGCTTTGGCCGCTACCGTTCGAAACGACCAAAAGGCCATCCAAATCTGGCTCCTGGCAACCGCAGCTATGGGCGCGGTGTTTATTGGCTTTCAGATCTACGAGTTCAATGCGTTTAAGAATGAAGGTCTGACGCTGGGAGTCAACTTGTTCGGTGCTTCTTTCTTTACGTTAACCGGCTTCCACGGCGCGCACGTTACCCTTGGAATTATTTGGCTCTTGGGATTGTTTTTTGCGGCCAGAAAGGGCCGATTGGGTCCAGCCACGAGTCTCGATGTGGAAATCATGGGCCTCTATTGGCACTTCGTCGATATTGTTTGGATCGTGATTTTTACTTTGCTCTATTTGATCGCCGGGTTCGACACTGGACCCAGTGCGCCCCCTGGCGGATGAGCCCACTAGGGCCAGAGCCAATCTCAAGGAGTTCTGTGCATGACCACTAGCCACGAGAGTCAACACGATTCTCGCCACCCCTCGTTTAAGCAATACGTATTGGTGGCGGTAATACTCTTTACTGTCACAATCGTCGAGTTTCTTTTGATCTGGGACAGGGTAGGAATCGTCGACGACTTGGGCGCTTCCAAGATACCCCTCCTAATAATTCTGTCGGCCTTTAAGTTCGCCATAGTCATCATGTTCTACATGCACCTCAAGTTCGAAGCCCGTCTGCTTACGTACATATTTCTAGCTGGTCTGGCCCTAGCATTCATTGTGGGTATTGCGCTGTTGGGAATTTTCTTTGCTTACGAGGGCAATCCCCGGGACTTTGCCGAGTCCAACGCTGTGGCTTATGAACATGAAGCCGAGGGTGGAGAGGCCCATTCAGAAGTAGAGGCAGTCGGCGGCGGAGACATAACGCTTAGCGTGGTGGGTGACGCATTAAAGTTTGATACGGCGGAATTACACGCTTCCGCTGGATCAGATATCAAAATAACCTTCAACAACGTTTCCACCGTGAACCAGCATAACCTGGTTCTGGTGGAAGCAGGAACCAAGGATGAGGTTGCGACAGCGGGCATTGGAGCAGGCGCTGACAACGACTGGGTGCCCCCCGATGACCCTCGAGTTCTGTTTAACACCAAGCTGCTCGATCCGGGTGAATCAACAGTGCTGGAATTTACCCTGGAAGCGGGCACTTATACCTTCGTGTGCACATTCCCGGGACATAATATCGGCATGTTCGGAGACTTTACCGTATCTCCCTGAAACATCACCACCTGAGGTAACAATAATAAAGAGGCCGGAGGATTTGTCCTCCGGCCTCTTTATTACCCAGTCTGTATCCACCGGGAGACTGTTCATTAGTCCAGCATCCCCAATATCCCCCGCAGAGAGCCAACCTTAATGGTTTAGGGTTGACCGCAGCACCCTGAACTACCTTAGGTGTCCTCGCCTTGCCTGGACGGATAGCCGACCGGCCCTTCCTTCACCTCGTTCTGATACCACAGGATCATCACGATCCCCGCCACAAGCAGGCTCATCATGTCCCCTGGCACCCACAGGATCGCTGCGCCCAGTTGCTGGTCGGCCATAAGCGAAATGTTGAATGGCTGCTCGACCTCGGCATAGGCTTGGTAAATCAATTTGTCGGAAAAGGTAATCGCCGCTCCCAGCACCGTGTTGGGAATGATGATCAGTCCGAGATAGAGGATACGAAGTCCGTAGTGAACCCGGGAGCGATGGGGTTTGGGGTCAACCACCAGCCACCAGAACAAAAACCCGGATAAGAGCATCGTAATGTGCATTAACTCGTGCAGCGCCGAATTTCGCAGCGCAGCGTTGTGAGGCCCGGGCAATTGCCAAAGGAAAAGAACGCCCAGAAAAAAGGCGGTAGTTAACACGGGGTTCGTGATGAGGTTGTAGCCTTGCCTCGCCCGAGGGTTCCTTACGATGGTCCGCACGACGCCGAGCAGAGCCCAGCGCGGCAGGCCCCGCAACATCGGGGTCAAGGGAGCTCCTAGCAATATGAGGAATGGACCGAACATGCGGAGTGTTAAGTGCTGAATCTGGTGAAAAGAAAAGAGGTGCACAGACAGAGAGTCGATGGGTGATTGCATGACTAAAAACAGGAGGAACAGCCCTGAGAAGAAGCAAAGCTTTTGCCATAACATAACGGGATGGCTGGGCCTTTTCCAACGGGCAAGACCGGTGATATAGAGATTGGCCACCATGAGCAGCAGAATTGTGGGCAAAGGATTAGTATTCCAGGCTGTCCAGGGATTCTGCCCCTCGCTAATGCCGTCGTGAGCTTGAGCAATGCCCGACGCGAAGAGCAACTGAAGACCCACAACGGCCCCCACAGTGCCCAAGATCCACAACTTCCCCGTGCCAGAAAGGTTCATATCTGACTTTTAATCACGGAAATTCCTGCCCTCCGTCTAAATCCCCTTCTGTGATGCTTGAGTGCGGCTAGGCCAAAGTGCGACCCAAGGGCCTGGCTAACCCGCATACTTGGCCCATTATGCATAGTTTAAACCGATGAAGCCAATCTATTGACCAGGCTACTCCTGGTTAACCCCGGTCCCCGGATTGCTGGAGCGGCCCCGCTGGGTGCTCCACCAGACGTAGGCTGCGCCCGCAATAATCACTAGAAATGCACCAATAAAAACGAATGTCCCTCCCGTAATGCGGCGCGTCGAGGGTACCTCCAATTGCATCATTTCAACGGCCACCTTCCCTTGGGAACTATCCACCTCTACGGTGATGCGCCACAGGCCCGAGGAATCCAGGTCCATCTGTGCGTCGTACCTGTCAGGGTTGTCTGGCGTGTTATGGGCGGTACCTATACCAACGTCGCCGGATTTTTGGTGCACTGTGCTCAAAAGCACCCTCGCATCAGGGATAGGCAGACCGTTGGCCGTGTCCACCACCGTAATCGCGAATAGGGTCACACCCAAAGAAAGGTGCGATTGAACCACCGCCGCACTAATCTCATAGGGACCGGCCACTTGTTGAAAACGCTGAACTTCACTCCCTTGAGCTTGGGCGGAGATTATGCCGGGGCGCATCCCAATCAGCATCCCCAACAATAAAGTTACAGCCAACATAAACGCCAAAAGCGATGGACCACGTGCGGCAACACCACGCGCCTCCTCGCCCTTGCTCAGGCCCGGTATTGTTTTCAGTCTCAAATTTATCTGTGTTCCCCTTCTGGCCGCGCAACTTGTTTACCGGCAGGTGGCCCTTGGCTACTGGGTGCTGTCGATCGGGACCCGCACGGCCTGACCTTAGGTCACTTTTGCCAGACCATGGGTCACTCCTGACCAGCCGGCGACGCACCCGATCCCAAGTATGACCACCATTTTAACACCGATGCGCCTGCAGCCAATGACCGAGCCAACTACGAGCCAGGGCAATCGCGTCTTAATGGCAATTTGAAATTTGTATAAAATAGTAGCCATCATGATGGAATTGGGGAGGGGTAGTGATGGT
>MUCU01000044.1 GCA_002817055.1 SAR202 cluster bacterium Io17-Chloro-G7 | reverse complement strand
TCCCTCCCGAAGCGCGACGCTCACGCCAAAATTCTGTATTCGAGCACTAACTTCCCGGCCGGAAACCGCCCAAGGGCGCTAGGCGGTGGATCTGGGACTACCTATTTCCGTTGACACTGGGAATGCGCCGCATTACACTCGAACTTTATGGCCTTGCATAAAGGTCCCGTTCAATTCAGCCTCAAAACGCTGCCAACTCCCAAAGGAGGCGCAAAATATGGAAGACCGGTTTGGGTTACCAATGACCACCAGTTCCACATCGGCTGCTGCGCTCTGCGCGGAGGGTCTCGACCTGTTGCTGGAGAACAACTATGGGCCTGCGGAAAGTTTCCAGAAAGCCATAGAGGCGGACGAGGGATTTTCCTTGGCCCACGCTCTGCTGGCCTACACCTATATTCAAGCGGCGAAGCCCAAGGAAGCCCGCCAAAGCAGCCAACGGGCACTGGAACTGTCCGGCGGCATCTCAAAAAGGGAACAGCAACAAGCTCAAGCCATCGATTGGTGGGCCAACGGGAAAGGCCCCGAAGCCATCCCCTTGATTCACGAGCACTTGGCGGAATTTCCTCGGGACATCAACATGTTACGTGTAGCCCAAAGGCTCTACAGTCTTGGCTGTTTCGGCTCCGGCGTTCCCGATTTCCCGAATCACCTGTTCAAGATGACCAGGAGCATTGAGAGCCAGAACAGTGGCGAGTGGTCATACTTGGCGGCCTGCGCTTTCGCCCATCATGAGGTTGGGCTTGTGGAAGAGGCGCTAAATCTGGCCGAGCGGTCTTTAGCGGCCCGGCCAACCAATGCCGTGGCGGCCCACTCGGTAGCCCATGCCCATTTCGAGATGGGCAACAACCTGGTCGGCAGTGAATTCATGGCCGATTGGTTGCCCACGTTCGATAAGCGCGCTCAATACTACGTCCACCTATCCTGGCATCACGCCCTCTTCGAGTTGGCCACCGGTCACTACCAGAAGGCCTACGACCTGTACGAGGCAGAGATACGCCCGTCTGTTGTCGCAAAAAACACGCTTGCGCTGAACGACAGCGCCTCTTTGATGTGGCGATGGCAAATGTACGCCGGTGTTACACCGCCTTTCTCTTGGGAAGAGGTGTGCTCGATTGCCAGCGGTGCGACCAATTCCCCGGGTCCGGCATTTCGCGACGCCCACGCCGCTCTGGCCTTGGCTGGCACCGAAGACGAACAGGGTATAGACCGCTTCCTGGAAAGGCTAACTGAGGCCGCCAAAAACGGCGACCCTCTAATTGCCGAAGTTTCTCTACCCCTGGCCAAAGGGATTATCGCATTCGCCCAAGGCGATTACCCGGAAGCGGTTTCTCAACTTGAGCCGGTGTTCCCCCAGTTGGCCCGTATCGGGGGGAGCCATGCCCAGCGGGAGGTTTTTGAGGACACTATGCTGGAGGCTTACCTAAAAGCCGAGGAGTTCGAAAAGGCCGAGGACATGCTCCGCACACGGCTGAACAAGCGGGAGTCCATTCGCGACACGTACCGGATGGTCCAAGTCCAGAATGGTACGGGTCGTCTTGACGAAGCCCGGAGCGGCTTGGCAGCCGTCACCCAGGGTTGGAAAGGGGCAGACCGTGGATCCGCAGAATCGGCCTCATTGACCAGCTTGATCGAAGAAGTGGGGTAATCTCAATGACTCTGGAGAACAAGGTCGCTTTAGTCACCGGCGCAGGAAGGGGCATGGGACGCGCCATATCTTTGGCCCTCGCTACCGAGGGAGCCAGTGTCGCCGTGTCGGACATTAACGCCACTGAAGTAGAGGACACCAGCATAGCCGTCCAGGAGCTGGCGAAAGAATCCGGCTCCCAGAGCCTGGCGATTCACGCGGACGTCGGGAGCTTGGATGACATTGACCGTATGGTCCAAGAGACGGTGAGCAAGTTCGGTCGCATCGATATCCTGGTCAATAACGCCGGAATCACCCGCTATATCGATATTATGGACGTGGTGGAAGAAGACTGGGACCGCATCCACCGTGTGAACGCAAAAGGCTCATTCTTCACCATGCAGCGTGTAGCTAAAGAATTGATTAGCCAAGGCCAGGGAGGGCGCATAATCAACATCGCCTCCATCGCTGGGAAAGGTTATTCCGGCACCTCCAACGCCGCCTATGCCGCCAGCAAAGGCGCGGTTATTGCCATGACATACATTGCCGCCAGCCAACTGGGCCAGTATGACATCAACGTAAACGCCATCTGTCCCGGCTCCACCATAACCGCCATGGCGGATACCACCATGGCCGAGCGGGCCCAATCAATGGGCGTTCCCGTAGGCGATTTGCAAGCGCGGCGGGCGGACAGAATACCCATTGGCCGGGCCAACGACCCCGAGGACATAGCGGCGATGGCGGTCTTTCTATCGGGAATTGGGGCGCGCAACATTACCGGGCAGACGTTCAACGTCGACGGTGGGCTGGTGATGCACTAACCGGTTCCTTTTCGTTATGCGATAATAATGAGTAAGACCTGACTCACGCACCTGATCGACAAGTCTATGTAGCCTGAACCCAGGGAATTTACCGTGGATTTATCCGTAAGATTTTTTGCTTTATACAGAGAGCGGGCCGGAACCAACACTCACCGGCTACAATTGCCGGAGGGCGCGACAGTTGCGGATTTGACCGACGAGGTGCGCCGGTTATTTCCACGGTTGGCGCCCCCGGAAGTTAAAATCGTGGTAGCCGTAAACACCGATTACGCCGAGCCAGATACAGTATTGCAAAACGGTGACGACGTGTGCCTGATACCGCCGGTCAGCGGAGGATAATTTTATGATCGAACTAGCCCACGAGCCTTTAAACCCGGAAAAAGTCACATCCAAAATCCGACGGGACACCAACGGTGCGGTGGTCACTTTCTTGGGCACCACCCGGAACAACTTTCAAGGCAAGCAAGTGCTAACCTTGGAGTACGAAGCCTACGAGGAAATGGCCCTGAAAAAACTGGGAGAGGTGCGGGCAGAGCTTCAGGCCGAGTTCGAACTGGAAGATATTGCTATATCTCATCGCATCGGCACGGTACCCATTGGGGAGATTAGCTTGGTGGTGGCAGTCGCTTCACCACACCGCAAGCTAGCGTTCGAGGCGTGCCAACAAGCCGTGGACCGCATCAAGGAAGTCGTTCCCATCTGGAAGAAAGAGGTTTACGAGGAAGGTTCACGCTGGGTCGCTTGCGAGGACCATGAGTTTGAAGAAACTGATGAGTCCGCCACGGTCCATACCCACGGGGACTAGCGCTGCGCTTTTATCAAGGTCATGGATAGGGATCTACCCCCTCTCAATCTCCCCCTTCGTAAGGGAGAGAAGCGTAATCCGTCGTATAACGGCATGTTCCGGAAATTTCACTACTTGGGGAAGTTGCCTGCCCGCAGACTTGCAGGTTAGCGGAGCAGCTTTTCGGGTACACTCTCTCGCTTCGTTACTCCGAAGCATAGCGATTGGCAATCCCCGCAGCGCCATGCTCTCTATCGGCTCCGCTCACTGCTTGAAATGCTTGGCGCACGGTCCTGGCCGGCACTAGCTTCATCCCCGGAGGCACCGTCAGACTATTAGCCACCGCCTCTGGGACTGCAAATGTGCTTAAGCCCAGTCGCGACGCCTCCGCCAACCGGCGCTGCGCTTGAGGGACGCTACGCAATTCACCGCTTAGCCCCACTTCCCCCATAGCCGCCATTCCCGAATCCAGCGCCTGATTGCGCATGCTGGATGCGATAGCCAGGACTATGGCAAGATCGGCCGCTGGTTCGCTGACCCGGAAGCCTCCGGCAACGCTGACGATAATATCCTGACTGGCCAGTTCCAAGCCTGCCCTACGGGACATCACAGCGACCAACATCAGCAACCGGTTGTGGTCCACGCCATTGGCCACCCGACGGGGTACCGGCAATTGGGACGGCGAGGTCAAAGCCTGCACCTCCAGTAGCAATGGTCGGCTACCCTCCATTACCGGCGCCAAGGCCGTGCCCACGGCTTGGTCGTAGCGCTGCGAAAGCAGGGTTTGCGATGGGTCAGCCACATCCACCAACCCCAATTCGGTCATTTCAAACACTCCGACTTCGGAAGTGGGTCCGAAGCGGTTCTTGCTGCTGCGGAGTAATCGGTACTCGCTGAACTCCTGGGACTCCAGGTAAGCCACTACATCCACCATATGCTCGAGCACCCGAGGACCCGCTACGGAACCGTCTTTGGTCATATGACCTGCCAGCAGCAACGGCACATGTCTGGCCTTGGCCCATCGCATCAGTCTCAACCCTGCTTCCTTGACCTGGGCTACGCTGCCCGGACCGGAGGCCGTATCCTGACAATACAGGGTCTGGATGGAATCGATAATACCCAGGGCAGGCCGGGATTCCTCCAGTTGGTTCAGCACCAAGTCGATATCGGTCTCTGAATAGAGATAAACACTCTCTCCAGGAAATCCCAGACGTCGCGACCGGATTTTCACCTGTTGGGGAGATTCCTCGCCACTGATGTACAGCACTTTCCTATCTTGTGAAGCTACGGACTGGGCAATCTGCAACAGCAATGTCGACTTGCCCACCCCCGGCTCACCGGCCAGCAACACCACTGATCCAGGCACCAGTCCCCCGCCTAACACCCGGTTGAGTTCCTCTGATGACAGGCGAGTCCTCGTATGACCTTCGTGGTCTACATGCACGAGTTCCTGAATGGGCTCGGCAGTGCCGCCCGACCAGCTTCGCTTGGCTGGAGCCGCGGAGAGGGGTCGGGTTTCAACAAGCGGCTGGCTGAAGCCGCACGCTGGAGATGGGCAAAACCCCATCCAACGGGAACTTTCGTGACCGCATTCGCCGCAGAGAAAAATTGACTTGGGGCTCTTGGACTGCCGGACCAAGGTCTGTCTCCGAAATATTAGTTCAACAAGCTCGCCACCTTCCCGCTTGCCACGGCTCAATAAGAAGGAACGGGAAAGAAGCTGCAATGAAGCTGCAATGAAGCTGGGCCGATTATAACAGCAGAAGGCCCCGCCGGAGCGGGGCCTTCTGTCAGTGTATATGTCGATCTCTGCTTGGTAACCCTAAGCTGTTAAGCTGTTGCTTCGGCAGGAGTTTCCTCAAGTTCTTCCGCTGGAGCATCAACGATCTCCTTGGTGCGACAAACAACGACGTCACCAACGAAGTCGAGAATCACGGTATCGCCCTCATTGATGCGGCCACCCAGAAGCTCTTCCGAGAGCAAGTCCTCCACTTCGTTCTGGATTAGCCTGCGCAAAGGGCGTGCGCCCAGCACCGGGTCGAAGCCATTCTCACCCAGGTGGTCCCGGAGCTTGTCCGTAGTTTCTAGCTTGATATTCTTCTCAGTCAACTCATGACGCACCTGGTTCATCATCAGGTCGACGATGGCCAGGATTTCCGACCGGCTTAGCTGGTGGAATACTACGGTTGCGTCGATACGGTTCAGGAATTCCGGCCGGAAGAAGCGTTTGACCTCATCCATAACCTTTTCCTTCATCCGTTGGTAGGAGCTTTCATCAGTCTGAGCATCGTCGGACTTAATGTTAAATCCCAACGACGTTTCCCGCTTAATAAGGTCCGAACCCAGGTTGCTGGTCATAACCAGGATCGAGTTTCGGAAGTCCACCTTGCGGCCCCTGGCATCAGTCAACTGACCTGCGTCGAAGATCTGGAGCAGGATGTTGAATACTTCGGGGTGAGCCTTTTCGATTTCATCAAAAAGCACGGCACAGTAGTTCTTGCGGCGAACGCCTTCGGTCAACTGCCCGCCCTCGTCGTAGCCAACGTATCCGGGAGGAGCACCGATCAACCGGGCAACCGTATGCCGTTCTTGGAACTCGGACATGTCCAAGCGGATCATATTATCTTCGTTGCCGAACATGAACTCGGCCATGGCCCGTACCAGCTCGGTTTTGCCCACACCGGTCGGCCCTAAGAACATAAAGACGCCGATGGGCCTTCGCGGGTCTTTGAGGCCTGCCCGAGCCCTTCGAACGGACTTGGACACATTTATGATGGCCTCATCTTGCCCGATGATACGCTTGTGAATTTCCTCTTCCATGCGGATGAGCCGTTCTGTTTCCTCGGCCGCCAACCGGGTTACCGGTATACCGGTCCACATGCTAACGACTTCGGCTATATCGTCTTCCGTAACTACAGCGCGCTCTTTATCCCGGCCTTCCTGCCACTCTTTCTCCAAAGTATCCAAGTTTTCGTTGGCATGAAGTTCCCGGTCTCTAAGTTCGGCTGCCGCCTCGTATTGCTGGGAAGCGATGGCCTCGGCTTTCTCTTTCCGCACGTCCTCGACAACCTTCATGGCGTCTTTGAGGGACGATGGGGTAACGCTGCCACGGAGGCGGACCCTGGAACCAGCCTCGTCAATAAGGTCGATGGCCTTATCCGGTAGGAAGCGGTCCGCAATAAACCGGGAAGCCAACGTCGCAGCTGATTTAATCGCCTCGTCGGTAATGTCTACCTTATGGTGATCCTCGTAACGGGACTTGACGCCCATCAGAATTAGCACTGTCTCTTCGCTGGTGGGCTCTTCCACCCTGACCGGCTGCAGCCTGCGCTCTAACGCCGGATCACGTTCAACGTACTTTCGGTAGTCATCCAACGTGGTGGCGCCAATGCACTGAAGCTCGCCCCTAGCCAGGGAAGGCTTGAGGATATTGGAAGCGTCCACCGCGCCTTCCGCTGCTCCGGCTCCAACGATTGTATGAATCTCATCAATGAACAGGACACAATTACCGGAGGCTTTTATTTCTTCGATTACTTTCTTGAGCCGTTCTTCGAATTCACCCCGATACTTGGTGCCAGCCACTAAGGCGCCCATGTCCAGGGTAACGAGCCTCTTGCCTTGAAGAGTTTCCGGGACGTCCCCGCTGCCAATCCTCTGAGCCAAAGCTTCTACAATCGCGGTTTTGCCCACGCCAGGCTCGCCAACCAATACAGGATTGTTCTTCGTCCGGCGGCTGAGTATCTGGACCACCCGCTGAATCTCTTGCTCTCGGCCAATAACAGGGTCCAACTTCTCCGCTCGGGCGGCCACCGTGAGGTCCACGCCCAATTGGTCCAGCGTTGGCGTCTTGGTAGTACTCCGGGCCCCGGCAGCGCCACTGCCTGTATTGCTCAGAATGCGGTGGGTTTCGGCCCGCACCTTGTCCAGAGTTACCCCCAGACTTTCCAACACCCCGGCGGCAACGCCCTCGCCCTCACGCATTAGGCCGATGAGCAAATGCTCGGTGCCGATGTAGGTGTGGTTCATGCGCCGTGCTTCGTCTACGGCCAGTTCAACCACTTTCTTAGCTCGGGGGGTGAGACCAATCTCACCTTGGGGCGGCTTCTCACCTCGGCCGATGATGAACTCTACCGCCGAACGCACCTTGCTCAAGTCGACGGTCAAGCTGGACAGCACTCGAGCAGCCACTCCTTCGGTTTCGCGCACAAGCCCCAAGAGGATATGCTCGGTACCTATGTAGTTATGATTGAACCGTTGAGCCTCTTCCTGAGCCAACGATAGGACTCGCCGGGCACGTTCGGAGAATTTCTCGAATCGACTTCCCATTATCCGCTCCTGGTGGTTGAGGATGAGGGTTGGGAACCATGATTGTTCATGCATCCGGATTTATACTGGCTTGATTTAAACTGCCCTGGAAAGCTTCCAGTGGCCTGTTGTGAAAGGCGCTCCCCACTGATCGAGTCCACCCAACCCTGCTCGCCTGGCATTCGGCCCAAATACAACCCCGCCACTAATGAGTCGATTATAAGGGACGCCCCTAATAGTGTAAAGGTAAGTGAGAGCGGCTTTTAGACGTAATGCCCGTGGTCAAACGTGGCTACCGGGGATATGGGTCCACAGCTACTCGATGCTAATCTTTAGAAGAAACCTTTGTGACTAGCTCCAGATCGCCGGAACTAATGCCCGGAGAACCCAGCAGGGCGAGGCAGATCGGCTTCTTAACGAGCCCCAGTTGTGTTAGTATTGCCCCCCGGCGGTGACCTATTTTCCCACCCCGTCACCAGAGCAGTATCGTCGGCGCTGAAGCGTTTCACTACCGTGTTCGAGATGGGAACGGGTGGGTCCACCTCGCTCGAACCACCAGGAGACAACAACAACGTCAGTATGCACTATTTTTCACAAGTCCGCAATAGGCCGCACCCTTCTTCGCAGGGTCTTTTAGTTATAAATTCGCCTCCAAACCCATACATTTCGGTCTATATACCAAATAAACTCCATTCGAACTTCTCTAGGCACGCTATTCGCCCTTGGTTACCGCCCTTCACCCTATGGCGGCTTCGAGTCAAGTGTCAGAGTTCTCAGAAGCAGACTGACCCACGGTTCTATACCGGCGAGTTTGAGCCCATATATGCCACGCCAACGATGCTCAGGAAGGAGGCTAAAATAGTCAGACATTTTTCCAGGTTGAGACCCACCAAGAGGATCAGCCAGGAAATGTCTGCTACATACTATAGTTCCGGCGATCAATTGTTCCATCGTTCCGTATGTACAATCGCTTGTTCCCATTGTTCTATCTAGTTGTTGTTTCTAGTTGTAGTTTGTCCTCTACATTTGTAACCCGTTGCTTCCGGCCCAGTCTTCTCTTCAGGACCTTACTTCAGTCACGATTTCAGGCCGGATTTAAGTAGTCCGTCGGGTGTCTTTTTTATTGACTTTTCATCACATTTCCGATAAATTCAAGCTACATAGACAAACAGCCGAAAGACACATATAAAGCCTAAAACAGAGGTAAAAACGGATGGGTAGGCGCCTATTTAAGGAACTGGAAAGGGTTTACGGTTTCGACGAAGTGGCGATTGTTCCTGGCCAGGTGACTATCAACCCGGAGTTGACCTCCACCAAAATGACGATTGGTGACCGGAGCTTTGACATCCCCGTCTTAGCCTCAGCCATGGACGGTGCGGTCTCCCCCCACTTCGCAAGCCTGATGCATGAAATGGGTGGACTGGGCGTACTAAACGCTGAAGGTCTATATACTCGCTACGAAGATCCATATTCCGTTCTGGAAGAAATAATCTCCACTTCTCAAGAAGACGTAACCCAATACCTGCAGCAAGTCTACTCGGAGCCCATTCGCGAAGAGCTGGTTGGTCGGCGTGTAGAAGAAATTCGGGCATCCGGCGCAACATGCGCCGTTTCTTTCACTCCCCAGAATACAAAACGCATGTCTCCCCTAGCCGTTGAAGCCGGAGCGGACTTGGTGTTTGTGCAGTCCACGGTCACCACCGCCAGACACATGTCCCGCAGTTACCGCGGCTTAATCTTTTCCGAACTGGTCAAAGCTTTGAAGGTGCCTGTGGTGGTGGGAAACTGCGTGACTTACGATGTGGCCCAAGAGTTGATGGAGACCGGGATCGACGGAGTGCTGGTCGGCGTCGGTCCGGGAGCCGCTTGCACCACTCGGGAAGTCGTGGGAGTCGGTGTGCCTCAAGTAAGCGCCACCCTAGAGTGCGCAGCCGCCAGGGAAGATTACTACCGCCGCACTGGCCGCTACGTGAACATTATTACCGACGGTGGTTTTCGAACGGGCGGCGACATTTGCAAGGCCATCGTTAGCGGAGCGGACGCCGTGATGCTGGGAACGCCCTTCGCTCAAGCCGACGAGGCGCCGGGCCATGGCTTTAACTGGGGCATGGCCAACGCCCACCCTGAGTTGCCAAGAGGAACACGCATCAAGGTGGGCACCAAAGGTAGCCTGCGCCAGATATTATTCGGACCAACTTCTAGGACCGATGGAACCCAGAATCTCATGGGTGCCTTGCGCGTAGCCATGGGCATGTGCGGCGCATACACGATCCGGGATTTGCACAAAGCCGAAATGGTGATCGCACCGGCCATTAAGACCGAAGGAAAGTTCTTCCAATACTCCGGCGTCGGTTAAGAATTCCAATACCCCAAGGATCTGAGCCCTTGGGGCTTCACATTCCGGCACACCCGCAATTCCGTTCTTCCGGACCTAGGCGCCTCAAACTTTTCACCATGGGAGAATTAAACATGCCCAACATTCAGATTCTCGACCCCACCGCCGAAGATGTGCCGGAAGAACTTGGGCTGAGCCCAAAGCTTCCCGATTTGCGCGGGAAGGTAGTGGGGCTGCTGGAAAATCGCAAGTACCACGCAGATTCGTTTCTGCGTGAACTTGAAGAGGTTTTGGTCAACGACTTTGGGGCCGAAAAAGTCGTCTACGCAACCAAGTTTAGCTACAGCGCCCCGTGCGCCGATGAGACCCTCGACTTGCTAACATCCCAGTGCGACGTGGTGGTTCACGCCATCGCTGATTGAGGCTCTTGCACGGCGTGGGGTCTCCACGACACAGTAAAAACCGAGTCTCAAGGCATACCGTCCGTTAGCGTTATAACCCGCACGTTTGACCGGGCAGCCCACGCTAGGGCGACAGCCTTGGGAATGCCCGGCGTGCGCATCGTGGTCCTGCCCAGCCCCTTGGCTACCCGAAGCTCCGAAGACGTTAGGGCTATGGCCCACGAGTTCGCTCCCGAAATAGTGGGGTTAGTTACGGGCGACTAGACGCCGAATTCCGGAATCCACCGGGTTGAGCCTTGATCTTCACAACCCAGGGAACGATTGCGTCTAATATCTATCGCCGATTCAAGTCGGCTCCGAGACAGTGACCCTTGGGGTTCTGCGTCTCGCAAACAACCATGCCTCATGAGAAATCCCATCGCTGGCCCGTTTTACCTGGGACCGTGGCGCTCCCGGCTACGGCGTAAACGTGATCTCGATCAAATCGACGATTAGTACACCAAAACCCCAAACTGCTACATCTTGACGGTTTTGTTAAAGCCAGACGACATATAAAATAATTTTTCTTAGGCAGGAGATCATGGTAAATCCCTCAGCCCTGCAAGCCCGCCGCATTGACGTTCCCGACAGCTTCGAAGCCGTTCAGGATTATTGTTGGAAGCAAGGTTGGACCGACGGGATGCCCGTGGTCCCGCCGACCGAAGAGGCAGTGCGCCGGATGCTGTCGGGATATGGAGGGGACCCGGCATCCTCGCTGGGAATTATCCAACCCCGCAATGCCAAGGTGACCCTAGAAAAGGTTGCCATTAACGCCGTCATGGCCGGGTGCGTTCCTGAGTACTTCCCGGTGGTGGTTGCCGCCGTGCGGGCGGTGCTGCAGGAGGAGTTCAACGTGGCCGGGGTATCGGCCACCACCGGCGGTGGCGCTCCGGTAATCATCGTCAACGGCCCCATCGCCAAGCAGTTGGAGATAAACTCCGATGTTGGTTGTTTCGGACCAGGCTGGCGGGCCAACGCTACCATCGGGCGAGCGTTGCGCTTGGTGATACGCAACATGGGAGGTCTCATTCCGGGCGAGATGGACAAGGCGACTCTTTCCACACCGGGGAGGTATAGCTTTTGCTTCGCTGAAAACGAAGACCGGAGTCCTTGGGAACCCAGACATGTCGAACTGGGATTCGAACCTTCCGACAGCACGTTGACCATCATTGGCATCAGGGGCGTTTATACGGTAATGGAAACCACGGTGCCCACTGGATACGGGGTGTTGCAAACCATCATCGCCACGATGAAAGCCGGCGGGGTCTCCAACTACTATCAAATTGGGACAGGCGCCCAAATTGTAGTGGTGCTGTGTCCGGAGCATGCGCAAGACATTGCGACTTCAGGACTATCCAAACCCGACGTCCGGCAATTTATCTACCAGAACGCGCGGATGCCAATCCGCCAGCTAAGAGACATGGCTCACTGGGGCAACCGAAACTGGCCTGCCTGGATAGACCAAGACGACCCGGAAACGTTGGTGCCCATCGTCCGCTCGATGGACGATATTGTGATCGTTACCGCAGGAGGCGACGGTCGACACTCGGCATGGCTAGCCGGTTGGGGTGTGACCAGGGTCGTAACCCGGCAAATTGAACTGCCAACTTAGATCCACTTGGAAATTTCCGGAGATTTTCGGGGGTTTGCCGGTCCGGCCTAAAGACCTACGTAAAATCCGATACATACAATATTGGGAACCCGAGCCACAACACAGTCTCCTGCCGATATCATCCCTATCGAACTCATCAAAGTAAGAGCGGGAAATCCTCCGCAATACCAGCCCTCGCGACGTATTGTTGCGCTGCTAAGTCTCCGTAACGCAATCGATGGCCTCCCCATACAACTACTTGACCTTCATCGGCCCTTTGCGTCAATGTAATCTCGCTCCTTAGCCTGGATAGGCCAATGCCCTCAAGAAGCCGACACTTTTTATGTACCTCGGTTAACCTAATGAAGATGCCGATTCGACCCACCGTGCACATGAATCCACAAAGGACCTTATTTCTCATTTAGGTAAAGCCGTCCGGTGTTTATTCGCTGGTCGCCGGTCAATGCATGCGGCTAGCGCAATCCAGCCTCTAGAACCTAAGGATTTTACGGCGCATCATAGTAGCGTCGGAAAACTCTTTGAGATTATTCAGAGTTTCCGACAAGCGTTGCTCCGGTGGAAAAGCCGGACATTATGCCAGATTTCGTCGTCATGGAGCAAAACATATCTACTGATGGCTTCAGTGGGCGTTTGTTTGACGGCAATGTCCGTTCGAATATTGACGATTACCACTGCACCTGCTAAAATATTGGTGCCGGAAAAGGGGTAGATGACAATGACGCAACAAGCCGCAATACCACAGCCGGGCGATCGCACAGAAGACGCTATTGAAGAGGCGCCCCAGTGCATGCATTATTGGGTAATCCAGTCGGCCACTGGGCCGGTTAGCCCTGGGATCTGTCAGACATGCGGCGAAACCCGTGAGTTTAAAAACTATGTGGAAGGCGCTTCTTGGGGGGATTCACGATTGTCCAATAGGACCAACAACGAAGACTCGAAGGCGGTTTCTAGAGCCGTTGTGGAAACCTCCGACGGTGAAGAATCCGAAGAAGAGTAGCGGCTGATACATCGGCTATCAACTTAGTAGTTGCAGAAGAGACCCCTGAGTTTCAGGGGTTTCTTTTTGTGTGCCGGGCATGAACGGCAGCTTGGAGGTGAAAGTCCTCTACCCATCCTGACGGAGGAGAAGGGTTAGCGAAGCGCAAGGGCGTCGTTGC
>MUCU01000043.1 GCA_002817055.1 SAR202 cluster bacterium Io17-Chloro-G7 | reverse complement strand
CTTCTCGCGCTACGACAAGCTCGCCACGACCTACCTCGGTTTTCTCCACTTCGTCAGCACGCTCATTTGGCTACGTTGAAATGTCAACACAACCTAGACACCTGTTTGGTTGGCGACTCGCGTTTGGGTATACTGGTAATTGCAATAATTATGATGCCGGCCACACTTTTGAGACAGGTAATTCCTTTCCTAATGCAACAAATGGTATCTACCAAGGGGCATGTCGCAGGGGATGTCGCTACTAGAGTTTTTACCACCCAACGAGTGATTTTCTACAGGCCAACTTAGCCAAGAGGTTACTATGACTACATATAACGCAAATCCTAATTCCGCTTCCAAAGAACAGTTGTTTGCCACAGCCAGCGATGCCATCGAGGCTGCACGAGCCGAGCTGGTGGGGATCGCCCTAGATATACACGCCCATCCCGAACTCAATTACCAAGAGCGCTACTCCTCTAACCTGCTTGCCACCGCATTGGAGGGGCACGGTATGGAAGTGGAGCGAGGTGTCGGCGGGGTGGAGACAGCATTTCGCGCCACGCTGACCGGCGGAGCTGGCGATGGACCTACCGTGGCGATCCTTGCCGAATACGACGCCTTGCCGGAGATTGGCCACGGTTGCGGGCACAACCTTATTGCCATGGCTGGCATGGGTGCGGGTCTGGGCGTGATCGCCAACCTAGACGCCCTCCACGGCCGGGTGGTGGTCATCGGGACGCCAGCCGAAGAGGGCGGCGGTGGGAAAATTCGCTTGCTAGAAGCAGGAGTCTTCGATGGTGTGGACCTGACCCTTTCCTCCCATCCCTCATCCAACCGCACCGTAATCCCCACGGAAATCCCGTTGAGCGAAAGTTGGAGCCTAGCTATGGTGGGGTACCGCTATATTTTCCATGGCAAGGCGGCCCATGCCGCAGCAGCGCCGGAAGCGGGCATCAATGCTCTGAATGCTGTTATTCACTTGTTCACCGGCATAGACGCTCTCCGTCAGCACTTGCGGGAGGATGTTCGCATCCACGGCATTATTACCGACGGCGGCAAAGCGCCCAACGTAGTTCCCGAGTATGCCGCCGCCAATTTTATGCTGCGCTCCAGGGACGGGCAGTACCTTAGCCAAGTGGTGGTGGATAAAGTCCGGCATGCGGCGGAAGGAGCTGCGGCCATGGCCGGAGCGTGCCTGGAGGTTGAGGAATTCTACCCGTTCTACGAAAACGTTCGGCCTAATTCGGTGGTGGCTAACACCCTGCGGGCCAACGCATTAGCCGTGGGAATTCCCCTTGACGAGCCGTTCCCCGGTCGGCAGGGCAGTGCCGCATCCACCGATTTCGGCAACGTCAGCCAGGTCATGCCTTCCTTCGAGCTTAGGTATGCGGTGAGCGACCAGCCAGTGCCTTCACACTCCAGGGAAATGACCGAGACGGCGATCACGGATCTGGCCTGCTCCAATGCGATTGCTGTGGCTAAATCACTGTCTTTGACCGCTTGCGATTTTTTGGAAAACCCCGAATTGCTGCGAGCAGCCCGCGCCGAGTTTGAGGAGCGCCGCAGCTTGGCGGGGTGATCTGAAGCTAATTCCCCGTCGTTTTGACCAAACCCGGTCCCAATCTTCCGGCACAAGGGTCATACCCTAACAGGACGGTCTGACCACAGGTTTATGTGTTTGCTTCAAAATGAGCCAGTCGGACGTAGCCACTAATATGTTCAGGCATAAATCGCCGTTCAGGATGGCTCACACCGCTTGCCAATATCGGCGTCCCTCAACCCGGATAACTCGGCCAAAGCCGCTGTGATGGCATATGGCCATGGCCGCATTCTCCTCTTCGATACGGTCGAGCATCCGACCTCTTGTCTGGACGGCCAAGGCGGGGTCGACATCATAATGGAACACCCACTCCGTTTCCGTGACTTGCGCCGGGCCGTGGAAAACATCGCCCATAATAAACGCCTTCTCACCTCCGGAAACTATTGCCAGGCTCATGGAACCGGGCGTGTGGCCTGGGGTGGGAATCGCGGTGATTTCGTTGGTCAATTGGGTTTCGCCGGTGACTAGGTCCAGCACACCCAACTCCCGTAGCGGCGCCACCGTATCTTCCCACCAATCGTACCCGAATACCTCCGAGTCTCTGGGTGTATTAAAGGCGTCCCAGTCCGCTTGGTTGCCAATGTAGCGGGCATTTGGGAAGGTGACCGCTTCTCCGGCGTCGCTTCTGGTCATGTTCCAACCCACGTGGTCCGGGTGCAGGTGGGTCAGGAAAACCGTGTCTACTTCGCTGGCCTGCAGACCGGTCGATTGGAGCCGGCTCAATAGCTGCCCTTCGGTGCCCCCTCCAACATTGATTACGGTGCCCGGATTGGACGTTGCCGAGCCCAGGCCGGTGTCTACGAGAAGCGTTTTGCCTTGGGACCGTATCAAGTAACACTCGAAGTGGACGCGCATAAATTCTGTGCCGCTGTATGCTTCAGGGAACCGTTGCTGATACGGCGCCCAAGCCTCTGCCGGGACATTGGGGAATGACCGGCTAAAGGGTAGAGCAATTTCCGCGTCGTGAATGACCAGAATCTCGACGTTGCCGATAGTTTGTTTAGTGTAATCCATGCTAAAACCTCTGATATATTCGTGCTAGCGCAAGTCGGCTTTGGGCACCAGAAAGTACATCAATCCTTTCGGGCCGATCCCTGCCAGCATTGCCCCCGCATCGTCGCATCCGCTGGAAAAGCTCCAACGTCCGCTCAGGACCGCCACCGTCCACCAAGCTAACTGTGGCCTTTGACGGGTTCGTGGCCTTTGAAGGGTTCAAAGAAGTGGAGGATACGGTATTCACCAAGCCTGCCCCATATTCCTCTTGGGTCTTTTCCGAGTACATTCCGGCCACCCAATTGTGACTGGCCCAAATAGAGTAGCGCCAAGCAGTCGGTCCGCAGCCTTTGCCTAGCTCGTAGGCGATCTCCAAAACAATTTCGTAGTCCAAGTCGGACCCGCAATATCGCTTTGGCTGGGCGGCCCGCATTATTCCGGCGGCGTGAAGATCGCTTACAGTCTCTTTGGGAAGGCGGCGCAACTCCTCGGTGAGGGCGGCCCTCTGGCGGAGTGTCGGGACGAGCTCCCTGGCTCTGCCGAGCGGTTCTACTCGGTCCACCTGGTTGAACCCCTTTGGGTATTATTTGGGTCTTAAAATTGGGTCGAGGCCCCCAATCAGTGGATTAATCCGGTGTCGAAAAACAATGTGGCAATGTTACTCGTAGCCATAACCGTTGTCCACAGCATGCCTGCCGGATGTCGGATGACCTAGCGTTGCTATCGGTCGTAGGCTGGCGCCCAGGTTTTCGTGCGGTCGACCCACTCTCTACGTTCCAGCCCACAATGGGATAACAGTTGGGATGACGGTTCGTGTTGGAAATTACAGCTTTCCATTTCCGCTTGACCCTCAACATGGGGCATGCTATACATGCTCCATGTTTCCTTGGGCGCTGGATGCTCCGTAATTCGCAGCGAATGGGGTCAGCGATAGTCATGACTCATAACAGTTTGGTCGATACCCAAAATGGCCTCGTATCCCGGCGCATCTTCGTTGAAGACGACATTTACCAACAGGAGTTGGAAAGGATATTCGCTCGATGTTGGCTCTTTCTCTGCCATGAATCCCAAATCCCCAATCCGGGGGATTTCTTCACTACCTATATGGGCGAGGACCCGGTGCTGGTGGTGCGAGACAAGGGCGCAAAGGTCCACGCTTTTCTAAACGTGTGCCCCCACCGGGGAAACAGATTATGCCGCGCCGACTCGGGCAACGCAGCCATGTTTACCTGCGCCTACCACGGCTGGGAGTTCGGCAACGATGGCCGCTTGGTGGGCGTGCCCAACCTGGATGACGGGTATCATCAGGTTTCGGGCTCGCAAGGATTGGACGTGAGCAAGTGGGGCCTGACGCCTGTGGCACAACTAGACAGCTACAACGGCTTGTTTTTCGCCACCTTCGACCCGAATGCTCCTTCCTTGTTGAATTATCTGGGAGAGATGACCTGGTACCTGGATGCCTTTTTCGGACGCCGGGAGGGCGGCGTTGAAATCATTGGAGGTGTCCACAAGTCGGTTGTGCCTTGCAACTGGAAATTCCCCGCCGAGAATTTTGCTGGAGACTCCTACCATGTCGCTTGGAGCCACCTGTCGGCCTTACGGACCGGCACTACCTCCGAGTCTCGCGACCGGCAACAACGGGGGTCTGGCTTGCAGGGTCAGATAATCTCACCGGGCAACGGGCACTGTCTGATATCCCGGGGGGCCGGGGAGTTTTCCGAGGCAGCGGTGCCACAAATCAAGGGCTACGAAGAAGAGGTGCGGGCCGAGGCGAAACAGCGGCTGGGCCATCGGTGGAGCCTGGCCAATCCCATAGTCGGCACGGTATTCCCCAACTTTGGAATGATCCGAACAATCGCCCAGCAAATCCGCGTTCCTCATCCCAGGGGTCCGGGCCAAATAGAGATTTGGGCGTTCAGTTACGTTGATAGGGATGCTCCGCCGGAAATAAAAGAGGCCTTGAGGTTGGCGTCCATCAGGGCCCACAGTCCAGCAGGCACCTTTGAGCAAGATGACATGGATAATTGGCAAGAGTGCACCAGCACCGGCAGGGGTTACATGTCGAGAAAGATGGACCTGAACAATCAAATGGGGCTGGGGCACGATCATTTCGATCAAGAACTGGGAGGGTGGGCCAGCGACTACGCCATAAGCGAAAACAACCACCGCCGCTTCTACCATCGGTGGAACGAGCTAATGTCCCTGGATCGCTGAACATCTTAGGTGTGAGACGGAGTTTTAAGCGCAGAGCGCGCCGAATACGCAGAGATGAATCCAAATATATCAACTCTGCGGTCTCAGCGGTAAATTAGGTTTCTAGGTCACACTCATCGGGTCGAAATCGGGGCTGAGTTGTAGCCCGTCAGCTACCTTGGTGTAGCAACTGAATAGTTGCACCACCTGGACCGCTTCCATCACCCCTTTTTCACTCAAACCAAGACGCCTGGCTTCCGCTAAATGAAGGTCCACACCGTAGTCCGATTTGGCCGCCATTGACGCCGCAAAAGCGAGAGTCTCTTTGGTCAAACGCTCCAGTTTCCCATCGCTGAACACAAACCGGACCGCTCCCCAATAGTCCTTCAAGTAACCCTCGTCATGGGCCAACGTCTTGAATATCACAGGAATTTGTTCGCTTTGATAAAACGCCATAATGTCCGAGTAGATGTCTTTGAGTTGGTCCGAGGCGTCCGCAAGCTCAATGGCCTTGATTAGTGGTTTCCTCGCCGGAATATCGGAATACTCCAGAGGAAGGCGCAACCCATCGGCAACCGCATTGATACCGTTGGTCACCCCGTACACGTAAGCCGCCTCGTACCAGTATGCGTCATCCGAATAACCCACAAGCTTCCCGGCTGTGGTGTGAGCAACCGTTCAATACTCGCAGGCGTTGACAGCGCTCACCGCCACCGCAATCATCTCCTTTTGCTTACGCTTCAGATCACCGTCCACCATCGCCCGGCGGCTGCAACGCCCGTGGGTGCTGGCAAATTCAGGCGCATAGGAAATAACCTTGCTCATTTTGGGTATGTAGTCAATGCCAAACCACGTCTTGGTCCCCTCGAAATATTTCTGTAAATCCTGGGGGAACTCGTGCTCCTCCAATAGACGTACGGTTTCCATGCGGCCTCCTTTATTCCGAGATAGTTTATGAGCTTTGATTCACAATTCGGGAATAGTGAGTATATTATATGATTTTGATGGGCGCAGCCCCTTGAACGGCGGCGTGGCCAAGATTCTAATATAAGGCGCCAAGTGAGCGGTCAACCCTGATCTTCACATTTGAACTATCGCTCAAACTAGTTTGAGGTCTGGCTTGGAATCCTGGGTTGCCGGTCAACGGTGAATGGACCAGAGATGAGCACTTGGAATCCTACCCAATACCTGCGGTTCGGCAACGAGCGATTGCAACCCGCCTTGGACCTGCTGTCGCGCATCCCCTTGGAGGACCCGGCTACCATTTATGACTTGGGTTGCGGCACCGGCACTGTGACGGCCATGATTCAGGAACGCTGGCCCGGCGCATACGTTACTGGCATCGACTCCTCCGAGACCATGCTGGAAAGGGCTGCCGCTTTGGACACCCAGGTGGCTTGGCAGAAACAAGACCTTAACGATTGGACTCCAGAACCCCCTGCTGACTTGCTTTACTCCAACGCGGTTTTGCATTGGCTGGATGACCACGAGACGCTATTCCCACGTCTGATGCAAGGCTTGAACCCCGGCGGTGTTCTTGCTGTACAGATGCCTGGCAATTTCTCGGCTCCGACCCATATGCTGATCGCCGAGACAGCCCGGGCGGGTCATTGGCGGGAAATCTTGGAGTCCGAATTGCGGGAGCAACCCGTGCTGGACCCGGCAGCTTACTACGACATTTTAAGCCCTCATGCGACCCGGTTGGACTTCTGGGAAACCAGCTACTTGCATGTCCTGCAAGGCGATGATCCCGTGGTGGAATGGACCAAGGGGAGCATCCTAGGCCCACTTCTGGCATTGTTGGACGATACCGACAAAGAGGCGTTTTTGGAAGCTTACCGGCAACCCATCAGCAAAGCCTACGTCCGCCGGGGGGACGGCAGCACATTGTTGCCCTTCAGGCGCCTCTTCTTAATAGCCGTGAAGTAGCTAACCCGATGGGCTTGGTAGGGGCATATCGATGACATGCGACGATTTCGGTATTCTCCTGCCTGAACTGACCGCACCGAACCAAATCACTCCCCAATTTCTGGGAGACTACCTGGCAATCCTCAGCAGGACGGTATTTCAGTCTGGAAATCCGAGTGGCGGGGATTGCGTAGCCCTGCGGTCAACTCTATGCCGAATTACGGGCCTAGACTTACGAACTTTGTCGATATTCGCCGAATAGTTGACGTTATCTGATTTCGGATTTCGCCGGAGCGACCCTCATTATGTCGTTTCTCTAGTATACGATTTCACTGAAACCAAGAATTTAGGCGTGATTGTCCACTGGCTAGAGAAAAAAGTTGAACATCTCCGACTAGCTGATGCTATAATCCGACGACACACATATTTTAAAACCGGAGCCGTAGCAGGTTTCGGAAGGGAGGATAAAATGTCTGATAAAGATATTTCGCTGATGGCTCACCTGATGCGCCGTGCCGGTTTCGGTGCGCCCTTGGAAGAATTGGAAGCTAGAGCCGAAAAAGGTTACGAAGCCACGGTCGAAGAACTCTTACATCCGGAAGAGCAGCCGGGGCTAGAGCGCGACATCATGTTGCGGTACAAAACCGAGTGGGTTTCGCAAGCCGGGTTGGAAGGCCAACAGGAAGAATGGACCTTCCGCATGATCAACACCAAGCGGCCGTTACAGGAAAAGATCGCCCTGTTCTGGCATGGAATTTTTCCCACCGGCCATGCCAAATGTGAGTACCCGCGGCAACAAGAGATAGAATTGGAAATGTTCCGCACGGTCGGGATGGGCAACTTCCTCGACCTGTTGTCGGGCCTGGCCAAAGATCCGGCCATGGTATTTTACCTAGACAACTGCATGAGCCATAAAGGGGCAATTAATGAGAACTGGGGCAGGGAGCTTCTGGAGCTATTCTCCTTAGGCGTGGGTATGGATGGGAATTTTAACTACAGCGAAGACGATGTCAAGGAGGCCGCCCGGGCCTTCACAGGCTGGACCGTAACAAACTCCGTGCCGCGGTATCCATACGGCAAGTACGAAGCCAAGTTTATCTACGACCCCAACGACCATGACAACGAATCCAAGACTTTCTTGGGGGAGACTGGGAACTTAAACGGCGAAGACATTGTCAATATCATCGTGAAGCAGCCCGGCGCCGCTCGGTTTATCGCCAGGCATATGTACAATTTCTTCGTCGCCGACGAGCCCCAGGTGCCAGCCTGGAAAGACACCCCTCCTATAGACCCTGAAGCCATTAAAATTCTAGAAGATGAATACTTCCGTTCCAACTACAGCATAACCTCGATGCTGCGAGTGTTGTTCAATTCCGATTTCTTCAAGGACGCCCGGTTCACCAAGATCAAGAGCCCGGCGGAGACCGTAATCGGCACCATGCGCTTGGTAGGGGACTTTACTTTCCCCAAACCCGGCCTTGACGCCTTGACCCTGAATATCCGGTATATGGGGCAGGACCTGCTGAATCCTCCGACAGTGGAGGGTTGGCACACCGGACGCGAATGGATCGATTCTGGCACTTTGGTGGAGCGTATCAACTTCGCTGCCGATCAAGTGGGCAACGCCAATCACCCTGGTATTAAGGCCATCATCAATCGAGTGGGTGGCGGTCGGGGCAGCCTCACTCCTGAGCAACTGGTGGATGGTTGTCTGGAAAACCTGGGCTCTTACGTTATGACCCCAGAAACCCGAAAACAACTCTTGGAGCTAGCAGGCAATGAAGGGGAAATTCGGTCCGATTCCGAAGAATTTCCTAATCAAGTGTCCACGATGCTTCAGTCCATAGTGGCAACCACCGAATACCTGTTCGCCTAAGCGGAGAAGTCGGCGAATTTTGGCTGTTCCGTTCACTCATAAATCGGTGCGGCAGACTTAAGTCAGTGGAGATTGAATATGACATCAACGAAGAAAGACCCGGTTCTTGTGGTTCTTCAGTTGGCTGGGGGAAACGATGCGGTTAACACCCTCATCCCCTACACCAACCCTCTGTACTTCGACAACAGACCAAACGTCCGGATCGACGAAAACCAAGTGATACCCATCAATGGCGAGATTGGCTTTCACCCAGCCATGGGGCCCATGAAGCGCATCTTCGATGAGGGCAAAATGGCCATTATCCAAGGGGTTGGATACCCGACACCGAGCCGGTCTCACTTCCGGTCCATGGATATCTGGCATACCTGTGAGCCGGAAAAAGTGGGCGATGAGGGTTGGTTGGGCCGGACGGTCCGTGAACTAGACCCCCATAAAGAGAACGTACTCACCGCAGTAAACTTTGGTCGTGGCCTGCCCCGCGCATTAGCGGCGCCCGGCGTACCAGTGGCATCCGTGGGCAACTTAGAGACTTACGGAGTGCTCACCGGCATAGACGACGAAGACCAGCGAATGAAGGCACTAGATGTCTTCTCCAAAGTTTATACTCCCATGATCGGTCAGGGACCGGTGGTGGACTACTTGGCCCAGACCGGCCTAGATGCGCTGAAAGGCGCGGATATCTTGAGTACTGCGCCGGAGATGTATACGTCCTCCGTGGAGTACGGCGGCGACGTGGTTGGGCAGTACATGAGAAATATCGTGCAGACCCACCTGGCGGATTTCGGCACAAGGGTGCTTTACACCACCGCCCCATACAACAGTTTCGACACCCACGCTGGTCAAATTACTAATCACACCATACTGTGGACTGAGACCAGCCGGGCCATTGCCGATTACTATGATGACCTGCAGGAGCACAACGCTGGCAGCAATGTTTTGCTCTTGGTCTTCACCGAGTTCGGACGGCGGGTTCACGACAACGGTTCGGGTACCGATCACGGCGCCGGCGGCCACGCATTCGTCATCGGGGATTCAGTGAAAGGCGGACTGTATGGCGAATATCCTTCACTGGATGATAGCAAGCTAGCGGAGGGAGACCTCCAGTTCAACAATGATTTCCGCGGCCTTTATTCCACCATATTGGAAAAGTGGATGGGTCTGGACGCTAAACCAATAGTGAACGGTACCTTTGAGCAAATGGACTTCATTTAGTCGCAGTTAAGGCAGGTAGTCGCCGCAAAGCAGGCGGCACAGCTAACTCAAAATCCCGATATAAAGCTCTGTGAGGGTAATATGCCAACGGAGATTTCGTTTGTAAACTTGCAGTACAAGGGAACCATCGGCCGGGGAGAACAGTTCGGGCCTGGTTTCACTAGCCCGGTTTTCGTGGCCCGGGGCGAAAATGACATGATGTTCGTGCTCTGCCGGGCCTCGGAATACCGCCCCGAGGGTACACGGGTCACCGTGTGCACCACTAATGAAGAATACATCACCGCCTTTGCCCGGGGCGTTCCACAGCAGGGTCCCCACGATTACAACTTCGACGACGGGTCGCTGGTATGGCCCACCTGCATTGCCCTGGACAGCCAACAAACAGTCTACATTTCCGACGAATGGCTGAATCGCATCTCCATGTTCACCAAAGACGGTGAGTACATCGGCAAATGGGAGGAACGGCCCGGAACCGGCGACGGCGAGTTGGACCGGCCTTCGGGGATGGCCTTCGATGCGGATGACAACGTGTTTATTGTTGACAGCGGTAATAACCGCGTACAGAAGTTCACCAAGGATGGCGCTTTCCTTTCCAAGTGGGGAACGGTCGGTTCCGGAGAGGGCGAACTGAACATGCCTTGGGGAATCGACATCGACACCAACGGCGATGTCTACATTGCGGACTGGAGAAACGACCGGATTCAGAAATTCACTCCGGACGGCAAGTTCCTCAAGCAGTTCGGAGAGTCCGGTTCCGGCGAGGGCCAACTGAACCGGCCGACCAGCGTAGCGGTGGATAAAGATGGCGTGGTATATGTGGCTGACTGGCTTAACAACCGTCTCCAGGTCTTCGATCCCGATGGCAGCTTCGCTACGATGAAGACCGGGGATGCCACCGTTTCCAAGTGGGGTAAAGACAAGTTGGACGCTAACCCCGAGATGTGGGGGGAGCGAGAACGGGCGCCCCAGCTAGAACGGGAAAGGGACTTCTGGGCGCCGTCGGGCGTCACGGTCGACGACGACTTTAACGTCTTCGTGGTCGAGAACCCTAGGAACCGCATTCAGGTCTACCAGAAGCAATCTCCAACTTTCGCTGGACCTCGTCTGTAGGCAGCGTGTAAGCCTAATGGGTACTTTATCAATGTTTACATAGCTTACCTGGGTAAGCTTACCTAACAGAGTTCCCGCACAACGGGCCGACAACCCGTGGGTGCGATAACGTCACTGAGACAGGGCCTCGAATATTCGAGGCCCTGTTTAACTATACGACATCAACGATGGTAATATGCCTCAAGTTATAGTAGGACGTACTCCCTACCTGAGTTCCGAGCCGTTGTGCTTCGATATGCCTAAAAGGGGTATTGAAGTGCAACAGTTGCCACCCGGAGAGCTGAGAGTCGGCATATCCCAAGGGCGCTTGCAAGGGGGACTCATTTCCTTGGTGGATTGCTTGCCACTGGCTGAAAGCATGCGGACCGTGGCTGGATTCTGCGTGGCTACAATCTCTCGGGCTATGAGCGTCAATCTCTGCACGAACCGGCCACTACAGGACATGGGCGGCGCCAGAATTGCGGTTCCTGAAGATGCGCCTACGGCGGTGAAACTTCTCCAAGTGCTGCTTTCATTAAAGCATAGTATCGAGCCAGCAACGTTGGTATCGAGCCATGATCAGCACGACGGTATACTATTGGTAGGCAATCAAGGCCTCGGGTACCGGCGTTTCACCCGCCAGTTTCCACACCAGTATGACCTAGGTGAAGAATGGCACCGTTGGACCGGCCTGCCGTTTGTCTTCGCCCGATTTGTGGTGCGTTCCGACCTGGCTATAGAGAGCGCCAAACTGATCGAAGACTCGCTTTATACTAGCCTGCAGGACTGGGCTGACGGCGTGTACCGGATTTCGGGACCCTTTGATAGCATCCTCATGCGCCCTCAGGACATTCTGCGTTACACACAAGGAATCCGGTACTTTATAGGGGTCCCCGAAGAGAAATCCATTGCCCTATTTGGTGGATACCTGGAGCAGTTGGCTGGCATATAGCGAGCAGAGTAAAACTATAGCCGGGACCGAAGACGCGGTTAATCTCTATTGGGGTCATTCGGCAGAGCCGATTAAAAACCTTCGGATTGTCCTAGCTGAACATTGCTTCCAGAACGGATTTAGTCTTGTCAGCCTGAGCCGTATAAATATAAATCTGCTGTACGGAAGTGCTCCCTCTAACAGTGAGTTTCCAACCCCCTACAATCGGCAGAAATTTTAACTTTCTTGGTCCTCTACTCTTGCCCACTTGCTTTATTATTCCCAACGATATCTTATCAACCTCAGGCAGTTTCTCCGCTGCCTCGACAATGGATAAAGCTGCGTCTGTCAAACTTGTGTGGTTGGTGGTAATTTTCCCGCCGCTCTTATGCTTTGGCATGTATGAAGTCCTGTATAGCGTCCCTCCATCAATCGCAACGCCACAAGTCGCAGCCAGTCCGTAGGCTGGCTGCATTGTTATTGGAGTACGCATGCGAAGGGGAAACGGAAATTCTGGAATTATTGCTCAATTAGAGCTTTGATCCGGTTAACCCGAGAAGAAGGCCAATACGATACTCCGGTATCCGAGCGCAGAATTTCATTCTGAGTCTGGCTGGATGCGATAGGACGGTCCTTGCGGGTCCACGGCTTCCTAGTTACGAACGTAAAGGAAACCGGCTAAGGATACAGATACCAAAGCTTTAGTGCAATGTCGTCGCCGCCCTTTGGTCAAGCTCTTGCTGCAACGCTTCAACGTCGCAATCAACCAAGCCTGTGTGATCTTTCAATATTTCCGCGAATGAAGGCAATTCACTCCGCTCGATTCGGTACTCTTCCGACCATAACTTGGAACGCAGAAACGCCTTGGGGCAGTGGGTGAACACTTCTTGGACATCAATGACTATTGCCAGTTTGGGCAATTTCCCTTGGTACTCCATGCTCTGCAGCAATTCGGAGTCTCTGACTAATCGGACCTTACCATTTATTCTCAAAGTTTCATTCATCCCGGGAATCATGAAAATCAGTCCGACCTGAGGGTTGTTCACCATATTTATTAAAGTATCCAGGCGATTATTGCCAGGCAGGTCTGGAATGGCAACGGTTGTGTCATCCAGCACCCGGACGAATCCTGGGTAGTCTCCCTTTGGCGACACATCACAGCGGCCTGTGGCATCAGAGGTCCCAAGAAGTAGGAATGGGCTCTTCCCAATGATGGCGCGACAGTGGCTATCCAGCCGATCGATTTGCTTGTTCAACGCGCGTTCAGTGGGCCAGCCGAATATTTCACGCAACTCAGCTTCATCTGTAATAATGTCCGCAAAGCTTTTGATGGTCATCTTTTTCCCTCCGGTTGGTTTCACACGCAGGGCAATCGCGTCTTAATGGCAATTTGAAATTTGTATAAAATAGTAGCCATCATGATGGAATTGGGGAGGGGTAGTGATGGTTGAGTCGACGG
>MUCU01000042.1 GCA_002817055.1 SAR202 cluster bacterium Io17-Chloro-G7 | reverse complement strand
GGGAGACCTATCTGAGCAACGGGCTTTTATGCCCTGAGAATGACAACGGTCTTACCTCCGTCCCTGGGAGTCAACATACAAGAATGACACTTTTGGAGCAAAGCCCTTCCAATGCGGAGCAGCGCCCTTTCTCGCGATGCCGAGTTGGTTCTTGACGCTCTTAAGAAATCATGTAGTATTAGCACCGTGCCCAAAAAGAGCGCGGTTATAGTCGGTGAACGGGGCCCAATTGGAGGCTGCGGATGGAATTTGGCTTATTCGTCGAGTTTCCTTGTCGTGATGGAGTTAGCCAGGCGCAGGTGTTCCAAGAGTCTTTCCAACTGGTGGACGCTGCGGAGGAACTGGGGACCGATGCGGTTTGGCTGGCGGAGTACCACTTCGATCCCAACCGCTCGGTGCTTGCCGCCCCGATCACCGTTGCCAGTGCGGTGGCCGCGCGTACCAAGAGGGTCAAGATTGGCATTGCCGTCCACGTGTTGCCTCTGCGTAACCCGGTGCGCATCGCCGAAGAAGTGGCTACCCTGGATCACATCAGCGGCGGACGATTGGACTTCGGCATCGGTCGTTCGGCATTTCCCAGCGTTTACTTGGGCTTCGGGATGGACTATGACGAGAGTCGGGACCGGTTCAGTGAATGCCTGGAAGTAATCCTGAAATCTTGGACTGAAGAACGGTTCTCCTATCAAGGTGAGTACTACCAGTACGACAACCTGTACGTGGTCCCCAAGCCCTTGCAAAGTCCTCACCCGCCCATCCGTGTTGGCGCGACTTCTGTTGAAACATTTGCCTTGGTGGGCCGAATGGGCTATCCCATATTCATCAATCCATCCCGCGTTAGCTCGCTGTCGGACTTGGTGCCGATGATCAAAGAGTTCAGGGAAGCACGTATAGACGCTGGCTATCCGGCAGAAGTCGATGTGGGTTTGAGGGTACCGGTCTACGTGGCGGAGACCAAAGAGCAGGCCTACAGCGAACCCAAGGAAAGCGCGCTCTATCAGTTACAACGTTTGATCAATGTGATCGCCGCTTCCGCCTCACAAGGGGGCATCAGTGATGACCGGTTGGCCCAAGCCGAGCGCCTGAAGGGATTGGACTATGACGCCATGCTAAAAAACATGGTGATTTACGGATCTCCCGAGATGGTGACCGAGCGGTTGATGCAGTTGCAAGAAGAACTGGGAATCAACCAGTTTGTCTACGAAGTGAATTTCGGTTGCCGTGTGCCATTGGAGCATCAAATTAAATCAGTGCGATTGCTGAACGAGCGCGTCGCGCCGAATTTTAAGTAGCCGTAAGCGGCCAGAATAGGTATTTGGTCGGTCGCATCTAATCTTTAGTAAACAACCGAGGAGAGTATCATGGTTAATTATGTAAGGATATACAGCGGAGACGACGGTCAGTCCCACATGGAAGAATACGAGCCCGAGTTCAGCCCCTTCCTCGATACCGAAGGCGCCCACGGTGAAGGAACGCCGGTGGAGGCCGTCACCAGCTTTACTATTAGGACTAATCCCCCTGGTTATTTCCTGGATTTCCACTGCGCTCCCCGCCGCCAATATTCAATCACAATCGCCGGGGAAATAGAGGTGGGTACAGGTGATGGAACGGTGAGGCGATTCGGGGCGCCAACAATCCTGCTGGCCGAAGACCTGACGGGTCAAGGCCATTCCACCCGTGTTGTGGGCACTGAAATTAGGGTCAGCATCGCCATACCCTTGGTGGACTAGGACTAGTTTCACGGGACTAGTTGCAATAAAAGATTTTCGCTGCTCTACCGTACGTTCAGGAATGGCGAATCTCATAATGCAACGGGGTTTTGCAGGACAATTTCAGGCTCAAAAATCACCAGGTGAGGTGCTCGCATGGCTAGTTCCACCCTGCAAGGGGAGTTCAATCCTCCGGTACAGTCGCGAATCATCTTTGGCCGGGGCAAAGTAGCTACCCTCAACGAGGAGATTTCCAGCCTGGGAGGGCGCCGGGTGTTGGTCCTCTCGGGGAGGTCGGTTGCCGAAAAGACGGAAGCAGTTTCCCGAGTGGTTCAGGCCTTAGGGGACTCATGCGTGGGCGTCTACTCGGGATTGTCACAGCGTGCGCCTTTGTCCACAGCGGTGGCTGCTACGGCCATGGCGGTTGAAAAAGGAGCGGACACGCTGGTAGGCGTCGGCGGCAGCACCATATCCGATGCTTCCAGGATGATCGGTGTCATGATGGCCGAGGGGATCGAAAGCGAATCAAGGTTGCGGGCTCTGGGACAAGAGTCACACGGCATGCTCTCCCCAGACTTGGTTGGCAAGCAACTACCCTTGCAGGTTTCCATTCCTACGACCCTGTCGGCGGGAGAGTTCAATGTGGGTGGTGGGAACGTGCTGGACGATCAGGCAGGCCACAAGATCCGGGTGCGCAACCCGGCCCTCTTCGCTCACCTGATTGTCCTAGACCCGGAAATGACCGAAGGAACCCCTGACTGGCTGTGGCTTTCCACCGGCGTTAAGGCCTTGGACCACTGCATTGAACGATTGTATAGCGCCGGTAACCAACCAGCCATCGATGCTCCCGTACTGTCCGCCGCCGAGTTGTTGTTTAACTACTTGCCCTACTCCAGAGAGCAAGACAAAGACTTGGAAGCCAGGCTCCAGTGTTTGATAGGCGCTTGGCTGTCCATGATGGGCGCGCCCAACTTCGCCATGGGCCTAAGTCACGCTCTAGGCCATATCATCGGCGTCAAGTATTCCGTGGGTCACGGCTACACCTCCTGTGTTACTCAACCCTACGTGATGGAATACAATCGCTCGGCCTCGGCTGGTAAACAGGCATTGTTGGCCAAGGCGGCAGGCTTGGATACCGCAGGGATGAGCGACGAGGCGGCAGCGGAAGCGGCGGCTGGGGCTGTGGACCGGTTGATCTTAAGCTTGGGTATGCCTCACAGGCTGCGAGAGTTGGAAGTGCCCCGCGAAGATTTCCCTGAAATCGCTCAACTCACCATTGGCGACGGCGGTTGCCTCACAAACCCAGTACCCATAACCAAGGTAGAGCAGGTGATGGAGGTCTTAGACGCTGCTTTCTGAGCGAGGCTCTTTGACCGCAGAGAGCGCATTTCCAGCTACATATGGCGTTCCACTGGGCTAGCGATGGTTGCTCAACCAATCATGAAGGGGTCGAAATTGGAACAAAGACCGCAAGCTCTCGATATTGGTGAAAACCAGTGGGCAGAAGGCCCCTATAGCACATGGGTAAGCAAGTCCGACGTGGCGCAGTTCCAGCGGTGCCCATATAAAGTGTACCTTTCATACGTAAATGACCTTCCTTATGATAGTTTCTTGACTCCTTCTATCTTGGCTGCCTTAGTGCGACCTGGCATTAATGTTGAAGACGCTATAGTTGAAAGTCCACCCCCTGGGATACGGATCGAGGAAGTGCAGAGCATGCAGGAGGGGCTCTCGCGGGCGGGTATGATTAGGAGCCGCCAGCTAGTGAGGAACCACGAATTGGGTTTCCGCGGGATTGTGGACCTGGTGGTTGCGAACAAAGGTGAGTTTTTGCCCATAGAGATTAAATCCCACCGGCGAGTGCTGCGGTCCGATAAGATAGAGTTGGCTTTTTATTGGAAACTTCTAGAGCCACTTAGGTTGGGTGAGCCTGACCCTATGGGATATATCCTCCTAAGTACCGGCGAACTAATTGAAGTGGAGCTAAAGAGGCAAGATTTTAATAGACTTGATCGATTTGTGGCCGAGGTCCGACGCATCAGGGAGGGAGCAATTGCACTGGCGATCGTGCCGGAGTGCAAATCGTGTGTGTATGCGGACGAACATATACAAATGATCCGAAATGATGGCGACCTTTCTTTGGTTCGCGATATAGGCCGCCCGCGCCGGGGTTGGTTGCTGCAATTAGGTGTACATAACGTTGGTGACCTGGCCGAAGCCGATATTCAGCAGTTGTGGCATGACTGGTCTCGGGCTGACCAATACGCTCCAACTCAGCAGGCCCTGACGCAAATGCAAGCACACGCGAGGGCTTTGGTTAGCGGAGACGTTCAATTCATTGGCGATGGGGCGTTCCCTTTCCTAGATAATGGCATATTGCTCGATCTTGAGTATGAATCGGGTCAATATGTGTTCATGGTAGGCGCAGCAATTTTCCGGCCGGATGAAAAACCGACGATATACCAGTGGTTTGCGGAAGGTGTCCGTGACGAAGGCCAGATATTGGAATCCCTCTCACAGATGTTGGCCGAATTTCCGAATTACTGGATTATTACGTGGAACGGCAAATCTGCCGATTTCCCGCAGTTGAAACGCGGATGGCTCAGGAATCGCTTATCCGAAGAACTATTCGCTGGTTTTGAGCAGCGACACGTAGATTCCTACGAGTTGGCCTATAAGAACGTGAGATTCCCTGTTTCTGATTTCAAATTATCAACCATATCGGACTATTTCGGTTATCGCAGAAAACACCGAGGCTTATCAGGACAAGATATGCCGGTTCTATATCGGCAGTATCTGCAAACGGACAAATCCTCCGAGAAGGAATCGCTGCGAGGCAAGATCCTGAGCCATAATGAGGACGACCTAAAGGGGCTGCTTCAGGTCTGGAAGGGTCTCCAGGAAATAGTGCGGGCCAATCCAGCATAACTGTCTGGAATAATCCAAGGATTAGGAGTTCGAAGAGACCCGAGATGGAGGCCAGTCGAGTAGCCTATGCCGAGGACCTGGCTTTAGCCGACCGGCAGGCCAAAGAGTTGTTTGCCAGTGGCCACCGAGGAAAAGCATATCCGTGGCTGCAAGAGTCTTTGAGTTACAGAGTGCGGACCCTAGGCCCAGAACATCGGGATACGATCGAAAACCGGAACCTGTTGGGCCGTGCTTGCCGGGCTGCGGGCCGCCACCAAGAAGCGATGCAACTCTACAAGCAAAACCTGGAAATACTTCTCCGCACGTTGGGTCAGGACGATGCGGACACCTTGTGGGGGCAAAGCCGTCTGGCCAACTGCTACTATGCCGCTGGCCGCTTCCAGGATGCTTTGAAATTGTTCCAGAAGACTTTTGAAGCCCGAAAGCGGACCCTGGATGCCGACCATCCCGATACCCTCCGCAGCCGTAGCAGCCTGGCCAACTGTTGCTTATGGGACAGGTTAAAGGCGCCGTGCGACTCCACAGGGCCATATTGGCCGACCGGGAGCGGGTGCTGGGGCCTCTACACCCTAGAACCTACACCAGCCGAAACAGGCTGGCGGCGGCGCTAGAGGTGGCGACCCTGCAATAACCCCGTTAATTTAGCCATGTTATTTTAGGAGGTTTTTCCATGAAATACGGATTTAC
Organism: SAR202 cluster bacterium Io17-Chloro-G7; assembly: GCA_002817055.1. The sequence goes on along the minus strand of MUCU01000042.1, from coordinate 8,558 downwards.
CCTTCCGGGAAGAGGTCCCTTGGCGACGCCGGAAAGGCTGGGTATTCTTGCCAGGAAGGGCGAAGAACTTGGCTTCGACGCGCTTCTGACAGGAGACCATATCCTGGTGCCCAAGACCATCGCTTCGCCATATCCGTACACCGAAACCGGCGAGTTTCCCGGCGGGCCGTCAGGCGAGTCCATGGAGCAACTCACTTTGTTGGCTTTCCTGGCGGGCCAGACCAGCAAGATACGCTTGGTTACCAGCGTAATCATAGTTCCCCACCGGAACGCCTTGGTGGCCGCCAAGGCGTTGGCGACCCTAGATGTCTTATCCCAAGGCCGATTGGTGGTGGGGATTGGCGTCGGCTGGATGAGGGAAGAGTTCGAGGCCTTGGGCCTGCCACCCTTCGAGGAGCGGGGCGCCGTTACCGACGAATACGTCCGGGTGTTCAAAGAAGTCTGGACCGAAGACAACCCCAGCTACGATGGCAAGTACGTAAAATTCGATAACATCAGCTTTTTGCCCAAGCCGGTGCAAAAACCCCACCCGCCCATCTGGGTTGGCGGAGAAAGCCGTCCGGCGCTGCGGCGCACAGCGGAATTGGCCGACGGCTGGTACCCCTTAGGTTCGAACCCGACCTTTCCCATGGGGACTCCGGAGCAGCTAAAAGCCGGATTAGAGCGATTGGCGACCTATGCCAAGATGTTCGATCGGGACCCTGCGGAGATCGAAACCATCTACCGTACCCACCAGTTCCAGCTCGATAAGAGCGCTGGAGCGGAAAATGGCCGGTTGCCCTTTGTAGGCAACGCCGACCAGATAGCCGGGGACATCCGTCAGTATCAAGACATGGGAGTCGGCTCTCTGGTATTGGATTTCCTGCGGCAGACGGAAGAACTGGACGAGGTTCTGGGCCGAATGGAAGACTTCGCCGACCAAGTTTTCTCCAAAGTGTGAGCCACTAGATGCCGAGGCGCATCCTTCAACAAGCTCAGCACGAACGAGACACGGCTTGGTATGACCAGAAACTTGGTTCGACAAGCTCAGGACGAACGGGAATTTCCAATTCGTTCGTGGAGAACTGGTCGAACCATCCCGGCGCTATGAGACTCACTAACCCATGAGGCTAGACTAGGCGTGCTCGCCCTCGGCGAACTGGAAATATATCCCGTGGGCGCTTTCCAGAGAAATGTTGAAGGTCTTGTATCCGTAAGGGCTGACGTTGGGGGATTCCGTTTGCATCTTGTTGCCTTTGCTTTTCAGGTCGGCGAATGCCTGATCGATGCCGTCAACGCCCCATGCCACGTGCATGACTCCTGGGCCAGTCTCCTTTAGTTGCTTGGCCATAGTGGTGTCATCCCGAAGCGGCTCGAAGAAATCCACCAGTGTCGGGCCGATTTTGTAAAGAATGGCCTTGAACCCGCGGTCGGTGAACTCGTCGGTACGCTCGGGTTTTAGCCCAAAGTTCTTATCCAAATAGTCCGCCATTTCCTGGACGCTCTCGACGACGTAGGTCACGTGGTGCACATTGGTTAACATTTTCCTCTCCTGAGCACTGGATTGATGCTGGCAGACTAGCCCCTTTTGGCTGGAGAATCAACCTTTCGGGCCAATTGACTTGCCAGCTGTGCAACCCTATTATCAGAAACCGGGATCACAATACCATTTAATGAGCAGAACGTCAGGCGGTTGTATGAACTTGCTCCTTCTCCGGACCAAGAGAGTTCAGTCAACCGCCGGGTTGCTAGTGCACGGTGTTTTGTCAAAACCGCATTTTTCAACAAGAGGTAAGCAATGCCCAAATTCTCATCCAACGGTGTAGATATTTACTATGAAGTGACCGGCCACGGCTTTCCTTTGGTCTGGAGCCATGAGTTTGGGGGGGCCATGGAGAGCTGGCAAAATCAGGTCAGGTATTTCAGCCGCCATTACCAGGTGATCACCTACGCAGCCCGAGGCTGGGCCCCGTCGGACATTCCCACCGAGCCCGAGGCGTACTCCCAAGACACTGTGGTCAACGACCTGTACCTGCTGCTGAAACATCTTGGGATCAAGCAGGCCCACATCGGCGGTCTTTCCATGGGCGGCAGCTGTGCGTTGAACTTTGGAATTGCTCATCCGGAAATGGCGCGTTCGTTAATCGTCGCCTCGGCGGGCTCGGGCAGCGACAACCGGGATAGCTTTCTAGCCAGCGGCAAAGTGATGACCGACCGCCTGCTGTCTGAGGGTATGGAGATTGTGGGTAATGAGTATGCCAGGAGCAATACCAGGCTACAGCTTTTGCGCAAAGACCCGCAGGGCTTCGAGGAGTTTTTGCGTTTGCTATTGGCCCACAACAACGTAAGTTCGGCGCTAACTTACCAGGGATACGTCATGCGCCGACCCACGGTCTACGCTCTAGAGGACAAGCTGCGGGCGCTGCAGGTACCAACGCTGATTATGCTTGGGGACGAAGACGAACCCTGCGTCGACTCGGCGGTCTTCATGAAGCGGACCATCCCCCGGTCAGGGTTGGTGGTGTTTCCTCAGAGTGGTCATGCCATAAACCTGGAAGAACCGGACCTGTTCAACCGGTCGGTGATGGACTTCTTGACCTTGGTGGAAGCCGACAGGTGGGTTGAGCGGCCAATCTAGAAGTTAGTTTGGGAATGATAAATCTCCCTTCGACCTGAGCCTGGCGAAGGGTGCCTACCCGCAAAATGGGATTCGACGAACTCTGGCATATTCAGGCTAATCTTTAGCTGTGCAACTCTTCGATTATCTTGGGTACTGCTTCCTCGTCCACCGGTGAATTGGCGACGGTGGTTAGCACTACCTCGTCCAGTAACCCGCCGAACCGCTCCTTAATGCGTCCAGCTACTTCATCATGGGGGCCGATCACAGCGAAGGTGTCTAACATTTCATCGTTGATCAGACCAGCCATACGGTCCCATTCGCCCTTTAAGGACAACTCGTGGAGCTTCTGGCCGACCTCTTCGAAACCGTGGGTCTCCAGCACTGGAAAATAAGTCCTGGTGGAAAAATAGAAGGCGATCTGACGTCTGACCGCTTCTTTTCTAGTGTTGATGGTCTCTTGGTCGGTGCCGCTAATCACGAATCCGGAACCGGCTAAAATGATTTCCTCAGGGTCCCGTCCAGCAATCCGAGCCCCTTTGGCCAGATTGGGCTTAATAACCTCGGTCAAGTACTTCGCTGAGGTTATTGGGTGGAGGGCAATTCCCTGACACACCTCACCGGCTACCTGGCAGTTGTAAGGATTCAAGGCGCTGATAAACACCGGCGGCGCTCCAGACGGAGTTGAGCCGGGGTTGAAAAAGGGCGTCATCAACGAGAAATTGTAAAAGTCGCCGTGGTAGTCCAGTTTCTTATCGTCTTGCCAAGTTTCCCAGATGGCGTGCAGAGACTGGACGTAGTCACGCAGCCGGGGACCGGGAGAGCCCCACTCCGTTGAGAAGCGACGCTCAATGTGGCCTTTGACCTGAGTGCCGAGGCCCAAGCGAAAACGGCCTTCAGAGAAATTTTGCAGATCCATGGCCGTATAAGCCACCACCATGGGTGAACGGGGAAAGGCTATAGCCACTCTAGTTTCCAAGGTCACGCTGGATGTGGTGGTAGCGGCCAAAAGCAAGGGAAAGAAAGGATCGTGGGCCGTTTCCTCGGTGCACAGGCTGTCGTACCCCAGGGATTCGGCGTGACGGGCCTCCTCTGGAATGCCATTAAGGTCGCTGGTGTTCAGGTGGTGGAGTACCCGCATGGCCGTGTCACCTCATCTAAGTTAGGAGGCACTGATGATATGCAAGAGCATTGGCTGAGTTGGGAATCATCGACGATGTCGGAGCTATATTGGTGCGGTGGTTCGCCAAATGTGGCCTCGCAATGGCGGTCAAACCATCAAGACCGCAAGCCCGACTTACCGTCACAACCACGGATGCTGGCGCCCAGAAAGTGGCGTGTATGAACCCCATTTGGATTCAGACAACTGCCGGATTGGCTAGAAACTAGACAGTACACGATTGATGACAGAGGGCGCAACGCACCAGAAAACTGGTAGACTGGGGGGTGATTACAAGGAACGTTACCGGTGGTTGGGGCGGGAGGTTGGGGTCACACCATGGGAGCGGTTTAGGTGTCCACACCTGGCAGTTTCATTACAATGTGAATGCTGCCAGGTGGGAATAATTTGTTGTCTTCGTTTGGCGGTTGGTTACGAGATATTAGAGTTTACAGTGGGCCGCCAGTAAATATGGCTCGCTGTTTGTGGAAGATTTGGACCCTCTGGCGTGCGGTTTCCACCACAAAGACCCGGCCTTCATCATCCACATCTATTGCTATTGGTCCCTGGAACAGTCTCTCTCTTTCCTCTAAACCTTGGGCCAACTGTCGCCCTCTGACCATGGCAGGCTCCAACTCTACCCTTTGCCTGCCCCACTGGGACAAGGTCGCCTCGCCCAACAACTTGATAATAAAGTTGCCATCGGCGTCAAACACTTGAACCCGGTCGTTCTTGAAGTCGGTTACGTATATGATTCCATCCTTGTCGACCGCAATTCCGGTGGGCCGATAGAACTCACCATCTCCCTGCCCGGAGGCGCCAAACTTCATCAGGAAACGCCCGTCTGGGGCGAATTTCTGGATACGGTCGTTCCGCCAGTCTGCCACATACACGTCTCCGTTGTGGTCAATCTCGATGCCCCAGGGATGGTCGAACTCGCCATCGCCGGTGCCGAATTGGCCCCATGTGGACAGGAACTTGCCGTCTTTGGTGAAGACTTGAATCCGGTGGTTTACGCTGTCTACCAGGTACAGGTTGTTGTTCGCATCAAAGGCCAGCCCCGAGGGACGGTTGAATTCACCTTCGCCGTCGCCAACCTTTCCCCACGTACTTACACAATCGCCCTCCTTGTTGAAAACTGATATCCGGTTGAGCCACTCGTCGGATACGTAGGCGATGCCATCACTATCAAGGGCGATCGATGTGGGCCACATCAAGCTGCCCGCGGGAGCGGATGCATCCGCTTCTTCTGGGTGAACTTTTTGGCCGAACTCTCGGACTAGTTCTTCGTCCACTGTGAAGACCGTAACTCGCTTGCAGGGGAAGAATGCCGGAGTCTCCGAGCCACGGTTTAATACGTATAGTAGGTTATCCTTGTCACGAGTTATAGCCACCGGATAGAAGAATCCAGTCCCGCTACGGACCTCTTGTCGCCCGATGGTATGACTATATTGGAAGGTTACAGGCGCGATTTCGGTAACCATGTTTCCTCGCTAATGCGTCTTAGTAAAAGCCGTCTGATTCTGAGATTTACTAGCCTGAATGAAAATCGTAGAGAACATCTGTCGAACTTGGAGCCAACCTAAATCCCCCTCAGTCCCCCTTTAAAAAGGGGGAAGCAGGGGGATTTTGTCCTAGGGTTGGCGCTTGTTGATATCTTGAGAACTGTCTTAAGATCAACAAACTCCAAATGTTGCTATTTTATAAAGTCGAACTGCTCATAAGTTCCCCCGAGAATCGGCTTGGCGTCCAAGCCCATCCACTGCTCCAGGATCGTTGCGTAGGTGCTTCGGAAATCGTTGTTCCACTGAAGGTCGCCGTTGTCGAGCCTATCCGGCTCTAATGAAGGGTACTCTCCGTAGAGGCCGCCCTTAACTGCGTCGCCGATCATGAACGCTACGCTGCCAGAGCCATGGTCGGTGCCCGAACCATTCTCTTGCACCCGGCGGCCAAACTCTGTGAACACCATCATTACGATTTCTTCGTTAGCGTTGTGCTCTTTCAGGTCCTGGTAGAAGTCGCCGATGGCGTTGGACACATCGCCCCATAGCTTATGCAGGCTGACGTTCTCGTTGGCGTGGGTATCGAATGTGCCGGGGTTAACTCCGGTGTAAAGAATCCTAGTGCCGAAGTCCGAAAAATGCACTTGAGCGATATTCTTCAGCCATTGTGCGAATGGGCTACCGCCGTACTCGACCGTGGAGGAGTAAGTGTTGGGTGCCTCACTTAGAATGTCCGCCCCTCTCAGAGCGTCCAAGCCTGTCTGGGAAAGGTAGTCACTCACTGCGCCGTTCCCGATCATAGGAGCGTACATTCGGGCGAAGATGTCCAGGGCTTCGCTGCGCTGTTCGTTGCTCTGGATCCCGGTAAGTACTCCGTAGTTGCTCAGGTCGCCCACCGAGGCAACCGAAACGCCGGATGCGGCCAGAGCCCGGGGAAGTCCCCGGCCAAAGTTTACGGCGGTGAGAATGTTCTCTTTATCCGGGTCCAAGTCCCTTATTGCCCGGCCTAGCCAGCCATCGCTGATCATCTTTTTAGGCTCGGCGGTATGCCAGATGTCCAGAGAACGGAAGTGGGAGCGAATGGGGTTTGGGTATCCAATGCCCTGGAGGACTGCAACTTTGCCCTGGTCGTACAAGTCTTTTATCGGGGCCATGGCTGGGTGGAACCCAACTTTGTCATCTATGGCCAACACTTCTTCTGGCGAAATATTCAATACCTGCCGGTAATCCGAATAGTGGGGATCGCTATATGGAATGAAGGTGTTCAGGGCGTCGTAGGCCCCCGTCATCTGAAGTATTACCAGCACCGGGTCTTTCTTGTTGGAGGTCATGAATTCTCCTTAGCGAAATGAGTTGTTATACCTGAACTTACCAGCGTCTACGCCACAAAATGCCCAATTCATCGGCTAGGCGTAAAGATATTCCTTGGTGGATACGATCATCTGGAGCATTCGAGCGACATGTTGCGGAAACTCCTTGGTGTTGGTTGGCAACTCGCCGTTTTTCCGTGCGTGTTCCACCAACATTTGGTGAGTTTCATCGGCCACTTCGTAGTGCCCTAGCAGGCGCAGGCAACCGTCGACCAAGCCTTGGGGGGACATGGTGGGGCCTTCCGCAGCCAGCTTCTGAACCAATTCCTGTATACCTGGGTAGCTGACATCACCAACGTAGTCGGCGATAAAGTTGATCCGGCGCAATAAAGTCCCGCCGTCGATCCACTCCTTGCCGGTGTGCCAGCCTTCGACGGATGGAGGATTCAGGATCTCCTGACCCATGTGCTTCATTTCCTCGAAAATGGATTCGAAACCGGGTTTAGGAGTTGTCCAGTCGCCAGCCAACCGCAATGTGCCTATTACTGTCTCGATCGGGCCCTTGATCCGGGAGAATCGAGCTTCCTTGAAAGCGTCGGAGTTGAACAATACACGCAGCATTGAGCGGATGTTGTAGTTGGAGCGGAAGTACTCGTCTTCCAGCATCTTTATTGTGTCTATGTCCCTCGGCGGGGTGTCCATCCACGCCGGCACCTGAGCCTCATCGGCTACGAAGTAATTGTACAGGTGTCTGGAGATGAACCGCGCCGTGGCCGGCTGCTTGACGATGATATCTATGATGTCCTCACCGTTGAAATTGCCGGTGTGGCCCAGGAAGGTTTTCTCTCCCTCATCGTGGTCGTCGGGGTTAAAAACAAATTGAGAACTGTAGCGGCCGTATGGCTGAGCCGGAATGCCGTTGGCGATGGTCCAGCCGGTGAACGCCCGCGCGCACTCCTTGACGTCATCTTCGGTGTAGTTGAACTCGCCGTCCATGCCCACGCCCAAGGAGAACAACTCCAGCAACTCACGTCCGTAGTTTTCGTTTATCGCGTCTTTGTGGCTAAGACAATTGTCCAGGAAGTACACCATAGCCGGGTCTTTGGAAATCTCGATCAGCAGGTCCCTGAAACTGCCCATGCCGCATCGGCGGAGCATTTCCAACTCAACATAGGATGCCACATAACTCTGTGTTTTGCTGTCGGCGGTGCATAGGATGCCATGCCAGAAGAGGACCATTTTCTCTTCCAATTGGCTCTTGGAGTTCACCATCCGGAAAGCTATGTACTCAGGCACGCATCGGATGAAGTGATTCCATTCAATGAAGTACCGTTCCGCTAAGTCCAAGTCGATCCCGTGAGTCGTTTCATCGGGATGCAGCAATTCCTCCACGGTAACTTCGTACCCTTTCGCTGCTCGGGTCTCGAGTTCATCATACTGGGCGCCGAAGCCAGCGCGCCGCATGAGGTGAGCCATCAAAGCAATATCGTTCTCTGCCATCTATTCTCCTATTAGAGTTGAGCGCGCATATATTTGGCATGTATGTTAGCACTCCGGCTTTACTCAATTCAAGACAGCATGTCAAACGGCTGTCCGATTAATATATATCCGTCTGGGTAGGCCAATCATCTGTGCTTTATGCCACCCAATTCTACACCAGATGCGGTACAACTGCACAGAGCCAACTTACGGTTGATTTACTTTGTGGCACTGTATACAGGAAGTGGACAATAATCTGGTCTGAGGCTAGTATTTCCACACCAATCGCATTCCGGAATTCCATGCGGTTGGCGGTTATTCAATGCGGATAGCGGTTATACGATGCAGTTAGCGGTTCGATGGGGATAAATGAAAGCATTCGTGACGCGCCAGCACGTAGAGGTGTATCGGTAATTTCTTTTGATATGGTCGAGGGACCGGGTCGACGTTTGTTGGAAAACTTGGGGGGAAAATTCGCCTGGCTCAAATTAGCAACTAAATTCAGTCGAAAT
>MUCU01000041.1 GCA_002817055.1 SAR202 cluster bacterium Io17-Chloro-G7 | reverse complement strand
CGTCGACTCAACCATCACTACCCCTCCCCAATTCCATCATGATGGCTACTATTTTATACAAATTTCAAATTGCCATTAAGACGCGATTGCCCTGTGGGCCAACCACAACCTATGGTTGATACTAGAGCCCTGTTTCGCTGAAAGACGGGCACTCTAGGTGAGGTTTAAGTCCTACTGGCAAGACAAGAAGGTGCGACTTTCGTGAGTCGCACCTTCTTGTCTTGCCGGACTACGCTAGGAGTCGGATTTGGTCGCTTGATCTGCTGGCGCCTGTGACCTACTGGGCCAACATGGCGTTGGACTGCTCCTGAAGCACTTTGAGGTTCAGTGCGCCGCCCCAATTCTTGAAAATTTCACCGTTGGCATCGATAAATATCGTAGCGGGCAGTCCGAACACTCTGTAGTCCTTAATTACGTTGGAGTCGTTGGTGAATCCCGTGGGGTAAGTCACTCCCAATTCATCCAAAAGGTCCGCAGCGTCTTTTTGTGTACCGAGGCCTGTAAACTGGCCTAGGTCAACGCCCAACAGGGTTAGCCGGTCTTTGAATTCTTCATTGAACAATTGAAGGTCCGGCATCTCGGCCCGGCAGGGTGGGCACAATCCAGCCCAGAAGTTCAGGACTAAGGGCTGTCCTTTTAGCAGATCGTGAATGTTAATCTCGCTGGCCCCCAATACGTCTTCGCCTTGGAAGAGAGTGACCGAGAAGTTGGGGGCTCGGTCGCCGCTGTCCTTGGAAACGTTAACAGATGAGCTAGATGCGCCTGAAGAACTAATAGCTTCTGAGTTCCCCCCGCAGGCCACCAGGATAATCGCCAGTACCGACAACGCCATAATAGCGACGCCCGGCCTGCTGGCCCATTTGTGTTGCCGCAATGTTCCTCTGTCCTTTTTCCGAGCATTATTAAGATCAGGTCTTGTAGATTGCCTCAAATTTGTCTCAAATGTCATTATTGGCCTCCCGGCGTGCCCACCCTCGAGCGGAGGATCATCTTGTGTTATCGTCGGTCTAGCAAAAATATTGTGGGACTAACCACTTGTAAACTAAGATGCCCAATCAATATTGTAGATTCGACAACGCGCAATAATTGGATTTGTGGAGACATGGTGGGGCTGCGGCCGGGGTCATATCTGTTCACGCCCAAGTACCGCTCAAGTCCCTTGGGAGTCTTTTCACCGGATGGGTCCAGATTGGCGAGCAAAAGCGGTGCCTCGGCAACAAGTTAACCCGGCAAGGCAGCCAACCTTTCATGAAATATGAGAAACCGCTCCAGCAACCGGGTCAAACGCGTGAGCCACTCATCCCCCAAGCGGCGCATGGGCAATTGGACTTGCTGATTGCCAACGTTGGCTGAGGGGCCCAAGGTTTGTTGCAGCGGACCCTTGGCGCCTCCAACCGGGGAACGAAGCGCCAGGACGATGGCCTCTTTGGAGTGTTGGATGGACTCAATGTTAACCATTCCGCCTAACGCTCGTAGATCGGCGATGACCAGCAGGTTATCCACCTCTTGGGGTAGTGGCCCAAACCGGTCATTCAGCTCTTCTTGGAGTTGGGGGATTTCGCCACGGCTCGTAATTTTCGCAATCCGCTGGTAAATGGCCAGGCGGGTGGGCATGTGGTCAATGTAGGTGTCGGGGATACGGGCGTCCAAAGGCAGGTCCATTCTTGGCAGTTCAGCTGAAACCTTGGTCGTCGAAGGCGTTCGGCCTTTGTCTTCCCGCATATCTTCAACGGCTTCTTGTAGCAGTTGGCTATAGAGGCTTAAACCCACTTCTTGAATGTGACCGCTTTGGGCCGCCCCAAGCAGGTTTCCTGCCCCGCGTATTTCCAGGTCTCGCATAGCGATGCGGAAGCCGGAGCCCAATTCCGAGGATTCCAATATGGCTTGAACCCGTTGCTCCGCTGCCTCGGTAATCCTCCGGCCCCTGGGTATCAACAGATAGGCGTAGGCCCTGTGCTCTCCTCGACCGACCCGTCCCCTGAGTTGATATAGTTGCGATAGACCGAAACGGTCCGCCCTATCGATGATTAGCGTGTTGACGTTGGGCATGTCCAGACCTGACTCGATGATCGTGGTGCACACCAATACGTCCCCTTCCCCTTTCGAGAAAGCGATCATCACCTCTTCCAGTTCTCCTTCGCCCATCTGCCCGTGAGCCACCAAGAAGCGGGCTTGAGGCACCAGTTCGGCAAGCTCGGCCGCTGTTTGGTGGATAGTCCTAACCCGGTTGTGAAGGTAGAAAACCTGCCCGTTGCGCTCCAATTCCCTGAGAATAGCCTCTCTTACAACATCATCGCTGTGTTCGGAAACGAAAGTTTTGATCGGTAGGCGGGACTCCGGCGGAGTGTCCATAGTACTGAGGTCTCTGATTCCGGCTAATGCCAGGTTGAGTGTGCGCGGTATGGGAGTGGCGCTCATGGTCAGCACGTCCACCTGCTGCCGGAGTTGCTTTAGACGTTCTTTATGGGCAACGCCGAACCGTTGCTCTTCGTCCACCACCGCCAGGCCCAAGTTTTTGAATTCCACGTCTTTCTGCAACAGCCGGTGTGTGCCTATGACAATGTCAACGCTGCCCTCCTTCAACCTTTCAATGACTTCTTTTTGTTCCTTGGGGGTTCTGAACCGGCTGAGAACTTCCACGTTGACTGGGAAAGGGCTCAGCCGCTCACTGAACGTTGCATAGTGCTGTTGTGCCAGCACGGTGGTTGGCACCAAAATTCCCACCTGCATGCCGTCGTTGATTGTCTTGAAGGCCGCCCGTAGGGCAACCTCGGTTTTGCCGTAACCCACGTCGCCGCAAATCAGCCGGTCCATGGGTTTTAGGTTTTCCATGTCGCCTTTGACTTGGTCTATGGCTTTTGCTTGGTCTGGGGTTTCCTCGTATGGAAAGGAGTCTTCCAATTCCTTTTGCCAGGTTGTGTCCGGGCTGAACTCGTAGCCTTCGGCCATTTCTCTGGCGGCGTGCATTCTGATGAGTTCTTCCGCCAGTTCCTTGGTGGCGCCCTTTACCTTCTCTTTAATGCGGGCCCAGTCCCCGGCGCTGAGGCGAGTTAAGCTGGGCGGTCGGTCCAGCGCTCCAACGTAAGAACTGACTCGGTCCAAGTGGTTTGTTGGCACGTAAAGCTTGTCCTGATCGGCGTATTCCAAGACGAGATACTCTTTTTCCTCGCCGTCCTCTCCCATCTTGGTGGTGCCGGAAAAACGGGCGACACCGTGGTCGATGTGGACCACGTAGCTGCCTTCCACCAAGTCGGCCAAAACCACGTCAGGCCCGTGCTCCGCCCGCTTGGTGCGCCGGTAACGTCGCTCTTTGGCTGTCCCGAATAACTCGGCGTCCGTAAGTACCGTCAGTGAGAAATTGCCATTTTGACCGTCTTCTTGAGAGGCTTTCGACGGGACATATTCGGGCATCCCATCGGTGATTGTTTGGGGGTCAGGCGGTGGTTGATGGTCATTCTGGACCGGCATCGCTTGGGAAGATGCCAGAGTCCATCCTTCCCGTAATGACCCGGAAACCAAGTAAATGTGGCCCGGTTGGGGTACGGCTTCCAGCTCCTCGGAAACCGTTACGCCGGTGCCAGCTTCTTCGAGAATCTCCGCCAAGCGTCTGGCGTGTTGGGTCACCGCCACCACCGCTGTGCCGTCGATTTGGTAACGCCGGGCGTCACTGGCCAGTTGTTCCAGCCTACCGTAATAAGGAATGGCGGGCCCGAATATCCTGTCTTCATCAGCGCTGACCCAAGTTTGCAGCAGCAATCGCCGTTTCTGTGCTAGCTGGGCCGCAAAATCGGCCCAGGACACGTAAGGAGAAGGGAAACCCCTGGGAATGTCACCCCGTTCTTCTCTGCTGCGGCGCATCCGATCGAAACGATCTTCCAGCTCTGAGGCTTCCGACTCCACCTGGCTAGCCCTTTCCAAAATCACCCAACTGGATTCAGGGAGGTACTCCAGCAGGTTGGCGCTGTTTAGTAAGCCATTATAGAAAGAAAGGGTCTCGCGGTCGGGCTCGGAAAATAGGTGGGTGATTTCGTCTTCGAGCCGTTCTTTAGCTTCCTCGTTGCATCGAGAAAAGTCCATTTCTGCGATCAACTGATCGGCCAACGCTCGGTTCGTAATGCTTGGTAGCTGCTCTTGGGCGGGAATGAGGATGGCTTCTTTCACCTCCCTCACCGACCGCTGGCTGTAGGGGTCAAACAGACGAATGGTGTCGATTTCGTCGTCGAAGAGTTCGATACGAAAAGGCAGATTGCAATTGGGCGGAAATACGTCGATGATGCCGCCCCGGTGGCTGAACGTGCCTGGGGATTCGACCAAAGGCTCATTGCGATAGCCCAACTCCACCCATTGGGTCAGCAGCCGATTCAATGCTATTCGCTCGCCCACCGCGACCCGGTAGGGTGCCGCCAGGGTTGCTGCTTGGGATCTTATCCGCTTCCCGCTCTTCGCCTTTCCATTGTTCGCTGTTCCCGTGGATGGGGATGGGGATGGCGGCGAATCAATTTGTTGGGCTCCAGTCACATGGGCTCCAGTCACAGAGGAAGGTGGCAGGGTCTTTAACAGCGCCGCTCCGATGGATGTCACAATCAAGGGGCAAGTTCCGTTTGCTGATGCGGACAGGGCGGCTAGGGTTCCCAAGCGCTGGTTGCTGGTATTGGAGTCCACCGCCAGCCGCTCGAACGGCAGAACCTCCGGCTCGGGTAGCAGGTAAACTGCCTCTTCCTCCCCCAGGTAGGTCAGGAGTTGATCGTGGAGTCGCCTGGCGTCGTCTGGCCTGGGGGTCAGGACCAACACTGGGCAGGACAAATGCCGCCAGATCGCTCCAATATAACCCGACCGGGCACCTTGGCGAACTGTGGCCTGGGGTATAGCCGAGGGGTTCCCATCGAAATTCGCCATGGATGCCAAGTGGCGTTTGTATTCAGGGTGGGCGTTAATTGCGGCAAGGATGCCGTTCAAGGCCATATATTAATTTTCCTTCCCCAGTGGGTTTAAGAGTTGACCGGTTTACGAATGGATCGGGTTACGATTAGTAATATACAGCGCAGATATAACCGGCGAATATTTACTGTGAATTTGTCCAGTAATAACAAAAGGGCAAATGCCCATTTTGTGATCAATCCACGCCTAAAGGGGGCCCGGCAATAAGCGCTGGCCCCGTGGGATCATTCTATTGGTTCTGGCTGCTAGGCGCAAGGCAAACACACAGGTGGAAACACCCTACATGATATAATCGCGCCTAGTGTGGAACCCTGAACCCTTAGCTTCGTATTACATCTAAATTTCCTGAAACATACCCGCCGGAAAATGGAATTAGAAGGATTATTTCCGGTTGTCTCCCGCTTGATTCCGTTATGAGGACCTGAAATTTGGAAGAACTGCGTCACAGCCGTGTTGTAATCAAAGCGGGCACCAGCGTCTTGACTATGCCGCCGGAGCACCGGGGGCTGAACTTGGAATTGATGGAGCATCTGGTGGCGCAGATCTGCAGCCTCAGAAGCGCCGGGGTAGAAGCCCTGTTCGTGACCTCTGGGGCCATAGCGGCTGGTCGAGAAGCCTTGGGCGCAAGTAATAACGGCTTGCTCCGAGACATCCCCACCAGACAGGTCATGGCGGCAGTGGGGCAAATTCGGCTGATGCAGACCTATCAGCAGATGTTCGCTTCCCATGGGTTTCAAGTGGCTCAGGCCCTGCTCACGACCAACGATTTTTCCCACCGCCAACCCTACCTGAATGTTCGCAATACCCTTAGAGGTCTCTTGGAATTGGGGGTGGTCCCTATTGTCAACGAGAACGATGTGGTGGCAGTCGATGAGATAGGGGAGGTTTTTGGGGACAATGACCGCCTCTCCGCTCTGGTGGCCAACTTAGTGGATGCCGACCTGTTGGTAATTCTGACGGACATTGACGGACTGTATACCGCCGACCCCAACCTGGACCCCGAGGCCCGCCTGTTAACCAACGTGGACCGTGTAGATGAGGCGGTGGAGTCGTTGGCGGGCAAAAACTTGAACCCGTGGGCCCGGGGAGGCATGTCCACCAAGCTGGAGGCCGCACGGCTAGTGACCACGTCGGGCATACCGATGGTCATGTGTAACGGGCGGACTAAAGATGCGGTGACCAAAGCCGTCAGAGGGGAAACCATCGGTACCCTATTCAACTCCGGCGCGGAGAAGCTCGAAGCCCGAAAAAGATGGATGCTCAGCGGAATTTCCCCCAAGGGTGCAGTGGTTGTCGATGCCGGGGCTGCCCTCGCGTTGCGCGAGAAAAACCGGAGCCTGTTGCCCGCCGGGATTACCGATGTCAATGGAGAATTCTCCCGGGGGGACATCGTTTCCATCACCAGCCTCGAGGGGCGGCGCATAGCCTGCGGCATCGCCAATTACGGCGCGGAAGACATTTCACGGATACGGGGTGGCCAGTCCAGCGACATAGAAGGCACCTTGGGCTACCAATACGGCCAGGAAGTGGTCCACCGAAACAATTTGGTGCTATTGTAAAGTTGGTTAATAAGATTAGATATTCCGGGCTGATTGCCATTCTTGGAGGAACGTGAGCACTTTTCGCTACCCGATCGAGATCGGAGACGCTTCAAGGCAAAGGTTCGAGAGCGTTGAGGTCTGGGTTGATACCGGTGCTAGCTACACGCTTATACCAAGGTCAATTTTGGAAAGCTTAGGCCATTCGCCAACCCACGATCGGTCCTTTAGATTAGCAGACGGCAGCGTGGTGGAGTTGGGACTAGCACAGGTTCCTATGCGCATTGGTGTTGCGACCACGATGGTTTCTTGTGCTATTGGCAATGATGAAACCCAGCCGTTCCTGGGGGCGACCGCGCTGGAGGAATTCGGGTTAGGCGTGGACCCCTTGAATCACACTCTGGTTCCAGTAGTATTGAACCTGCTCGGTTTCAAGCTGGAGGAGCATGAGTCCTGCTAACAGTGGCGCGAAAGACATCGAAAAATTCAACACTGAACAGATCAGGGAAGAGGTTGTAGCCAAGGGCCGGGCCGCACGGACGGCCAGCCGCCTGCTGTCCCGACTGTCTACGGACGTCAAAAACCTGGCCTTGCTCAACATTGCCGCGGCACTGGAATCCCAACAGACCGAAGTCTTAGACGCCAATCAGCAAGACTACGCCGCCGCTCGGGATGACGGGATGAACGATGCAATGTTGGACCGTTTGCTCCTTAACCCGGAACGCCTCGCCGGGATGGCGGCTGATGTAAGAAAAGTCGCAGCATTGCCCGACCCTGTGGGTGAATCGTTGGACATGACTACCCTGCCAAACGGTCTCATGGTCAGTAAACGGCGCGTTCCTCTGGGGGTCATCGCCAGCATTTACGAGAGTCGGCCCAACGTGACTGTGGATATCGCCGCGCTGTGCCTAAAATCCGGCAACGCCTGCCTGCTGCGCGGAGGAAAAGAGAGCCTCAAGTCCAATACTGCCTTAGTAGGGTTGATCCGCGACGCTATTACCCAAGCTGGGATCACGTCGGAGGCAGTGCAGTTCGTCGATGACACCGACCGAGCTTTGGTGGATGTCATTTTGGGTATGAAAGAGCACATTGACCTGGTAATCCCCCGGGGTGGGACCGGACTAATCAATTTCGTGAAAGAACACGCCGCCATGCCCGCAATCACCGGGGGCGTTGGTGTTTGCCACACCTACGTGGACCGT
This sequence comes from SAR202 cluster bacterium Io17-Chloro-G7, assembly GCA_002817055.1. The sequence goes on along the minus strand of MUCU01000041.1, from coordinate 6,217 downwards.
TCAGCGGATTTAGACAAAGCCACGGGTATAATATTCAACGCCAAGGTGCAGCGTCCCACGGTGTGCAACGCTTTGGACACGGTATTGATGCATTCGGATGTGGTTATCAAGTGCCTACCCATGGTAGCCAAGAGCCTAGCCGTGGCCGAAGTGGAGCTTCACTGCGACTATCGAGCCTTGAGTGCTTTAGGCCCTAATCCGGGTATTAAAGCCAAGCCCGCCAGCGACGCCGATTGGGGCCGCGAGTTCCTGTCGTTGACCGCTGCCGTCAGAGTGGTGGATTCTCTGGACGAGGCATTACACCACATCGAGACCTATGGCTCCGGTCATTCCGAGGCGATAATAACCGAAGACTATTCCGCCGCCATGCGGTTTCTGGACGAGGTGGACGCCGCAGCGGTTTTCGTTAACGCCAGCACCCGGTTCACCGACGGCTCCCAGTTTGGCTTGGGTGCGGAGGTTGGCATCAGCACCCAGAAGTTTCACGCCAGGGGACCCATGGGTCTACGTGAACTTACTTCATACAAATGGGTGATAATGGGCAGCGGGCAGGTCCGAGAGTAGAGGAGGCAGGCTTTGCCGGATTTTAGCTTCGAGCGTGAGGTCAGAACGCCGTACTCGGAGGCCTATACCATCAGGGAGAACGATCGCCCGGTGGGCCGCATAGACATCCATTTCGCCGACGGGGTGGTGCACCTGGCATTGGCGGTCGATGAAAGCCTAACCCAAGATGCCATCCAGGAAATCATAGACACAGTGGACGAGGATATGGTGGACGCTGTGGGTATTTCCCGGGAAGGTTTCGTCGTCCACGTGTTTCAGGGAAGGGAAACTATCGTATTTAGCGATGAAGGCATGGACGACGAGTCCAACAATCACTGACCATCGTCTGTCGCAGCCTTACTTTGATTACCAGCGCTATTATTGCCCCCGAAATGCAAGCCTAGGGGTTCTCCATCTCGCAGCACCGACTCTCTGAGATTTAAATCCACCGGTGGCAGCCCAGATATATCTTTGTCGCTGGTTACACCCAAATCTTTCATCCTCCTAGCAGACACCAAAACTCGGCCCTCCAGCGAGCCCATGCTCTCGTTGAAGGCGGCTACACACCTAACCAGGGCAGTCCGTAATTTTTCCAAATGACCGGCCCAGTCAGCGATCCGGTCATGCACTTCACGCCCCAGTTGGCTTATCTGCCTGGAATTTTCCGCCAGTTGCTCCTGTTTCCAACCCTGACCGACAGCACAGAGCAAGGAAAATAGGGTCGAGGGACTCGCCAATACCACCTTGTCGCTCATGGCGTCTTCCAAGAGCTTCGGGTCTTCTTGTAGGGCTGCAGCCATGAATGGCTCTCCGGGAAGGAACAGCACGACGAACTCGGGCGTGTGGCCCAATGCCGACCAATAGGATTTGGCGGCCAACTCCCGGTACCGGTCCCGCACCTGCTTGGCGTGCCGCTTGAGCGCTGCTTGTCTGCCTTCTTCCGTCTCGGCTTCCAGGGATTCCAAGTAGGCGTCCATTGGCGCTTTAGCATCCACTACGACCTGTCGGTCGTTGGGCAGGTAAACGATCATGTCGGGTCGCTTGGCGCCCATCTCGGATTCAAAAGTTACCTGTTCCATAAAATCGCAGCGATCGACCATGCCGGTCAGCTCGGCCACACGGCGCAGGGTCAACTCACCCCACCGACCCCTGACATGGGGCGTTTTTAACGCCGATGCCAGGTTGCTAGTTTCCCTAGCCAGCAACTGTTGTCCAGAAGCCATAGACTTGGCCATCTGCTCAAATCCACCGTAGGCGATTCGCCGCTCCCGCTCGATAGAGTCCAGCTTATCTCTTAACGGCTTGACCAATTGTTCTACCGCCTGTTTTCTGAGGTCTAGGTCGGCGTTGGCCTGGGTCATACGCGTCTCCAGACTCTGCTGGGCAAGTTGGAGAAATGCCGAGTTGTTCCCGCGCAGGGATTCGGCGGCCAACGCCTCAAAGGTTTGACGCAGACCGGCGTCCGTATCTTCTCTCAGTTTCTGAAATTCACGAGCCTTTTCTTCAGCGGCCTCCAGCTTGGCTTCGAGTTTAGTGCTGCCTACGGCGGTTTTTAACCGGAGTGCCAGCCAAGCCAACACAGTTCCAGCCGCGACACCGATAACGAACCAAGCAATTTCCATTTCGCCTCCAAAGCCACCCATGCCGACTGTAGCACAGTTTTGCTATGGCTCAGTTTTATCATCTCGACACTGTTTGTGGGGTTTTGTGACGGAAAGGGGATGACAATTTCGGGCCATGATCCGGGCCATGGTCCGGGCCATGGTCAATGAGCGACGTTCGGTCTAAGGTTGAGCATATGCGGGACATGATAGCAACGGAGGTCATTCTGCCACCAGCAGCAAACGACAGTAGGGCTATTATCCACAGTTATAACGCATTAGCCGGGGGTGCGGGGCTGGCACGGTTCCGGTTCGCCTAAATAGCGCTTACCGCGCGAATCAACTCAGCCACCGACGGCCGGTCGTTAGGAGCGGTACCGCGGTATTGATACCGGATTACGCCCTCGGGGTCGACGACGAAATCGCCGCCAAGTTGACGCATGTCGCTACGGCGAAATTGGTACATGCGCCCTTTGGCTAGGAGCTTGACGTAGGTCAGGATAGTCTTGAGGCTGAAAATGTGGCGCAGATCGGCTCGTTGAAGGCCGTAGGCACGGTAGACATCCATTTCTTGGCCTGACATCAAGGGGAAGGGAAGTTGTAACAGACGGGACAACTGGAATAACCGGTCCCTAGGCTCAAATGACACGGCCAGGACAGTGGCGCCCATAGCCTCGATGTCGCTATTCTTTTGCCGCAACTGCGACAAGTGCTCACGTCAAGGGAGTCAAGCAAAGTGGCGGAGGAAAACGAGAACCACCGTTCGGCCACGGAAATCGCCGAGGGAGAGAAAATGGCCGTCAGAGTCGGATAGGGTGAAATCGGGCGCAGTTAGATTAATTGGGCTGTGGTCCAAATTCCGGGCCTTTCCCCAAGTACCTAGTTTCTCAGTTCAGGCTTTTTTGCGGCTAAGGACCGCGTCGGCGGCGGCACGCACGTGCTCCGGGCTGAGGCCGCACCGGACCATTAGTTCTTCAGCCTTACCGGATACGGCATAGCCCTGCAGCGCTACCATCTCAAGAGGTACAGGATGTTGACGTCCAACCACTTGACCGACGATGCTGCCCAAGCCCCCGTGTATGTAGTGCTCTTCTGCGGTGACTATGGCTCCGGTTTCCCGTGCGGCGGCAATGATGGCCGCTTCGTCGGTAGGTTTCATGGTGCCCAGGTGCAGAACCCGCGCTTGGACTCCCGATTGGGCTAGAAGCTCTGCAGCATCCAGCGCTACCGATGTCATGACGCCCGTAGCTATGATGGTTAAGTCTTGGCCCTGTCTCAAAGTTTCAGCGCGGCCAACTTTGAACTTGTAAGCATCGTCGTGGATAACCGGCGTAGCGGCTCGGGACAAGCGGATGTAAAAAGGCCCGTCGGTTTCCGCTGCGGCACGGACCGCTTGGGCGGTTTCAGGCGCGTCGGCTGGGACTACCACGGTAAATCCGTCTAGAGAGCAGGCCAAGGCCAGGTCTTCAATGCCATGGGCCGACATCCCATCTTCGCCGGTCAAAATTCCAGCATGGGTGCAAACCAATTTCAAGTTGAGGTGAGACTGGGCTACCAGTACCCGCAACTGGTCGAAAGGACGCCCCACGCCGAAGACCGCAAAGGTGCTAACAAAAGGTACCTTGCCGGAAGCGGCTAGTCCCGCTCCAACACCAATCATGTTTTGTTCTGCGGGGCCGAAGTCGAAGAACCGGTCGGGGTATTGGTCCCGCCACAGATGGGTAAATACCGATACGTTTAGGTCGCCACCCAAGACAACTATGCCCGGAAATGCATCGGCCAATTCCAGCAACGTGCGGCCATAGGTTTCCCGGGTTGAGGCCATTTCTCTCTGGGCAACCATCAGGCCAACTCCTTCATAGCTTGCTCGAACTCGTCTTTGTTGGGAGCGCGGCCATGGAACCCGGGGTTGTTCTCCATGAAGCTGACGCCTTTTCCCTTGACCGTATGGGCGATAATCACCGTGGGACGGGTGCGCCGTTGACCGGCGCGACTTATTGCGGAGAGCAGCGAAGGGTAGTCGTGGCCGTCGGTCTCAAGAACCCTCCACCCGAAAGCCCTCCATTTTTGCGGGAATGGCTCCAGGTTCATTGCTTGCTCGGTGAACCGGTCATTTTGTATGCGGTTCCTATCGACAATGGCGATGAGATTGCTGGCGTTGTGGTGAACCGCCGACATGGCGGCTTCCCACACTTCTCCCTCGTCGCACTCGCCGTCGCCTAGAATGGCGTAAACCAGCGAGTCTCTGCTGTCCAACTTGGCTGCCAAGGCGCATCCCAACGCAAAAGAGAGCCCCATGCCCAGAGAACCGGAATTCATCTCCACGCCGGGCGTCATGGGATGGGCGTGCCCTTGAAGCCGACTGTCCAATTTGCGGAAGGTGGACAACTCTTCGTGATCAATGTATCCGGCTTTGGCCAGGACGCAATAAAGTCCAGGAGAAGCATGGCCTTTGCTTAGAATCAACCGGTCCCGATTGGTCCAACCTGGGTTAGCTGGGTCGTGACGCATCATGCGGAAATACAAGGAAACCAGGATATCCAATTCTGAGAGAGAACCCCCCGGGTGGCCACTGCCAGCGGTGAAAATGGTCTGGATAATGTCCCGCCGCAACTCTTGGGCAATTGCTTGCAGGTCCGACACATCGGCTTTAGCCTTGCTGGAGAGTCCTCTGGCTCCATTTCTTCGGGTGTTATTGCCTGTGGCGGTTGCCGCCAACTTGAGTCCTCCAAGCTAATAAAATAACCCTACACTGCTTGATTTTCGGGCGAAACAGTGGTTCAACGCAGGTGGGGATTGGCGCCAAAATTATAAGCCCAGTTTGCTTGGGTGTCTAGCTTGGGTGTCTAGCTTCTGTGTCTAAGTTACATAGTGGCAATCTCAGTATATCGAACCTATAATTGCGTCGCTACAACCAATATCATTTTATGAGACCGCAAGCAGACCGCCTGCGCGAATGGCGAGGGTCGCCGCTACGGTCGTGTTAGTCAAAGTCTAGTCAAGACCTCTTGGAAGGCCGAGAGGGAGTGGGTTTACTTGTTCGGTATCAGTAGGTTTCATTCGTGTTAATCGATGCCCACTGCCATGTGTTGCCTCCGGATTTTCAGAATCGCCGATCCTCCCTGCTTGATCACGACGCTACGTTCGCCGACCTCTTCGCCAAACCTAATGCTCGCATGGCCACCGCGACTGATTTACTGGGAGCCATGGACCGGGGTGGTGTTTCCAAGGCAGTGATAATGGGATTTGGCTGGGCTGGCGAAGATGTGTCGAGAGAAGCCAACGATTATCTGATCGAATCGGCGTTATCCTATAATGGTCAGTTGAGCGCATTTTGCTCGGTGAACCCTTCGTGGGGCGATGCTGCGGTGATGGAGTTAGAGCGCTGCGCCCTGGCCGGAGCGGTAGGAGTTGGCGAACTCCATCCAGACTCCCAAGGGTTTGACATAACAGATAAAGGTTTAATGGCGCCTATCATGGACCGGGCCCGGCGATTCGGCATGCCTGTGGTAGTTCATTCCTCGGAGCCGGTGGGTCATCAATACCCCGGAAAGGGTCATACCACGCCGGATAGGCTCTACCGGTTCATCGAGAATTTCCCAGACAACACGATAATCTGCGCTCATTGGGGCGGCGGCTTGCCCTTCTATGCTCTTATGCCCGAGGTACCGGAGGTAATCAAAAACGTTTACTTCGATACTGCGGTATCGCCCTTCCTGTACGGCCCGGATGTTCTGCCAACAGTCGTTGGCCTGATTGGCCCGGAAAAAATTCTCTTCGGCACGGACTACCCGTTGATTCAGCCGAAACGTCTCCTCCGTTACATAGACGAGGCCAACCTGGAAGAGGCGGACAAAGAGGCGATATTGGGCGGCAACGCAGCAAAGCTTTTGGGCATATAGTTTTGATCGGGCAGGGCGGACTGAGACGGAGTCAGTCCCTTCGCTCATTTCGGGGCCTTGCCTCAAAAGCCAACCGCAGTCTGTCATTCTTGTATGTTGACTCCCAGGGACGGAGGTAAGACCGTTATCATTCTCAGGGCATAAAAGCCCGTTGCTCAGATAGGTCTCCCT
>MUCU01000040.1 GCA_002817055.1 SAR202 cluster bacterium Io17-Chloro-G7 | reverse complement strand
CTCGTTGGTGATGGTTTGGTCTCAATTACCGCCATCTTACCGCCTCTGTTGACCGGTGCCAACGAGGTCCTTTTGGTTTTAGGCGGTGGATCTGGGAGGTCCTCAACCATTCGGTTATAATACCCTACGGCATTCGTTACTTATTTTATCCTAACTCATATTCTAGGCATCATCATATTCTAGGCATCATCATTTTTTAGGCTTCCACGCAAGCCGCCGGTACCGATGATTGCCGATTAGGACGGCTGAATAGGATGGAGAGCACCAGTGGCAAAGACCTCCACCGGGCGTTTGTTGCCGCTGCTGCTTGTCTCGAGCGATACAGGGACGCTATCAACGCTCTGAATGTGTTCCCGGTGCCCGACGGCGACACCGGGACCAACATGCTGTTGACCCTCAGGTCGGCTTTGGAGCAGTGCCCCAAAGACTCTGACAACAGTGCGGAAGAAGTGCTTGCCGGTCTTGCCGAGGGCGCTTTCTGGGGTGCCCGAGGGAACAGCGGAGTCATTCTCTCCCAGTTATTTCGTGGCCTATCAGAAGCTTGCAGAGGCCATCCAGACGGGGGAAGCCCATGGTTAACCCTTGGCCTTCGGTTGGCGACTGATGCGGCCTACAAGTCGGTGGTTAATCCGGTGGAAGGAACAATGCTTACGGTTATCAGTGCTGCATCCACGGCCGCATCCACCGCAGTAAGAAACGCAGCGCAAATGGCTAAAGGCGGTGGCGAAGGGGAAGCCTCCGGTCTGTGGCAATCGGCCTTCCAAGGCGCCGTCGAGGCCGTGTACGCCACCCCAAGCCAACTCCCCATATTGAGGGAAGCCGGGGTGGTCGATGCTGGGGGTATGGGCGTGGCGCTAATCTTGGGAGCCTCTTTTTGTTCCCTCGCGGGCCAGGATCCGGCCTTGGTAGACCAGGCTCTCGGCAAATGTTGCGTCGAGCCCCTTGACCCCATTGCGGCGCAGAGAAGGGTTGACCAAGAACTCTTCGACCACCGGGCCACGTCGGGTTCTTCGGTTGATTCCTGGCCTGGTTCTAATCATGATTCGACGCCGAGTTCTAACTTAAAAGAAAACTGGGGTTACTGCATCCAATACGTGATTAATACCTTGAGTTCCGGTCATGTCGCTGATTCCGAAGGTGGCTCGAATTCGGAAACCGGGGTTACCACCGAAATCGTGCGCGCCGGGCTGGGGCCGGAGATGGGAGGATCGACGGTTATTGTGGGTGATGGACGTTACGTAAAGGTACACGTCCACGCATTCGACCCTGGGCCAGCCCTCAGCTACGGTGCGTCCCTGGGCCAACTTGACCGCATCAGCATCGAGAACATGTCCCTACAAAGCGCCGGTTTGGTCCCGGATTACGAGGCATCCACGACACTCACGACTAACATCTCGGTAGTGGCCGTGGTGCGAGGAGAGGGTCTCCGCAGGTTATTTCAGGATGCTGGCTGCAGCGGAATAATTGATGGCGGTCAAAGCATGAACCCCAATGTGGGTCAGTTTCTTGAGCAGAGCAAGTCAAGGCCCGACGCGCAAGTAATAATATTGCCCAACAATGCCAACGTTTTAGCAGCCGCTACCCAGGCCGCAATAAGGGAGCCTCATCTTCATGTTGTGCCCTCTAAATCTGTCCCCCAAGGCGTGGCGGCACTTTTAGCCTACAGCCCCGAGGAGCCTTTGGCGCATAACCTTGAGGCGATGTCGGCAGTCCTATCTGGAGTTATTTCCATGGAGGTAACACAGGCGGCGCGCTCGACCATTATTCGAGGCATACCGGTACGCGCCGGTCAATATATAGGCATTATCGAAGGCGAACTGGCGTCCTGTGCCGAAACTCCCGAGGCTGTCCTTGAGTCTATTTTGGGCCAGACAGTAAACTCGCCTGACCAAGTCGTGACCATTTACCATGGAGCAGACGCTTTAACTGAGTCCTCCAGCGAGTCTTCAACAAATGCCATCCAAGGCTTGCGCTCTACATTGGAATTTGGATTTCCCGGCATTCAAGTGGATGTCGTAGACGGCGGGCAACCCAATTACCATTACCTGGCCTCAGTAGAGTAGTGCTCTGTATCTAGTGATATTTCCCAGAAGACGCTCTGCTATCCCCCTGATTCATGGCGCAAAACTCATGGCGCAAACGAGTTTGTACGGAGCCAACAAGTGAATCTAGTTAATCCGATATTTCCGGAACCCGGTCCGTGGCCCGCTAAATGGCCGGTTAGACTAAGAGGTCACGCCGGGGCGATTCATGGCGATTAGGATTGTGACCGACAGCGCCAGTGATATCCCCCCTCAACTTGCCTCGCAATTGAATATTACAGTTGTCCCTTGTTACGTCATAATCGGTGACCACTCCTACAAGGACGGCGTGGACATTTCCAGCGATGACTTCTACGCCAGTTTAACATCGGGCTCTCGGTTGCCTACGACAGCTCAGCCCACTGTCGCGGATTTCCAAGATGTTTACCAAGACCTCCTGAGCCAGGGACATCAGGTGGTATCCATACATGTATCGGGCAAGCTAAGCGGCACCCTCAACTCCGCCAATCAAGCCCGGACCGCCATGAGAGAGGAAGGCGCTGCCCACATTGAGATAGTAGACTCTAAATTGGCGTCTCTTCCCCAGGGATTGGTCGCCCTTTCGGCAGCTAAGAGTTGCGAAGGTTCGGAGTCCCACCACGAGATCGCTCAATTGGCCCAGCAAGAGATTTTGGCCATATCCTGCTTTTTCGTTCCCGACACATTGGAATACCTGCAGCGTGGCGGTCGAATAGGCAAAGCCCAGGCCTTCGTCGGCTCGGTGCTCAACGTCAAGCCAATTTTGACCATCCGAAACGGTGAAGCTTACCCGTTAGAGCGCATTCGCAACCGGGCCAGGGCCATGAACCGCATTGTCGCCTTGGTACGCGAGAAAGCTCCTTTGCGCCAACTTGCGGTGATCTATAGTACCCAGAGGGAACAAGCGGAGGAACTTAAGGAAGACCTGGCCGGGTTGCTGGACTCGGACGAGATTTTGATCGCCCGGTTTGGACCTACGCTGGGCACATACCTGGGACCCGGCGCCATAGGAGTGGCCCTGGCAGGGGGTGGTGATATACTAAACGCCTGATGGCCTCCTCAAACCGCGCCTCACCGACCTGGCAGGAAAGCCTGAGCAACATCATGCGCCTGGAAGAGTCCCGAAGCTTCGACAACGGAGCCGTCGTAGGGGGACTGGACAAGTTCCTCCTGCGGTGGTCCGGCTCAATGAGCGAGAGCTTGGAGGACCCGGCCTTAGTTCAACCACTGACTACGTCGTCCTATGCCTCAATGTCCCGGGAAGAGCGCCGAATTTGGGTTGAGCGCTGGCGTGCGGTCTTGGATAGCGAACGGGCGCCAACAACTTCCCCAGTGTCCCCAATTTCTTCCGCCACAGTTCCATCCGAGAAGAACCGAACGACCGTTAAAAACGCACGGGCCGCTCAAAACCCACAGGCCGATAAATACCCCGTAACGGCTGGAAGCTCACGGTCGGGCCAAAAGTCGAAAATCCAAGAGACAGAATCAAAGCCAGCCCCTGCAACACTTGCCCCTGTAGCTAAGGATAATGGCGCAAGCACGGCGGTTAGCAAAGGCAAAGAAACCCCCGCCGGTCTGAGCTTGGACGCTCCGGTTAGCCGCCTCCGTGGCGTCGACGCCAAGCTTTCCGCCAAATTGGCGCGCTTGGACGTTCAATCTATCCGCGACCTGTTGTACCTGTTCCCCCGCCGCCATCAAGACTATTCCCATTACGCAAAGATTTCGGAGTTGGTCCCGGGCGTGGAATGCACGTTAATCGCCAACGTGTGGGAGGCCCAAGAAGTCAGCGGTGGTCGAGGGGGTAAGCGCAAGGCCATCAAGGCGGTCTTAGGAGACGAGACCGGCAACTTGCAAGTTATCTGGTTCGGGCAACGCTTCCTGGCCCGGACCCTCAAGCCGAATTCCCGCATAGCTGTTAGCGGAAAACCGGGCGTGTTCAGGGGACAGTTGGTCTTGGAGTCCCCCGACTACGAGGTTCTGGAAATCGAGCAAACGCCCATACACACCGGTCGCATGGTGCCCATATACCCCCTTACCGAGGGATTGTCCGGTCGCAACCTGCGCCGATTCACCTGGCAGGCGCTGCAGGAATGGCTGGGGGGCGTAGAAGAGTTGTTGCCTTCGGACATTCTGGACCGTAGCGGCGGAATGCCGCTGCAACAGGCAATCCAACAAGCCCACTTCCCAGACAGCCCGGAATCGTGGGAGCGGGCCCGTCGGCGGCTGGCTTTCGACGAGTTGTTCACGCTGCAACTGGCGGTATTGGGACGCCGCAAACACCGTAACCAGGACGTCACCGGGGTGGCCGTCGAGACACGACACCAGGTACTCGAAGGATTCCTGGCAACTCTGCCTTTCAAGTTCACCGGTGCTCAAGAGCGATGCATTCAAGACATTCTCTCAGACCTGGACCGGGGCACTCCGCCGATGAACCGGTTGCTGCAAGGAGAGGTGGGCAGCGGGAAGACCGTGGTGGCACTTGCCGCTCTGCTGATGGTGACGGCCCAAGGACACCAGGGAGCGATAATGGTGCCCACCGAGGTTCTGGCGGAACAGCATTTCCGGACCGTGACCGGGCTTTTAGGCGGGGCAGTCCAGACGGCGAAATCGGACTACTTGATTTCGATTTACTTGGAATATTTGGAGCGGTCGGTTACGGTGGGATTGCTCACCGGCAGCACACGCTTGTCCCGTAAGCGGGAGTTGACCGAGATGGCCGCCGCCGGCGCCTTGGACCTGATTATTGGCACCCATGCCCTCATTCAGTCAGGGGTGTCCATGCCAAATTTGGCATTGGCGGTTACCGACGAGCAACACCGGTTTGGAGTGGCCCAACGTTCCGCTTTAAGGCAGCGGGGTAAAGTGTCGCCCCATGCGCTACTCATGTCCGCTACACCGATCCCCCGCACCCTGAGCCTAACTCTCTACGGCGACCTAGACATTTCAACCCTAGATGAGCTTCCGGCGGGCCGGCAAGAAGTTGCGACACGCTGGTTGCCACCGACCAGCCGCGAGGCCGCCTACGGATTTTTGCGCAAGCAACTGAAGGAAGGACGCCAAGCCTTCGTGGTCTGCCCGTTGGTTGACGAGTCGGAGGCAATCGAAAGCAAAGCCGCCACTGAGGAGTACGAGCGCCTATCCACTGAGGTATTCCCCGACCTCACTCTAGGTTTACTCCATGGCCGAATGAAACCCAAAGAGAAAGACCGGGTCATGAGAAAATTTCGGGACGCTGAGACCGGAATTCTGGTTTCGACGGCGGTGGTAGAAGTGGGTATCGACGTGGCCAACGCTACGGTGATGTTAATCGAAGGCGCGGACCGGTTTGGACTGGCCCAACTGCATCAGTTCAGAGGGCGGGTGGGGCGTGGGGAGCACAAGAGCTACTGCATGTTGCTTTCGGACAGCCCCTCGGAAGTTGCGAAAGAGCGGCTGTCTGCCTTGGAGAGTATTCACGACGGCTTCCAGTTGGCCGAGGTTGACCTGGAACTACGGGGGCCGGGGGACTTCTTTGGTACCCGACAGAGCGGTCTGCCTAACCTTCGCATGGCTCACATTTCCGACCGGAAGCTCTTGGAGTCGGCCCGGGAAGAAGCGGCCAAGGTGATGGAGAAGGACCCGGAACTAAAGGCCAAGAAGCACGCACTTCTGGCCGCTCAAGTGGCCCGCTTCCTGGATGCGGTGAGCGAAGAAGGCAGCTAGCCCTGATGGCAGGTCCGATCCCCGCAGACGCACGTAGGGCACAAGGCAATTCGCCCAGTGCAATCTTGGAGAGTTCCCGCTTTTGTGGGGGATGCTCCGGGGATGGTCCAAGGAGCCGACCCTCGACCATATCGGCTCCGTCGAAGGTCAGTTTAACCAGGAAGTTTGAACCGGTACCCTACCAGGTAAATCGTCTCGATAAACGACCTTCCGGGCGCTTCTATCTTGGAGCGCAACCTACGCACGTGAACATCGACTGTACGGGTGCCGCCCAAGTAGTCATATCCCCAGACCTGACTGAGCAGATTTTCTCTGGAGTAGACCCTTCCCGGATTGGAAGCCAGCAATACCAGGAGTTGAAACTCTTTATAGGTCAGCGAAACCCGACGCCCAGCCACGGTAACGTCGTAGCGCTCCAGGTCGATGGACATCTCCCCGACCCGAAGCACTTGATCTCCATTGACAGGTCCGCTTACCCGGTAGACGGCCTGCTTGAGCCTCACCAACAATTCGGGGTCGGGCAGCGGATGGACTATGAGTTCATCGGGATTTAGAGAGGGGTCGTAGGATTCCAGTCCGTCTCGGGATACCAACGCTATCACAGGCGTCTTGAACTTACGACACTGGTCGACAACATTCCGGGCTTGTCCCATCTCGATTGTAGCCAAGTCCAGCAGGACCACTTCGGGTACCCGTGATTTGTTTTGCCCGATTCCCGGGGGTAGTTCTGGGCCAGATTGGCAGTCCATTCCAACCCGGCTGAGCGACTCTGCCAAGGGAGTGAAGCCGCTATCGTGGTCCGCCAGCAGAAAGACCGTATACACTCGTTATACCGTAACCCACGTTTTACCGGAATCCGCCCGTTCCGTAACTTTAATAATTACCCACGGCCAATTGGAGTATATCACCGAGTCCGGCACCAGTCGCTTTAGATTGGCCCCGAGATGCACACAAAACTCCAATGCCAGGCCATCCTTAGATCGGGATAGGAGAGCGCAATTGACTCGGTTAAATGGGCCAACTATTATTGTCTCTGTGTATCATTGCACTCCGGCTAGGTGTCCTTAAAATACACCCAATGAACCCGCACCCAGACCAAAGCGGACGCAGGTTGTTTCCGATGGCTCAATCATCAAAGAGCGCCCAGACATTAAGGCCGCCAAGGACGATGTGCCCCCACCAAACCGTGACGTTAACATTCGGAGGTTATTAAATGAGCCTGATCACATTGCCGCAAACGGGTCGGGAAGTACGCCAACTCATAAGGACCGGCCATTGGCGCGGGGTCACCTCCGGCGTGGCGGCGGGGCACGTGCAAGCGAACCTGGCTATCTTGCCTAAAGACTTAGCCTTCGATTTTTTGCTTTTTTGCCAACGAAATCCAAAGCCCTGCCCCTTGTTGGAAGTCATCGAGGCGGGTAGCACCGAGCCAATAATAACCGCCCCAGGGGCCGACATCCGCACCGATGTGCCGGCGTACCGTATTTACGAAAACGGCGAGTTCACCGGCGAGACTGAATCCTTGGTCGATTATTGGCGAGACGACTTGGTGTCATTCCTTTTGGGTTGCAGCTTCTCCTTTGAAACCGCCATGGTGGACGCTGGAATCGCCTTGCGACATCAAGACCTAGGATTAAACGTCGCCATGTACATCACCAACATACCGACGACCCCCGCCGGCGTATTCTCCGGCCCCATGGTGGTCAGCATGCGGCCAATCAAGCGAGACAAGATCGTGCGGGCGGTGCAAGTAACGTCCCGGTTCCCGGCGACCCACGGAGCGCCCATACACATCGGCATGCCGGAGGCCATAGGGATCCTGGACTTGGACCGTCCCGACTTCGGTGACCGGGTGGATATACTGCCCGACGAAGAGCCGGTTTTCTGGGCCTGCGGCGTGACGCCCCAAGCAGTGGCGCTCAATTGCAAGCCACCACTAATGTTCGCCCACGGTCCGGGAAAGATGTTCATCACCGACAAAAAGGACGTGGATTACGCGGTTCTTTAGCTGCCGGCTTTTTAGCCGTCAGCAATCAGCTTTCAGCCTTCAGCTTTTGACCGCTTTCGGTGGGCGCCCGTTCTCCCTGAGCCTGTCGAAGGGCTCACCACGAACGATGTGGGTGGCTCCGATCAACCATGGATAAGGTGGCGATCAGCCTGGGTAGCTGCGATTATTCAAAGCATCCGATAGCCGCCAAGTACGTCTAAGCACAAGGAACGAACATGGCCAACTCAGCCAACTCAATTGAGGACCTGATCCTTCAGCAAGACAAACGGGGCGTTGCCGAACTGCGGTCCCACTTGCCCGAGGATTTTTGCTCCCAAGCCGCTAGCTACATCATGGACCATCCCGGTGACATCGTAATAGTCACCGGCTTCTACATCCTTATGACAGGCACGCCAGAAACCGACGGTCCGCCAGGCGCTATAGCCATTGGGAATGCGTTAAGAGCCTTGGGGCGCAAGGTTACCTACGTGACCGATTCTGTCTGCCTAACGGCGCTGCGGGACTTGGCCGGAGACGACGCCGAGGTGATTGATTTCCCGATCACCGATGTCGAGGCCAGCAAGCAGGCGGCAAGAGATATTTTGGCCAAACTGAAACCCGGATTGCTGATCTCCATCGAACGCAGCGGCCGTACCAAGGACGATACCTACTTGAACATGCGGGATGCGGACATTACCCCATACACGGGCCGGCTGGACTACCTCTTCGAGGAAGGTATTCCTTCGGTGGGCATCGGAGACGGCGGCAACGAGATCGGAATGGGCAACCTGGCCGATGTTATCCCTACAATAGACCGGCTACCCAATAACCCCGCCATAGCCCAAGTGGACAGGTTGGTTGTGGCCAGCGTTTCCAACTGGGGGGGTTACGGCCTCGTGGCGGCCCTCTCCCGCTTGGCCGGACGCAACCTGCTGCCAACGGTGGAGCACGAGACCAGCCTGATCAACCGAATGGTGGATATCGGCGTGGTGGACGGGACGACGGGCAAGGCAGTGCCCACGGTCGACAACTTCACAACCGACGAGAACGCAGCGGTGCTGGAGCAGTTGCATGGGGTTGTGGCGGAGTATTAAAAATGGTCGATGATTTGGGAACAATTGAGCGCATAGATAACCTACGTTCGGTTTGGCAGAACGAGGCTACGGATTTCACTCCTTGGCTTCAGAAAAATATTGGCCTGCTGTCTGAATCCCTTGGATTGGATATTCAGTTGGTGGAGTCAGAAGTATCGGTTGGAGATTTCTCTGTGGACCTGGTCGGAGAAGAACCGAGTTCCGGCAGACCGGTGATCATCGAAAATCAACTAGAAAGGACCAACCACGATCATCTCGGAAAGCTGCTTACCTACTCTGCGGGAAAAAACGGTGGCGTCATCATCTGGGTGGCAAAGGATATTCGTTCTGAGCACCAAGCCGCCCTAGACTGGCTGAACAATGCTACTCAGGGAAACATCGATTTCTTCGGGGTGGAGCTGGAACTCCTGCGAATCCAAGGGTCCCAAGGTTTCTCCGCTATCGCTCCAAACTTTAAAGTGGTCGTGGCTCCGAAAAATGTTGGTCCAACCGCCTTACCTCAAGATACTGAAAGGGGCCGAAGATACCAAGCATTTTTCCAAGATGTTTTGGATAGGTTGAAAAACCGGCAGCCCGGAGTCATAAGGACCAGCAAAGTTGGGATGAGAAGTTGGCTTAACACTGCTTCGGGAAAATGCGGATTCGGTTTCCCTTTGGCGTTTGCATCACGGGCGAGATTTCGCATCGAATTGTACATAGCCCCCGCAGACAAGGAAACTAACAAACGCATCTTCGCCGCAATCCAGGAGGACCAACAAATGATCGAAAGTCAATTGGGGGTAAATCTAAATTGGGAGCGCCTCGATAACAGAAAGGCCTGTAGGGTCGCATGGTACTGGGATCAGCCGGTGACGATAATGGATCCATCAGATAAATTGGATCGACTCAAGGCGTGGACAGTCGACAACTATTTTCGGTTTCGGGACGCCCTGTCAGGATATCTAGGAAGCCTGCCTGCCGAATTCGAGTTTGATCTAAATGAAGAGTTTGATGAACCTGACGCTGAAGCACAAGAGCAGCAGGAAGACGATGTCCTGCGTTAGGGGTTTACAACTACCCGTTGGCCGTGGTCGAGAGTGACGGAGAAGTGGCGCAGGATGCCGAGACCCATAATCCATTCAGGGCCAAGGGCGACGACAAGGATAGGCATGGGCTGAAAATCACTCAATTGAACGATGCCTCGATAAACTGGGGAAGGAACTTGGGACCCGTCGGCAAGGGTCCAAACCTGAAGCCAGTCGGGCTCTTGCCCTTCCATTAGCAATGGGGGCACTGCCAGGGCTCCGTCAAAGCGGGTATCCAGTAATGCTTCTTCATAGAATGTTTGCTGCCCCATCTGTAGGCGAACCGGAAGGAAGGGGAATCTGGAACTAGTCAGTGGATGGTTGATCGCCACTTTCCGACCGCCTTTACTCCTACTTTAAAGACGAAGCTCCCCTTGCCGAATTTAGCTAGGGCCTCTTCAGACACAGCCAGAAGGGTTGGGCCTAAGACCATTCTACCGTCGGTAAATATGGCAACAAACTCCCCCCAGTGCTCTTGCTCCAGGGGTCTTCCATATTGTTTGTATAGGCTGTCGGCCTGCTCCATCAGTTCTTGGTTTGATACGGCCATCCCGTGGCTCCTTTGCCGGAAATGCGACTATTTATAAGCAAGCCTTATTTGCTGAGCC
This sequence comes from SAR202 cluster bacterium Io17-Chloro-G7, assembly GCA_002817055.1. The sequence goes on along the minus strand of MUCU01000040.1, from coordinate 3,477 downwards.
CTTCCGGAACTTCGTCCTTCAAGTCGAACGCCGAGGGGAGGAGGGTTTTTTCTTCCAGGGCCAAGAGGCGTCTTAGCTCGAAAATCTCGTCACGGAACTGGGCGGCTTTCTCGAACTGTAGGCCCTTGGCAGCTTCTTTCATCTGCGTTTCCAGGTCCTTTACCACCCGGAACATGTCGGTCCGGGACATCTCCTGCCGGGCCACATTGTAACGGGAACGGTTCTCAGACACGCCCTTAATGGCCTCGGTAATGTCGTGGACTTGTTTTTGTATGCTCTGGGGCTCTATTCCGTGCTGCTGGTTGTAATCAGCTTGGATGATGCGCCTGCGGTTGGTCTCATCGATGGCCCGCTTCATAGAGTCGGTCATCTTATCGGCGTACATGATGACGTGGCCACGGGAGTGTCGGGCCGCCCTGCCGATGGTCTGTATCATTGAGGTGTCGGACCGCAAGTAGCCTTCTTTGTCGGCATCCAAAATCGCCACCAGACTTACTTCGGGTAAGTCCAACCCTTCCCGCAGCAGGTTGATGCCTACGATTACGTCGTAAACGCCCAGCCTCAAGTCCCGGAGAATTTCAATCCGGTCCAGAGTCTGTATATCCGAGTGAAGGTAGCTGTTGCGTATTCCCATCTCCGAAAGATAGTCGGCCAACTCTTCCGCCATGCGCTTGGTCAGGGTTGTGACCAAGCAACGTTCCTTGCGTTCGACTCTTTCCTTAATCTGCACCAACAGGTCGTCGATCTGCCCACTGGTCGGTTTCACCTCCACCGTTGGGTCCAGTAGCCCCGTGGGCCGGATTACCTGCTCCACAATCTTTGAGCTGTTTTTCATTTCGTACGGCCCCGGCGTAGCCGAGACGTACACAACTTGGTTAATGTGCTCATCATATTCTTCGAAGTTTAGGGGGCGATTATCCAGGGCGGAAGGCAACCGGAATCCGAATTCCACCAGGGTCTTTTTGCGGGACATGTCCCCGCGATACATCCCCCGGACTTGGGGCAAAGTCATGTGAGACTCGTCCACGAATATGAGATAGTCTTTTGGGAAGTAGTCCAAAAGAGTCCAAGGCGCGCTGCCTTCCTCCCGGCCGGATAGGTGGCGGGAGTAGTTCTCTACCCCGGCGCAAAAGCCGGTTTCTTGGAGCATTTCCAGGTCGTAATGGGTGCGGCTTTCCAAACGAGCAGCTTCCAGAATTTTGCCATTGGCTCTTAGCATTGCCAGTTGGCCTTCGAGTTCGATTTTTATCGCTTCAACGGCTAGGTCCAACTTCTCCTTTGGAGTGACGAAGTGATTGGCTGGAAAGATCATCATTTCCTGCGATTCGCCCAGCAGTTCGCCGGTCAGGGGGTCAATCTGGGAGATTCGTTCCACCTCGTCGCCGAAGAACTGGATGCGCACTGCCGCCTCTTCGTAGGCGGGCACCAACTCCAACGTGTCGCCTCGCACGCGGAATTTCCCCCGGGCCAAATCCAGGTCGTTGCGCTCGTATTGCATGTCGACCAATTGGCGGACGAGTTGAGAACGATTGCGAATGTCCCCAACTTTCAGCCGGGCCACAAAATGAAAGTAGTCCTCAGGATCGCCTAGACCGTAGATACATGAAACCGAAGCTACTATCAGTACGTCACGGCGGGTCAGCAGAGATGTCGTAGCCGACAGGCGCAGCTTATCCAATTCCTCGTTGACGCTTGAGTCCTTTTCGATGTAGGTGTCCGACTGGGGCACATAGGCTTCCGGTTGGTAGTAGTCGTAGTAGGAGACAAAGTACTCGACAGCATTGTGAGGGAAGAACTCTTTGAACTCCGAAGCCAATTGGGCCGCCAGGGTTTTATTGTGGGCCATCACCAGTGTGGGACGCTGCACTTCCTGAATGATGTTGGCCATGGTGAAAGTTTTGCCGCTGCCGGTTACGCCCAGCAGAGTCTGCCGGGTCATACCGTCGTCCACGCCGTTGACCAACCGGCTAACGGCAGCGGGCTGATCTCCCGTCATCTTGAAGTCGGCAACCAGTTCAAAGCGCTTGGCTTCAAGATGGGCGCTAGCAGACCGGGCTTCTTCCACATCCCGGCCAGCCTCGGCCCAGCGTCGCCCTCGTGATAATTCAACCATTTCTTGCTCTGCAGAAGTCCATTATTAAAACGATCCTAAACAAACGGGGGAAGAGCCTGATGCCCGTGTATCAACGCGACCACGTCCACGTGCCCCGGTTTGATCAGATAAATTATTCGGTACGGTCCCTCAATTCTTTCCCGGATATCCGGGTTCTGATATTCCGGGACGGTACGTCCGGACAACGGAAACGCACCAATTTGTTCTGAGCGTCTGGTCAGCCGATCGGCCACCTGAATCGCATAGAGTTCGGAATTGTGCCCAATGTGGTCGTATATCGCCAGCAAATGTGCATGGCATTGTTCGTACAGTATACCCTCACCTAGTCAAGCCCAAAGTGGCCCTGACCTCCTCTACGTCAATCGTGCGGTTGCATTAACTATCGTCAAGACCAGCATCCACAGCTTGGCGAACATATATTTGGTACATCAGATCATCCCAAGTAGCGTTTTCTCCGAGGTTATCCACCAGGCGGTGAGCCTCCTTTTTTATATTCGCATGTGCCATGGTCATCCACTCAAATGACGTTGAAACCCACCTTGTTACTATAAATCTGTAGCCTATTATACGCTTGTTCTAAGATCGCTTGGAGCTCCGATCTTCCTCATTCGCCCGCGCCGAACTGCTGTAGAGCCAGCAGGATGCGGTCGTCTACGCTAAGGTTCGGGTCCCGGTCAAGGTTGCTCACTGCTTGTCGCGCTTCGCTGGGGGAGAACCCCAAGGCGGTTAACGCAGCCATCACATCGCCGTCATCCGACGAGTGGCTTGGGGCCGAAGCCAACTGATGTTCAGGCAGTTTTCCCTTTAGCTCTAGTATGATGCGGCCTGCGGTGCGCCGGCCAACTCCCGGCGCATCGGATAAAGCCGCCACGTCTTCCGCTGAAATGGCCTGGTACAGGCGGTCCACGCCCAGAGCTGAGAGCAATGCTAAAGCAAGGCGGGGTCCTATTCCGGAAACCCCGTTTAGCATGCCAAAAAGCTCCAGGGAACTCTCCGATAGGAAGCCGTACAACACCGGTTGCTCATTTTGGATGCGGAGTTGGGTATGCAGGTTTACGCTATCGCCGATTGACCCCAACTCGCCAATGGCAGAGGCTGGAACGCTGACCTGTAGTGACACGCCACCGACCTGAATATGTACCCAGTCCGGGCCAACAGCCTCAAGGGCTCCACGAACGCCGACTATCACCCGCTATCTCTCGGAGCCGGGAGAAATTTCCCGCCCCAACGCCTCAGCCGCTTGCTGCTGCACTAGGTGGCAAAGGCATACCGACAGGGCATCGGCGGCGTCGGATTGGGGGACCTCGGTCAACCCCAAAGTGGCGGCAACGCTTCGCTGCATTTGCTCTTTGGTAGCTGCGCCG
>MUCU01000039.1 GCA_002817055.1 SAR202 cluster bacterium Io17-Chloro-G7 | reverse complement strand
GATGATGTCGTATTGCTGGGGAAGGCCTTCGGTCACGTCCAACTGCTGGAAGGTTACCCTGTCGCCTACTCCGACGGCTTCGGCCTTGGCCGTTGCCTGCGTTACTGTGGGAGGGAACACGTCAAACCCGGTAAAGCTGCAGTCCGGAAATTCCTGGGCCAGTTTTATCAGCGCCCGGCCACGGCCACAGCCAACGTCGGCCACCGATGCCCCGGCCTGCAGCTTGGCTTGGACGTCGGGCATGGCTGGCATCCATTCAGGCAACAGCAAATTTTCGAACCAGCCACTGGTAAATCTTTCCAACCCGTCCCACAGATTGTCGCCGTAGGCCGATTGGGGGACACCGCCTCCGTTCCGAAATGCGGTCAGCAGTTGATCGAATGGGCCAAGCATACCCAGCAGAACCTGATATGCGCCAGCCACGAACTTCGGTCCCCCTTCCTGGGCCAAGACCATGGCGTATTCGGGCGGCAATGTAAACCGCTGGCTGGCCGGGTCATACTCAAGGTAGCCCGCCGCGGCCATGCCTCCCAGCCACTCCCTAGCGTACCGCTCGTTGATCCCCGTCCGGGAGGCCAGTTCTAGGCTGCTGGTCGGCGAACCATCTCCCAGAGCTTTGAATATACCCAGGCGATCGCCGATCATGGCCATTATCACAGCCGTTGTGCTGCTAAGGTCACCCAAAGCCTTGCGCACAAAGGCTCTCTGTTTCGCTTCATCTATGACAGGTTGAATCGACACTAATTAACCTCTCTACCGGTCCGGCTACTAGATGATCCCCGACTCCCGCATATTTACCAGATCCTGAGGTGTGTAACCCAACTCTCCGACGTAAATTTCGGCGTTGTGCTGGCCCAATAACGGAGCGGGATAGCGAAATTCAAACTCCATTGCCGAAAGCTTGGCTCCCATGCCCGGATACTCTGCTTTGCCCGCAACCGGGTGGACCAACTCCGTAAAGAAACCTCGCTCCCTCAAATGCTGGCACTCCATTAGGTCTCCGGCGTCCTGCGCCATGCCAAAAACCAGCCGCCGTTGTCCGGATTCTTCGAACAGCGGTTTGCGGTCCCAATTAGCCAAGCCCTTTATGAGCAGTTGTTTCAGTTCTTCGCCGTGTTCAATTCGGCCAGATCCGGTAGCAAAGCGCTCGTCTTTCAACTCTTCCAAGCCGATGAGTTCGGCGATAACCGGCCAGGGTTGGGAGCCTTGCACCGAGGGCACCACGTAGCCGTCCCGGGCTGGCATTAGCTCCTCAAAGCCCGAACCTCGGACCGGGCGGCGACCCTTAATAGCGCCCATATAGGTGTAATAGGGCACAGCCTGGACCAAGTGGGACGCCAGGCATTCCACGATGGAAACCTCCACGTGCTGCCCTTCGCGGGTGATGAGTCGTTGGAATAACGCCGCCAAAGTGGCTGCGGCGGCATTGGCCCCGGACACGTAGAACGACTGGTCCAAGGCATTTCGCAAGGGTTCCCGGTCCGAGTCTCCCGAGTGGTACATCAACCCACTCATCGCGCAGGTCACAATGTCGGTGGCCGGAAAGTCCTTGTAGGGACCCGATCGACCGAATGGAGAGATGGAGGTTACCACCAATCCAGGGTTCACCACGGCCAAGGAATCATGGTCCAAACCCAGATGCTCGGATTCGGACGGGGAGAAATTCTCCACCAGAACGTCCGACGTTTGAAGCAAACAATTGAAGACGGAACGTCCCGAACTTGAGGTCAAGTCCAGGGTAACGCCTCGTTTGTTGGAGTTAAGATAGAGGAACTGTACGCTCTTGTCCGGGTGGGGGTCGTCGCCGACAAAGGGACCGACTCGCCGGGCAACGTCGCCCATATCCGGCGGCTCGATTTTAATTACGTCGGCGCCGTAGTCGGCCAACAACTTGGCGCAAAAGGGACCGGGGATTTGGCTGCCCAAGTCCAGCACCCTGATACCTTCCAGAATTCCATGCGACGGGTTTGAGGTCATTTCAATACTCCGCCCGACCCGCTAACGAATCCTTTGACTGGCTCAGGACGACCAAAATAGTATCTGCCCACCATCATTGATCCAACTCCCAGGTCAAAGGCAGACTCTGGCCCCGTTTTGGCAGCACCACCGTCGCTTGACCGGACACGGTCAATTCGCCCCGGTTGTTGCGTAACCCGACTTGGCAATCGATGTAGCCAAAACCGTCCACTTCTCTTTTACCGGTGACGGCTCCATGGGCTGTCAGAACGTCACCGGGATAATCCATGCCCCGGTGTCGCACTTGATAACGCTTGAACCAACCTTCCTCCCCAGCGAACCTGACCAGCAACTCTCCCAGGTACTGGTTCTTGAGGGAGCCGTTGACCACAACATTTGTCAGGCCCTGACGCAGTTGGGCGAAGGGGAGGTCCCAGTGTATCCGAGCGTAGTTTCCGTTGGCCGCAGCCCAGCGCACCAAGTGAGTGGTGGTAATTGGTCCTTTCACCACCGAGGGTAGCTCATCACCAACCGACACGTCCTCGAAGTACCGTTGCTGCGCAGGTTCGCTTTGAGGCTTGGTTAGGACCACATCCGGCGCTGGCGGTGAAACCGGCACTTCCTGTAGGGACGTTTCCAGCGCCGTTGCGGAGTCATTGCCCACCCTCAATTGGTCTTCTTCCGGTAGTGCTCGGTGGATGCTGACCCGGTCGGCAACGCTAATTTCTCTATTTTCCTGGTCCGTCAAGGTCTCTTGACGTATTACGAACACCAATGGCCCGGAGCGGCCTTGTTTTTCGAAGATGTCCCGGATACGGAACTGACGGGTCACCCAAGCGCCCACGTATGCGGGCCGCAGGAACTGCCAATCGCTGCCCCCGTTGAGCCCATAGCTATTGAAGGGCAACGGGACTTCGAAATGGGATTCTTGGCCTGCGCCAAAAAATCCTATAGGAGGAGCAATATCTTTCCACGTGGCCAGGGGCGGGCACAAAAGGCCTCCAAATCGGCTGGCATTGGCATACTGGGGATCGACGTACAATGGATTGGGGTCTTCTGTAGCGTCGGCCAAGTCGTAGGCCATTTCGTCGCTGATGGCGAAGCGGTTGCGCTCGGGCGGCGTTTCCTGGCCAATGAGCGCAAGCACTTCCGGGGTTATCAAAGGGGATGCCATATAGGTGTTCCTTTAGTGTGATTTGCTTGGACGTTTTCAAAACAGGTTCCAGGCGAAATTGGAACCGGAATTAGGCTGGACCCACAAGCCGCCAAGACAGAAGCAGTTTAGCATAGAAGTTTGGCTGCTTGGCCGATTTGGCAGCGTCTAGATGCTTCCAGAGTCGCCTGTCCCGATGCAGTGGCTTTTCGGTGTAAAATTACGTGTAACATTTCCGGGTAAAATTCCCGTCTAAAACATCCGTGTAAAATTTCGTTAATGATTGGCGGCGCCTGGGAAAAGGCAAGCAAAGATGCCAATAATTGTGGGACCCCAGAAAGCCTTAGCTAGAAAGCCTTAGTAAGAAACCATTAATGCAGAGATAAAAGGAGTGACCGCATGACACTTAACGAGTTTATTGAAGACTCTTTTGCGAAAGAGCATGAGTTTCTGATGGACGCCGTCAATGACCTGACCCCCGAAGAACTGGCTTGGCGCGCCGGCCCCGAAGCCAACAATATCAACTGGTTGCTCTGGCATAAGACCCGGGTGGAGGACATGTGGATTCAGTTCTTCATCAAGAAGGAAACCGAGATTTGGGAAAGAGACGGTTGGAACGAGAAGTTCGGGTTGCCCACCAGGGATAACGGCTTTGACCATACGCCGGAACAGGTGGCCGGTTTCCCTATCCTCGACCTTCAGGACCTCTTGGAGTACGGCGAATCCGTTAGGGCTGCCACATTAGAGTACTTGAAAGGACTGGGCCCGGAAGACTTCCCACTAGTGCCCAGGGAACGGCGGCCCGAGATGTCGGTAGGCCAGATTTTCCGGCAAATAGTTGGCGAGTTTTACCAGCACCAAGGGCATATCTCATATCTCAAAGGCCTAATCCGCTCCGGGGCGAAACCCGGCTAATCCAAATATTTTACGGGATGAAGGGTGCTACAGACGCCAACTGTGGATGGCGGATAACGCCCATGCCCATAGCCAAGCGACTGTAATCCACCTTCTCGGTCATCCGAATTGGTTCTAACAGCCAGCCCTCCATCCTTGAAATTAGTGATGCCTAAGCGTAATTTGCGATTAATGCCATGGTTGCGGTTTCGTGCTGAAAATTCCCGAAAGCGTGGCCTCCATGCCCCAGTTAGCTAGGCAAACCCCAAGCCGATAGTCGTGGCTAAGGTAATTTATAAGGTAGTTGTTCGGGGTTGAACTCTAGTCGACATGCTTTAATCGCAATCCTCCGCTGGCTCTGGCATCCCAAGGTCAGGTTTGCGTTGGGCTTAGGCGTCACGCCCTTGGTTGGCTATTTGGTCGTGCGCGATACCGATTGGGGTTCCCTCGCTGGTCAACTTCAAGATTTCCCCGTCCGCTACGCATTTGCTTCCCTGTTTTTGTTCTCCATGGCCATGGCCCTGCGAGCATACCGCTGGCAGGTATTGCAACTGGGCGAGAACGTCCCGTTACACCGTCTGCTGCTGGTGCAGAACGCAGGCATTGGCCTAAACAGCCTATCCCCGATTCGGGTGATCAGCGAAGCTGCTCAGTTCATCCTGCTCACCATCCGTTACCGGGTCAAACGCGAGATGGTTGCTGCCACACTGGGTGTGCAACGAGTCTTGGACTTCGTCATAGGCGCACTTTTGCTGGGTTTCGGGCTTTTGTTTTTGCCGGGGTTGCAGGTTTTCGCTCCTTACGTTTTGGGTGCGGGGGTTTTGGCCATCATCAGCTTGTTGGCGGTGCCACTGTTCATCTGGCTTGGCACCCGGCCAGGATTAGCCCGTGTGTCTTTTTGGCCTCCATGTCCCTATCGCTGCGTGAGTTGATCCCGGCCCGGCTAAAGCTCACCTTTGGTTTATTCTCACCCTGGCCTACTGGCTCACTCTTGGTTTGTCGGCATGGGTGCTGGCTTACGGCATGGGTATCGAAATTTCCATTCTTTTGGCAACGCTGCTAGTCATCGGAACAATGACTTTTGTGGCATTGGTGCCTTCGCTACCAGCTTCCGTGGGCACATTCGAGTTTGCGGTCTACTATTTGCTGACCGCATTTGGGGTAGACCCCGTGGAGGCCCTCGGATATGCTCTGGTAATTCACGCCATTCTGTATATCCCGCCCATCATCATGGCTTTACTGGTTTTGATTCCCTGGCCTCTGAACATGGGACGAATGATTGGGCTACGCTCAGCCTCCTCCGGAACCAAAAGGATAGAGGAATCGTAAGTCCCGCCTCAAGTCTTACTCGGCCTCGTGGTTTGGCCATTCAATTCAGGCCTTTCCCAACTCGGCACTCTCCGGGGTGAATTCCTTAAAGCTGATCGGGAATGACCCAACTCCCATCGCCGCGTTTTGCCGTTATCACGTTATGAAAACACCGAGGTGTTTGGCGCGGTTTTGCCTATAATCAATGTTCAAGGAACGGAAGCTGAGCACGGAAGCTGAGCACAGAAGCTGGTCTACTGGTGAGTTGGCATCCGCGCGGGCCATGGTTTGAGGGTGGGCGGGAGAGATGGGATGAAAACCGCGAGCAACAAAGCCAAAGTTTGGATTATTTCGGGAATCGCGATTGTGGTCTTGGCTTGCGCCTCTGGTTGCACCAGTCCCACAACTCAACCAGCGGCCACGGCAACACCTATTATAGAGCAAGCCGCTGAGCAACCCGCCCCGATGGCGACGTTGGCGCCTGCCCCAACATCCTCAGCCACGGCTACTGGAAAGAAACTAGCCGCCACCCCGGCCCCACTCCCAACTCAAGTTCCGGCGCAACTGTCCCTCAAATTGGAAAATCGACGCGAGGGAACCCACGGCGGTTCATTGACCGTGGCGGGATTCGCCGATGTCCCCCACAGAGACGTGCACCAAACGATTCAAGAAACCTTGACCTCCATGGGGCCGGGGCTGGCTTATAGCCGGTTACTCAGGCTTCGGCCCGGCACGGGGGATGACCAGCCCAGCTTGCTGCTGGAATGCGATCTGTGCCTGAGTTGGGAGTTAACATCCGGCTTCGCTTACCAGTTCCAACTTCGTGAAGATGTCCGGTGGCAGAACATTACGCCGGTGGACGGTCGCGCTTTAGTCGCCGACGACTTGGTTTTTAGCTACGACCGCATGCGCACGCCCGGATGGGCCAACGCCGGGCTCTTGTCTTCTTGGGGCGAAGTCGCTGCATTGGGACCCCATCGCCTCCGGATTGATCTAGCAATGGCCGATGCCGATGCCCTGCTGTCCTTGGCCGACGGCCATAGCAAAATTGTCGCTCGGGAGGTCGTGGAGAAGTTTGGAGACCTTCGTGAAAGTCCGGTTGTAGGTACCGGACCCTGGATTTGGGTTGAATCCGAAGACAAGGTCGGTACTGTCCTCCGCCGCAACCCGGACTATTTTGAGGCTGGACTGCCTTACCTCGACGCGTTGGCAATCAAACCCATAAGAGCCGAGGGCAAAATCATTTCCTCCGGTCTTGAGCGGATGGCGGCGTTACAGGGAGGGATGGTGGATATCACCATCCTGCCGCCCAACGAATGGCGGCAACTCAGAGATTGGGGCGCAGATGTTGGCTCGGCTCTGTCGCGCCAATCGGGTACCGGCGTCTACTTGGCTTTCAACGTGCGGTCGCAACAACTGTCCGATGTGGCCGTGCGCCGGGCCATGTGGCGCGCAATCGACCCTTGGAATTATGTGGACACCGTCTGGGCCGGGCAGGGGTTCGTCAGCGTTGGTATCCCTGTTTCGAACTCGGGTTGGCTACTGGAGCGAAATGAAATGCGGGGCCAATATTTCGCCGACCCAGGCATGTCCCGAGAGGCGTTGGCCCGAGCAGGCGCCGGCGGTGGAATCGAGATCACCGTCCGGACCGAGGAATTCGGTGATGCCTACTTGGACCTGGAGCGACGCCTGACCGAGGACTTGCGTCAGGTGGGATTCGACCCAACAATCCGTCGGCTCAATCCTTCTCAATTCAGCGACATTGTCCTGAATCAGAGAGACTATCAAATCGCTCTGGGGGTGCTGCCGCCCACGTCAACCACTAACAGTTTTTTGATGGCACTACTGCACAGCCAAGGGAGGTGGAACATCTCTGGCCATCAAAACCGGGAATTGGACAGGATGATCGAAGACCAAGCCGCAGAGTTCAACCCAGATAAACGCGAAGATTTGCTTAAGGAAATTCAGCGGCGAGTCATGGATGAAGCCTATCTGTTCAGCCCTGTTACTGGCGCATCGCGTTGGGTGTTCGACCCGCAGGTCACAGGATTCCATCCCAACACGGCCCTGTCAGAATACCTTTATTGGTCCCGAGTTTGGCTGGACCGCTGATTGGGGCGTTCGAATTGATTCAGCCCGTCCGTGGTAATTTGGTCCGTTCGCGGTGAACCTGTCGAAGCACACGTGCTCATAAGAACTTTTCGACAAGCTCAGGGCGAACGGGGAGTTCGGCTGGGTACTTTCGAAACAGTGGCTACTCCCGGGTTTGCCGGGAACGATAGCTCTTGATACCTTCTTCCAACGCAACCCACGGGAGCAGGGCGCACTTTATGCGCACCGGGAATTGCCGGACCACCGTGAGGGACTGTAGGGGCCCTAGATTCAGAGTTGGATTCTCACCTTCGACTTTGCCATACATTACGTCCCGGAATAGCCCAGCCAGGTCAGCCAATTCTTCCAGCATTTTCCCCGTCATGGCTTCCGACATCAGTGACGCCGTTGCCTGAATAATGGAACACCCTTCGGACTGAACGCCTACTTGAGCAACCCGGCCATCATCATCCAATTTAAGCTGCAAGATTATGCGGTCGCCGCAAAAAGGATTGAATTCTTCGGCTTTGACATCGGCTAGGAGCAAGATGGTGCGGTTCCGGGGATTTCTATAGTGATCGAGAATCAAGTCACCGTATAGACCGTCTAGGGGCACGTCTGGGAGGTTCGGCATTAGCTACTCAGTCCCGAAAATTATTGCCAGCAATCATTGCCAGCAGTCAAAGAAGGTTAAGTCGCACATAGCGTAGCACAACAAAAGAACCGAGCGTGGAATCATATAAGACAAATAGGCTGGACTCAAAGCATCGGACGTGGGCAGTGCATTAATGGATTGCGGAGAGGAAACTGGGCGGAGCAAGTTCGTCAGCCAAGTTCGCTTATGGGGAAGTTGAGGAAAAGCCTACTCTAAAGCTTACTCGGTGGAAACCGCTTCGGACCGGCCTTCCATGGCGGCCCGAAGTGTATGCCAGGCCAAAACAGCGCACTTGATCCGGTTTGGAAACTCAATAACGCCGGAGAGGGACTCCAGGTCACCAAGGGTGTCATAGTCGAGTTCAGCGCCTAATTCGGTCATCATCAACCGGAAAGCCTCAAAGGTTTGCTCGACTTGTTGCGTGGTTTTACCTTTGACGCTTTGGGTCATCATGGAGGCCGAGGCCCTGGAAATGGCGCAACCGGAGCCTTGGAAGGACACATCGGTAATGACGCCGTCGGACACGTCTAGAAAGACGGTTATGATGTCGCCACAAAGGGGATTAAAGCCCTCGGCCGATTGGGTGGCCCCATCCATTGTCCGAAAATTATGAGGCTTACTGTTGTGTTCCAGGAGAATTTCCTGGTATAGATCGTTAAGACCGGACACTAGCTGAATACCTCCAAAACCCTATCGAGTGCCTGTGCGAGAGCGTCCAGGTCCTGCTTGGTGTTGTAAAAGGCCAAAGAAGCCCTGGCTGTGGCCGGAACGCCAAATCGGTCCATCAGAGGCTGTGCGCAGTGGTGTCCCGTGCGTATAGCAATTCCTTCGGCGTCGAGGATTGTACCAATGTCGTGGGGATGAATTCCATCCATAACAAATGACAGAATACCCGATTTATCTTGGGCGGTGCCTATTATTCTGACGCTGTCAATCCGAGCAAGCAACTCGGTACCATACTCCAGCAACTGATGCTCGTGTGCGCCGATACGCTCGATACCCAGTGCCTCAACGTAGTCGATGGCCGCACCCAATCCGATGCTGCCCGCTATGTTGGGGGTACCAGCCTCGAACTTGTGGGGCAGTACATTGTAGAGGGTTTTTTCGAATGTGACGGACCGGATCATCTCGCCGCCACCTTGGTACGGGGGCATTGATTCCAGAACTTCCGCTTTGCCGTAGAGGATTCCGATGCCGGTAGGCCCATACAATTTATGACCCGAGAAAACGTAGAAGTCGCAGTCCAAGTCTTGAACGTCCACCGGGCAATGGGGCACTGCTTGAGCGCCGTCCAGTAGCACCGGCACTCCTCGGGCGTGGGCCATCTCGACGACCCGCTTTGCTGGGATGATGGTACCCAATGCGTTGGAAACATGGAGCACGGAAACCAATTTGGTCCGGGGACTGAGCAAAGCTTCATACTCGTCCATGAGCAACTCCCCCGAATCATCGACGGGAATTACCTTTAAGACTGCGCCCCGCTCTTCGCACAGTATTTGCCAGGGGACAATATTAGAATGGTGCTCCATGGCGGAGATTATTATCTCATCGCCTTGGTGGATATTTTCCCTGCCGAAGGTCTGGGCCACCAGGTTGATCCCTTCGGTTGTGCCCCGAACGTAGATTATCTCCCGGTCATCTTTGGCATTTATAAAGCGCCGGACTTTTTCACGGGCTTCCTCGTAGTGGTCCGTGGCCCGCTGACTGAGGGTATGGACGCCTCGATGAACGTTGGCGTTATCGGTCGTGTAATAACCCACCAGTGCGTCTATTACCGATTGGGGTTTTTGACTAGTAGCGGCGTTGTCCAGATAAACCAGGGGTTTACCATTGACAGTCTGCTTGAGGATGGGAAAATCCTGTTGAACCTTAGCAACGTCAAATTCCAGGGATGGTTCTCCCGCCTGGGAAGCTATGTCGCTACTGGTCATGCTGCACCACCTAGTTGGAGGCCGGTGTCCGGAATGGACTCCAAAAACAAATCATCCAGGTATTGCTTAAGGTGTTCGACTTTCACCGTCTCGATAATTTCCCGAGCAAAGGCGTGAACCAACATGCGGCTTGCGGTTTCCGGGTCCAGACCCCTGCTGCGTAGGTAGAACAAAGCGTCTTTGTCGACGTGGCCCGCCGTGGCGCCGTGCCCGCATTGAACGTCGTCGGCGTAGATCAATAAGCTGGGCTTGCTATCCACCTCGGCTTGGTTGGAAAGGAGCAAGTTTTTGTCCGATTGTTTGGCGCTCACTTTTTGAGCGTTTTTCCGGACCAATACCTGGCCGCCAAACACTGCCCGAGACTTACCATCGAGGATGCCCTTGTAACTCAATTGGCTGGACGTATTGGGTTGGGCATGATCGATGCTAATCAGATTGTCCATGTGCTGGCCATCGGCGGTCAGATAAAGACCGTTCAAGGTGCAGGACGCGCCGGGGCCGTCCAAAAGTACCTCGAAATCGTTCCTGGCTAATATCGTACCGGTAGCAAAAGCGGATGATGAAAAATCGCTGTCCTGGCTTAAGATGACCCTGCTAGTCCCAACGTGGAATGCCTGACTCGCTTCGTTGATTACCCGATAGTGGTCTAATATCGCCCTTTCAGCCAACACAATCTCAGTCACTGCATTGGTGAAATACTCTGTGGCAAATTCAGAGGTGCGGTCTCCCACAAAAGACTCGATCACCGTTGCCTGAGCGCCTTCCCCTACCAGTATTAATGTCCGTGGATGGGATACCGTGGGATGAGCAGACGCGGAAGTCAGGTAAATTAAGTTCACAGGCGACGTTAACACGCATCCATGGGGAATATGCACAAATGCGCCGTCGTTCAGAAATGCCGTGTTGAGGGCGGCGAATCCGTCCTCCTCAAAATCGACATGCTTGGCCAAAAGACGTTCTACGCCTCCTGACCCGGAGTTCATAACCTCAGCCAGGCTGGTAACTTCGAGGCCGCCTTTAGCGCGATTAAACCCATTTAAATTGGAAAGGGAGTTGGAAAACCGGCCATTGACGAAGACCAGGTTTATCCAATCATCATTCCAGGGATAGGCTCTCGAAGCAGCCTCCCGTTCCGGTTCTCGCTGGGAGGTTATTTCCGTGCCCAGACTGAACTTGGCCTTGGCGATGGGAGCGACATTAGTATACTTCCAGCGCTCGTTGCCCCTTCGGGCAGTGGGGAAACCTATTTCGGTGAACTTGGACCATGCCTGATCGCCAAGCTCGGTTAGCCATGCTGGCCCATGGGTCGCCCGGTTTGCGCGAACCGCTTGGAAATCGTCTTGGTAACTGCTAGTTTTTGTGGTGGTTTGAGTCATTGTGTTTAGGCCGCAAGCCTAGACCGCGTTAAAGATTGCGAAGAGCGGGTAGACAACGGCTTGGTTAACCGCTGGTTTCCACGGGTTCCTTGAGCCATTCATAACCCTTGGATTCCAGTTCCGCAGCCAGGCTAGAGCCGCCGGACTGGACAATCTTCCCTTCCAATAGGACGTGAACGTAGTCGGGGGCGATGTAGTCCAAGATGCGTTGGTAGTGGGTGACCAAGACGGTTGCGTTGGAGGGGCTTTTCAGCCGGTTTACACCCTCGGAAACTATCCGAAGAGCATCAATATCCAAGCCGGAATCCGTTTCGTCGAGTAGTGCCAGCCTGGGCTCCAACATCGCCATCTGTAGGATCTCGTTGCGTTTCTTTTCTCCGCCCGAGAACCCTTCATTTACCGCGCGTTTGACCAGGTCAGGGTCAATTTCCACCAACTTCACTTTTTCCCGCAATAGCCGGTCAAAATCTCTGGCGCTCAGGTCTTCCTCGCCCTGGTGCAGCCGCAGGGAATCCACTGCAGCTTTCAGGAACTGCCAAGCGCGCACACCGGGAAGCTCCAGTGGGTATTGGAAGGCCAAGAAGACGCCCATTCGCGCTCGAATCTCCGGTTCCAGCGACAAAAGATCCTGGCCCTGGTAAAGCACCTCTCCACTGGTGACGGTGTATTCCGGCTTACCTGCCAAGACGCTGACTAGGGTGCTTTTGCCCGAGCCGTTGGGGCCCATTATGGCGTGCACTTCCCCGGCGTTTACGGTGAGGTCGACCCCTTTAAGGATTTCCAAATCGTCGGCTTGTACACAGAGACCCCGGATTTCCAATAGGGGAGCTTTGTTGTCACCAGGCGCTTTGTTGTCGTTGTCGATGGAAGGACTGCTCATCTACCCAACCGCTCCTTCCAGACTAACCTTTAGCAACTGTCCCGCTTCCATGGCGAACTCGAATGGCAACTCTTGGAATATGTCACGGCAGAAGCCGTTGATAATCATGTAGTGGGCTTCTTCAACTGAGATTCCTCGCTGCTGGCAGTAAAAAAGCTGGTCGTCGCTCACTTTTGATGTAGATGCCTCGTGCTCCACTTGGGCCGACGAGTTCTTCACTTCTATGTAGGGCACCGTGTGCGCGCCGCATTGGTCACCGATGAGCAACGAGTCGCATTGGGTGAAGTTCTTGGAGTTGTGGGCCCCCGAGTTGATCTTCACCAGGCCGCGGTAGGTGGCATTCCCCTTGCCAGCGGAGATACCCTTGGCCACGATTGTGCTCTTGGTGTTTTTGCCTTGGTGGATCATCTTGGTGCCGGTATCGGCTTGCTGGTAATTGTTGACCAGAGCCACCGAGTAGAATTCGCCCACCGAGTTGTCGCCTTTGAGAATGACACTGGGATATTTCCAGGTTATAGCAGAACCGGTTTCCACTTGTGTCCATGAGATTTTGGAGTTACGGCCTTTGCATATACCTCGTTTGGTCACGAAATTGTACACGCCGCCGTTACCGTCCTTGTCTCCGGGGAACCAGTTTTGAAGGGTGGAATACTTAATTTCAGCATCATCGAGCGCCACCAATTCCACCACGGCGGCATGCAACTGATTGGTTTTTCTGGCGGGTGCGGTGCAGCCCTCCAGATAGCTAACGTAGCTACCCTTGTCGGCGATGATTAATGTCCGCTCGAATTGGCCGGAGTCGGCCTGATTGATGCGGAAGTAGGTCATTAACTCAATGGGGCAGCGGACTCCAGGTGGTATGTAGGCGAAGGAACCATCGCTGAATACGGCTGAGTTTAGACCTGCGTAAAAATTGTCGGCGTAGGGGACCACCGAACCCAGGTATTTCTTAACCAGGTCGGGATGTTTCTTGATGGCTTCGCTGATGGGACAGAATATTATGCCGGCTTTTTCCAACATGTCCTGATAAGTGGTGGCCACGGACACGCTGTCCAACACCGCATCAACCGCAACCCCCGCCAAGCGTTCCCGCTCCGCCAGAGGAATCCCCAACTTTTCGAAGGCCTCCAATATCTCGGGGTCCACTTCATCCAGACTTTTCGGGGCATCCGGATTGGAACCCGGGGCCGCATAGTAGATGATGTCTTGATAGTCGATTGGCGGGTGCTTAATGTTGGCCCATTTGGGCTCCCGGTAATCTTGCTTCACCCAGTGGCGATAGGCTTTCAGTCGCCACTCCAACATCCATTCGGGCTCACCTTTTTTCTGGGAAATGAGCCGAACGATATCTTCGCTCAAGCCCTTGGGGATCACGTCGGACTCGATGTCTATGGTAAATCCCCACTTATATTCGGTGTCGAGATCTTTGGACGTTCTGGAAATTACATTCGGTTGCGATGTGGTCACGGATGAGGCCATTCTTTCTCCTGATTTATGGACCCTGGTAGTATTCTGAGATAGTACTCTGAACGTAGTCCCTACTGGATGTGACTTGCGCCCGACGTGGTTTTAGTGGGCAGCGATGGAATAATATACATTGTTGACCGAGTTAGTCAACAATTATCCTAGCACTAGTCTTCGTAGCTGTCAACGATTTTCGTAGCGAGCACAGGGCAATCGCGTCTTAACTAAGGAGCACCTTTAGGAGGTAGTCCTCGACCCATCCGGCTTTATGCCGTTTACCTTGGATACCCCGTTTGAGAG
>MUCU01000038.1 GCA_002817055.1 SAR202 cluster bacterium Io17-Chloro-G7 | reverse complement strand
CGTCGACTCAACCATCACTACCCCTCCCCAATTCCATCATGATGGCTACTATTTTATACAAATTTCAAATTGCCATTAAGACGCGATTGCCCTGAGGGGTCCCAGGCCTGAGTTGCGTGCATTCTCGCTATCGGGCATAATCGTCTTTCTTGCACTATCAATCAATTGATGCGCACGACCAGCGCACCAATGCGCTGACCGCTGACGGATGAGAGTTGACAGCTAAGTCCCCGGAGGAAAACCATGGACTTTGAACCCACATATACAAAAGAGCAGGAAACTTTCCGGCTGGAAGTCCGGGCCTGGCTGACGGAAAATCTTCCAGCCGGCATTGTTCACCCGGCAGACCCTATCGACCTAACCTATGAGCAATACCAGTTGCGCCGGGATTTGGGCCGCAAGCTGGGTGAGAGGGGCTGGCTTTGGCCTACAGCCCCGGTTGAGTACGGCGGCGGGGGTCTGTCTTTGGACTATTCGGTGGTTATTGAGGAAGAGATAGACAGCTGCGGGATGACTTTGCCCCCCTACTACGATTCGGGCGGAAAGTTGGGCGGCGCTTCCATATTGGTGTGGGGATCGGAAGAGCAAAAGCGGTTCTTCTTGAACATGATATTCAAGGGCGAAGTCCGCACCTGGCAACTCCTGTCCGAACCCGAGGCCGGTTCCGACTTGGCCAACGTGAAGACGACCGCTATCCGCGACGGTGACGACTACGTAATCAATGGCCAGAAGATTTTCGTGGGCAGCGGCCTGGGTTGCGACTACATGTGGACAATAACCGTTACCGACACCGAGGCCAAACGCCACGAAAACCTGGGCTGGTTCATGATACCCGCCGACTTGTCGGGCATAACCATTCAGCCCATGGACCTGTTAATTTCCGGCGGAGAGTCGGGAGCTGGCTCGGGCGTCAAGAACACTGTGTTCTTCGACAATGTGAGAGTACCCGCTTTCAACCTTGTCGGCGGTGAAAATCAAGGCTGGAAAGTCGCCACGACCCACTTGGAGTTGGAGCACGGCACCGGCGGTCGTATCGCCAGAAATTGGCTGGTGGACCGTATGTTTGACTACTGCCAGACCACTCAGCACAGGGGCGAGCCGTTGGCTAAAGACCCGGAGGTACGAAGCAAGTTGGTGGACATTTACATCGATGCGGAAATAAGTAGGCTTTTCAACCTGCGAAACTATTGGATGCGCCACAGCGGAGCGAACATAACCTACGAAGGTCCCCAGGCCTCGTATTATAGGAAAATCTCAGGGCTGCGTCAGGCGACGGCAATTTTAGACATCCTGGGCCCGGTGGCGCTGACCTATGACCCCGAATTGGGTGCAGTGGAAGGCCATGTGGAAGCCTATATGCGGTCGGCCTTGATTGCTCTACATCCCGGCGGCACAACCGACATACAGAAAGTAATTATGGCCCGGCGCATCGGCATCGGACGCGAAGTTAGGGAAAAAGCAGGTGCGCTAGCATAAGGTCTTTAGGCATTTAACGGCGAGCTATCAGCCCCACGCGAGATAGATATTCCCAATAGATATTACGGAGAGGAAAATGAACTTGGCTCTGACTCCGGAACAGGAAATGCTAAAAGCGGCGGTGCGCCGCTTCGTGCAACAGGAATACCCTAAAGATACCCTGCTGCAGATGGCGGCCACTGGCAACTCATGCCCTTCGGAGCCGTGGAGCAAGCTGGCGGCCACCGGTTGGCTGGGAATTGCCATTCCCCAAGAGTATGGCGGGGAGGGTGGTTCCCTAACCGATGCTGGTGTGCTGTTCGAGGAACTGGGCCGCGGCCCGGTGCCGGGGCCTCATCTAAGCTCTGCCCTTCTTGGGGCTTTTACTGTGTTAGCCGGCGGCACAGAGGCGCAGAAGCAAGAATGGCTACCACTGCTGGCCACTGGAGAGCGTTCCTTGGTCTTGGCCGTTACCGAGTCGGACTATGGATGGGATGCCCAAGATGTGCGTTTGGTGGCCGCTGTTGATGGCGACGGCTTCCGGCTAAACGGCGCCAAAAGTTTCGTGTTCGACGGCGTGTCGGCTACCCATTTCCTGTGCGCCGTGCGTGCTGAGGACAACGGTCATGTGGGTCTGGTTTCGGTGCCCGCCAACGCCCCCGGTGTTGCCGTCCGCTCCCTGCCGGGTTTTTCTTGGAACCTGTCCGAAGTCAAGTTAGACAATGTGGCGGTGGAGAAAGCCGACCTTCTGGGCTTGTCCTTCGGGTCCAGTTGGCATGCGTTTCAAGAGGCTGCCGCCCGCACCATACCGGTACTTACTGCCTTCCAAGTGGGAGGTTGTCAGGCCGTTTACGAAATGTCGGCGGAATACAGCCGCACTCGGGTGCAATTCAGTACGCCGATCGGGCGCTTCCAGAGGGTGCAGGACCATGTGATCAACCTAGTCAACCAGTTGGACGCAGCCCGGTGGACCGCCTACGAAGCTCTGTGGAAGCTGGATACCGAACGCACTGCCGCTGACGCCGTGCACCTAGCCAAGGCCGTCGGGTCCGAGGCCTACTATCAGGCCTGCAACCACGCCCACGAAGTTCATGCGGGGGTGGGCAGTATGACCGAATACGGTCTTACCCTACACACCACCGCGTCCCGCACCCTCTACCACTACCTGGGCGACCCTCGTTACCATCGTCGTCTGTTGGCCGACGCCTTGGGCTTGTAGGGGGAGTTGAGCTGAACGAACTTTGCTGAACCTACCGGCGCCATATGTCATGTCAGAGAATTGACAATTGTTTGGGATGTTGGGAAACAAAGACAAGTCACTGATAGGTGCATCGAGATGGCCTTTCTCGGAAAATTGCGATCACAACGCCACTACGCCGCAGGAACCCTACACCTGATGAGTTTGGAGCGAGGGCCAACGTCTTCGGCGATAAAAGAATTGGAATCTGCGATTAAACGTCTACGCAGAGCTGTTGAGTTGAATCCTGAGTTTGCTGAAGCCCATCACAATCTAGGCAATGCTTTTATAATGGGTGCGGAATACAACTTAGCTGTGTATAGTCTGTCCCCCCATGGCCGAGACCCCGGCGATCTCGAGTCTTTCAATGAAGAGGCGTACATTGATGCGCTAAACGCGCTTGATAAAGCTGTAAGCCTAAGGCTCCATTTCCCGGAAGCGCACAATAATCGCGGGAAGGCCCTAATAGGTCTCGGTCGATACGAAGACGCCCTTCGAGCCTTCGACATCGCTATTGAGCAGCTTCCTAGCTACACCAAGGCCATCGAAAATCGAGGAACACTCCTGAGATTGTTAGAGTCGCAGTAACGTCCACAAAGGGTGAGGGCTACCGAGGATTTCGATGTATGCTAACCCGGTGATTGTACAACGACGGCTAGAACCAAGGAGCATCCGTCATGTCGACGCAAGTTGGAGATTTGTTTAGGCGAGCCTCGACTCTCGATGAGCAAGACCGAGCCACGTTAGCTGGGCTGTTGTTGGAAAGCCTAGAACACGAAGTCGATGAGGATGTTGAAACTGCTTGGCGTGATGAGATTGAGCGACGGCTGGCTGAACTCGACGCCGACGGCGTTGAGCTTATTCCGTGGGAGGAGGTGCAGGCGAAGCTCCGGCAGGGTACTGGTGCCGAACCTACCGATTAGGTTTCACCCGACCGCAGTGTCGGAGGTTGAGGCAGCTGTGCGGTGGTACGCAGAGCGGAGCCCTGTAAGCCGCCCGAGCCTTTGCAATGGAGGTGAGCGCCTGCGTCCGGCGCGTGGAAGAAGCGCCCGACAGGTGGCCACTTTATTTACACGATATTCGCAGATACATCTTCCCGTACTTGCCTTTTAGTTTCGTCGACCGGTTCCGCGACGGGGAGATTGTGGTGGTCGCGGTCGCACATCACATGAGACGGCCGGGTTACTGGAGGGTTCGATAAAGGGAAGCGTCCCCCTAATATTCCGCCACCATCACAGGCAGCGGCCGACGCATGGGTTTGTAGGTGAAATCAAATGGCCCTAACGATTCCGATCCGGTTAAGCCAGGGACAGCTTATCACCCTCCAGGATAATCGCTCCCTGTTGTAGCAAGCCAATGCGGGCCAGAGCAAGCTCTTCATATGTATGGCGATTTTCCATCAGTTCCCAAACCGGTGTGAGTTGGGTGCCGCTGGACTGCCGGAACGCCGAAAGGATATTCTCTAGTTGGGGCTTCGACGGCAGCAGGTGGTCTAGGTCTAACGTTTCGCCCTCCACCACCAATCTCGCAATGTGATTGATTATGGTGTTATCGGTCAGTCCCCGTTGTTGGGCGATATCCCTCACTGATAATTTCTGTTCGACCAACTCCTTGGTCCTGTGCACCGTGGAACTTGGCTGCGATGGGGTATCTTTGGCCCGGTATACCGATGATCTCGGTTTTGGATCCGGGTTAACTATCTTCTTTGAGCCGTTCTGATCGACGTGGGCTTCGATTACCTCCATGAAAGCGTCCGCAAACTCTTCCAATTTTACGCTGCCCACGCCGGACACCTGCGAGAAGCTTCCACGGGAGACGGGCTGACGGTCCACCATGTCCCAAAGGGTGGCGTCACTGAAAATCACGTATGCGGGCTTGCTTCGCTCCTCAGCGATCGACCTGCGCAACAAACGCAGCTTTTCGAACAGCTCACGGTCTGAGCCTCCATGCGGCTCTCTGTTGCGCTGGGACCCTTTGGCTGCGACGCCTTTCGTTGTGTTTTCGGAATCATCGGATTCGGCGGCTTTCGGTTTATTGAGAATCAGTGTTTCGTTTGTTTTTAGGAAAGCCCGCCCCTTTTCGGTTACGGTAACGGTCTTAAAGCTGTCCTCGCTCCTCGCAATCAGGCCAGTTGCCAGGAATGCCTGGATTGCCCATCGCAGTTCGTCAGTCGTGTGAGATTTCCCGACTCCGAACACGGACAATTCTTGGTGGCCCCAAGATTTGACCTTCTGGTTGCCTGTTCCCTGTAGCACGTTTATCACGTGGGCTGCGCCGAACCGTTCGCCAGTCCGTATTACGGTCGACAGAACAATCTGTAGAATTCTGGTAGCATCGAACTCTTCTGACGCACCCGGTGGCGACGAACAAACATCGCATCCCCCGCAGTAGTCCTCATCCCACTTCTCGCCGAAGTAATTCAATAAATGTTTTCTTCGGCAACTTTGGATTTGGCACAACTCCACCACCTGGTCCAGCCGAAGTCTCGCACTTTCTTGCTCTTGCCGGTCCTCAATCTGGCTGATGAAAAATTCTTGCTTTTGCTTGTCACCATAGGAGAAGAAAAGAGCGCATTCGCTGGGCAGACCGTCTCGCCCAGCCCGGCCGGTTTCCTGGTAATAACCCTCAAGGGACTTGGGCAGGTCGTAGTGGACCACCAATCGGATGTCGGCTTTGTCTATGCCCATGCCGAAGGCGATGGTAGCGACGATGATCTTTGTTTCGCCGCGGATGAATTTTTCCTGGGTGTCCCGGCGCAACGGCGGTTCGAGGCCGGCGTGGTAGGGTACGGCATCAAACCCGTTGGCGACTAGGTCCGCGGCCATCTCTTCCGTCGCCTTCCGGGAGACACGGTAGATAATCGTAGACCCATTATCATGGTCTCGCAGTAGTTTGATTAACGCGCTGAAAGAGTTTTTCTTCGGATATATATTGTAGGTGAGGTTGGGCCGGTTGAAACTGGAGGTAAAAACGCCGGGCTTACGAAGTCCTAGCTGCGTGACGATATCTTTGCGCACACGCTCGGTGGCGGTGGCGGTGAGGGCGATCATCGGGACCGCAGGGAACTTAGTCCGCAACGATTTCAGTTTGCGGTAATCGGGCCGAAAGTCGTGACCCCATTCCGAGATGCAGTGGGCTTCGTCTATGGCGAATAAGCTGACGTTCAAGCTCTGCAGAAATTTGCGAAACTCGGGCAAGGCCAGGCGTTCCGGCGCCACGTATAGAATTTTCAGCCGCTGTTGATTTTCTTGAGGGTTCTTTTTGTCGATTCTCCCGGCATCGTGCTGGCAGCTCGCTCGATCTTTTAACCGCGCGATCTCCGCTGCTGTAAGGGAACTGTTGACGAATCCAGCCGGAACCCCGTTGGAGACCAGCTTATCCACTTGGTCTTTCATCAGCGCGATCAGCGGGGAAACGACTACGGTCAGGCCGTCAAAGCACAATGCGGGCAGTTGATAGCACAACGACTTGCCACCGCCGGTAGGCATCAGCACCATGGCGTCTCGCCGGTCCAACACTGCGGTTACGATTTCTTGTTGGCCCGGCAAAAAGCCATCGAATCCGAAATGGGCTTTCAATCGTTGCAACACCGAATTATCCTATTCATCCTCGACCCTTTCAGCAACACCCGGTTGTCACTCCAATCTTCGAACTCAATTCTGTGAACCCAATGCAATAAGCCCAATGCAATAGACCCGCTACTGGCTAGTACTACCTCTATAGGAAACTGATGAATACCGTTTAACTCCACTCTAACTCTCCCCCGTGAAGGGGGAGAGGAAAAGTCCCTTCCCCCGAAATGGGGGAAGGTGAGGATGGGGGTGTCGATTTGCTAGTCAAATATAACTGGAAGACGTGCTAGAGTTTCGTCGAACTGTGAGCCTGGATACGGAAGTCAAAACCAGGAGATTGGTGTTGAATCTCCCCTAATTAGTAAACAGGCGGCGGGAATTGACTCACTACAGTTGATATAATTGCACCTAATTCGAGATTGCGAGATCATGCGGCTTTTGTTTATCCCGATTTTTTAGTAAGCTATGTCCCGGCAGCTAGTTTTCATTGGCGAAGACAATGACTGAAAACGTGTACAGCAACCCGATTGAAAAGGTGGCGACCGGACTGGATTGGCTAGACCATGTGCTGGACGGTGGCATGCCCAAGCAATCCCTTGTGGTGGTTGGCGGCGTGCCTGGGTCTGGCAAATCCACTTTGGCTTTCCACATGATGGCCGAAGCAGTGAAAAACGGGACCAACGCCATCCTGGTTTCCACCACCAATCAACCCATATCCAAGCTGCGCAGGCAGTACGGAAATCTCAGCTTCCTGGGCCCCACGGGAGCTTTGGACAAGCTGGAATTCTTTTCGCTGGACACCGGGGTTCAAGACGCTACCATGAACAACCTGCTCAACACCATTGTGGGCAGACCACAAGAATCGGACGTGAGGGTGGTAGTGATCGATAGTTTCCGGGCGATCTCCGATATTGCTCCAAACGGGGCTCAGGTTTGGCGTTTCCTCGGTTCCTTGAGCGCTAACGTTGTGGACAGCAATTGTGTTTGTCTTCTGTTGGGCGAATACTCCTTGCCCAGAGATTTGGACCTGCCTGAATTGGCCGTGGCCGATGTGGTTATCTACCTTGAGGTAGAGCGGTTAACCGCCATGGACCTGCGTACCTTGCGCATCTACAAGACTAGAGGGAGCGGCCATGCCGAGGGCCGTCAGGCCTACACCGTTGATTCCAACGGGATTACCTTTGTGGGTGTACTCCAAAGTCAACTTGGTGAAAACGCCCCGGTGACCGTGTAACCTCTGCTCAGTCGCTGCAAACCCTTTGATTTGAAACTGACCCATAGGTTTCACGTTCCGAGACTTCCAAATGTTGCTGCGATGCCTGGGGTAACTTCGGCTCTAGCCCTCGGATTGGGCTCGACTTAATTTAGCACAAGTTATCTGGGACAAAGCCCCTACCCTAGCGTCCTTTCCACACCGGCGCTCGTTTTTCCGCAAAGGCGGCCACCCCTTCCTTGGCGTCTTCGCTTTGCAAGACCTCGTTTCGCTTCTTCTGTGCGAAGGCTACCCGGTCTTCCAGCCCCATTTCGGAACCTTTGATGGCCGCTTCTTTGATGGCGGCGATGGATAGCGGAGCGTTGGCGGTTATCTTGCGAGCCAGTTCCTCAGCTTTGGGCAAGACCTCTTCCGGCGGCACCACGTAATTTACAAGCATAAGTTCCAAGGCTTTTTGGGCGTCCACGAAATCGCCGGTGAAAAGGAACTCGAAAGCAATGTTGCGAGGCACCACCTGGGAGAGCAGCGCCGGTCCGCTGACCGACGAAATGCCCCGTTTCGCTTGGGGCCAGCCAAACTGGGCTTCGGAAGATGCCACCCGTATGTCGCTGCCCAGTGCGATGCCGCATCCTTGGGCCAGGCAGATACCATTGATGGCGGCGATTATTGGCTTCCAGATGGTGGACTGCACCACATAAAGGTCGCCGGTGCTGGGGGCTTGATTGACTTGAGTGTCGGCTCTCGCGTTGGCCATGGCGACGAGGTCATGGCCTGTGGAGAAAGCCCGGCCATTGCCGGTGACCAGGGCGCAACGGACTTCGGGGTTGTTCTTTACTTCTTGGAAAGCGTCCCACAAGAGTTGGCGCATCTCCGGGTCGATGGCATTCAGTTTCTCCGGTCGGTTGAGGGTAATGTAGGCAATCCCTTCCCGTATTTCATACAGGACTTCTTTCCCGGCCATGTCTGGACCTCCGGCTCGTTATATTGATATCTGTTTGTGTAGGCAGCTGACTGTTTATCGCCTAAGGCTGGTAGCTAAATAATTCTAGACCCGGTTGGCTTGGTGCCAATTACCCCGGTCTCCTCAAGGCCGGAGATTTCTTCCTCGGACATTCCCAGCAACTGTCCATAAATCTGGCCGTTGTGCTGCCCCAAAGTAGGTGACGCCCATTTTATTCGGCCAGGAGTGGCCGACATTTTCCAGGGAATACCCGGATACTTGCGCACGCCCACTTGAGGATGATCCACCGCCACGAAGGTGCCCCGGTATTCATAGTGGGGGTCCTGCAGCAAGTCCGGCCCTCGTAGCACCGGACTGGAAGGCACGCCGGTTTCTTGGAGGCTGGCGGTGAGTTGGAAGGTGTCTTGGGATGCGGTCCAATGGGCGATAATCCCGTCTAGCTCATCCTGGTTCTCCATCCTGACCTCATTGGTGTTGAAACGCTGGTCCGTGGCTAAATCCGAGCTTGATTCAGCACGGTCGATCAAATCCGCTAGGGCCTGCCACTGTAGATCGTTGGTCACGGCGATGGATATCCATCGGTCTTCTCCCAGGCAAGGGTAAGCGTTTTGCGGGGCCACCCTGGAAGAGTGGTTTCCTTTCCGTTGGGGCTCCTGTCCGCTGATTTGATAGGCCAGCACGTCCGCCCCAATCAACGAAACGGCCGACTCTTGCTGGGAAACGTCAATAAACATACCATTCCCCGTACGGCGGCGCTGCCTGAGAGCCGCCAGCACCACGCCAGCGGCGTGGGAGCCGGTGATTGGGTCGCCGTGATTTATGCCTGATTTCATCGGTCCCTCGCCGGTGTAACCGGTCATGTGGGCCATGCCGGAAAGTTGCTCTTGGCCTATGCCGTAAGCCAGATAGCCTTGCCACGGCCCATCGTTGCCAAAGGCGGGCATCGAGACGTATATCAGGTCGGGCCGGGCTTTCCGCAGGCCGTTGTAGTCGTACCCCAACCGGGCCAAGCTACCCTGACGAAAGTTCTCGATCAGGACGTCACTGATGGACACCAGTTTCTCGAACACGCCCCTGCCTTCGGCGGAGGTCAACTCCAAGGTGACGCCATACTTGCTGAAGTGCAGGCAGTTGAACCAGCCGTTCCGGTTCCAAGGTTCTTCGCCGGGCTCGCCTTCGGGATAAGCGGCGATGCCCCTGGCGGGGGTTACCGGCCCGCGGTGGGAGTCGTAAACGCTCAGGGACTCCATTTTGATGACCTCAGCCCCCATGTCGGCCATCAGTTTGGTGCAGTAAGGCCCGGCCCAAATCCGGGATAAATCCAAAATCCTGTAATTTTTCAAGGGTTGTTGAGGTTCCATATTCCCTTTTAATCCAGGTCTACCATTCAGTTAGGACACAGTTACGATCAGGCCCTTAAACGATTCCGCCGGCCCGAAGACTGTGAATTTTGCTTTCCGAATAGCCCAGTTCATCAAGAATCTCGGCGGTATGTTCCCCCAGCAGAGGCGCTCGCCGATAGACCCATGGCTCAAAATCTGAATTTCGGGCTTGGCCTCGGCTTGGAATAACGATATGGTTCATGGGAGGTCCCGGAAACTTCAAGCGTCCGGCCACGGGATGGTCCAATTCCACGAAGAAGTTGCGGGATTCCAGTTGTTCCATCTCCAGAATGTCTTTCATGCTCGCCACGTAAGCGAAGCCAAAGCCATGGTCTTGGCCCGCCTTGAAGATGTCCACCTTGTCGTGGTCCAACAGCCAGGGCAACATCAGAGCGTCAACCTCGTCGGCGTTCATCATGCGCCCGTTGCGTGAGCCGAAGCGGGGATCGGCCAGTTCCGCTCTCTCCATAACCGAAGCCATTTCCGGCCAGCGGTGGTCCGGCCCGGCGATTATCCCCACGTATCCGTCCCGGCAAGGATAGATGCCCCAAGCCGCCCGACCGTAGCCCCGATTGCCCACGCGGGTGAACTCTTGTCCCGAGTAGCTGTACTGCATCAACGCGTTCTCCAGGATGTTCGTTGCGTACTCGGCAATTGAAACGTCGATGCGTTGGCCCTCCCACGTTTCCTCCGCCAGCATCAGAGCCCCCAAAGACGCCACGAAAGCGTTTTGCCCAGCGCCCAGTTGGGCCAAGGGCGCGCCTTCCATCAAGGGTTCTTGGTCCGGCTCTCCGGTGATGTTCATCAGCCCCCCGGCGGCGTAGAGGTTGATCTCCGCTGCCTTCCAGTCCCGGTGGGGGCCTGTCTGCCCATAGTTGGAGATTGAAGTCATAACCAGCGCGGGGTTCAACTGCCTCAGTTGGCCGGGCGCAAAATTCAGGCGCTCCATCGTGCCTGGGGCGAAATTCTCAACCAGGATATGGCAACACTTGGCCAGTCCGCCGATTATTTTCCGGCCAGCTTCGGATTTCAGGTCCAATGTCAGGCTCTTCTTGGAGGTGTTGAGGTAGAGGAACCATGCCCCCGCTTCCAGCGTTTGTCTCTCCTCGGCTGCACCGGACGACGAGCCACTATTGCCCACCGCAGCGGGCTTGGCGAACGGTCCGAACTGGCGAATCGGGTCGCCGGAGCCGGGCCGCTCCACCTTAATTACTTCGGCCCCCATGGTTGCCATGAGTTTGGTGCAGTACGGGCCGGAAATATAGTGGGTTAAGTCCAGGACTCGCACGCCTTGCAATAATCCCGGAGGAGTACGACTTCCCGAGGACGGTGCGCTCGGTGGCGGTGTGTTCGTCATTGGTGGTGTGCTATCCGTATGATAATTTCAAACCGATCCGGCAATCGGCGAGGAGCATAGGCGTCGAAAGCCACAACGGATTGTGTCACCCGCCGCAGCCAAAATCAAGGCTTGGGCAAAGCGTTGCCTATAGCCTGCCGTTAGAGACCAGGCGCCGACCTAAAAGCCCCGAATGTTGCGGCAATTTATGCTATTCTTCTAGCTGATCGACCAATTTCGTTGGTCGATGGATAGCTTAATATTGGATAGACTAACTGCCCGGTTAGGCAGAACCCTTGTAAACAAGACTCTTTTGATAACTGGGAGCGATATGGAACGTCCTGTTTTTCAACCGGTGGGAACGCCAGTCCTTGACATCGACACCCCGGCTCTGGTGGTCGACTTGGTGGCCATGGAGCTGAACATTGAGGTAATGCACTCCTATTTCCGGCAAGCCAACGCCAAACTGCGTCCCCACGTGGCCAGCCATCAGTGCCCCCAAATCGCCCACAGTCAGTTGGCCGCTGGCGGCACCGTGGGCGGCGTCAGCGTAACCACGGTGGGCGAGGCCGAAGTATTTAGCGAGTCGGGTATCAACAGCATCTTGGTTGTCAGCCAGATCGTGACCGGGCCCAAGATCCGCCGGTTATGCGAGGTTGCCCGGCGTAGCCGCATATTGGTGGCGGTGGACAACTCCAAGAACGTGGATGATCTGGCTCAAGCCGCCCAAGCTGCCGGAGTGACATTGGAAGCGATGGTGGAGGTTGAATCCGGACGGGGCACATCAGGCGTTGCGCCCGGCCAGGCTGCCCAGGATTTGGCCAGGCAGATTTCCAAATTAGCGGGCTTGCATTTCGGCGGTCTGATGGCGATCCCACCCGTTCCTGGCGCTGTGCCTGGATCAAATGGGGAAGGCAGCGAAGCAGTCTATCCCAACCATCTTGTCCTGCAACAAGAGGCCGCTGGGAGCTTGCAACCTGTTCTGGATGCCAAGCAATCCATCGAGAGTGACGGGCTGGGCGTACCCAACGTGAGCGTCGGCGGTACCTGGCTTTACGACATCGCCAGCGAGATGCCCGGCATAACCGAGGTCCAGGCTGGCACTTATCCCCTTATGGACTACGATTCGTGCCAGATTCGGGGCGAGTTCAGCCAGGCAGCCAAGGTCTTGACCCAGGTGATCAGCCATCCGGTTGAAGCCCGGGCCGTGGTGGATGCGGGCCACAAGGCGACCGGCCCCGACTTGGGCATTCCGGTGTTGGAAGGATTCGCCGGGGCCAAGGCCACCCGGTTCAGCGCCGAGCACGGTAGCCTGGAACTGGAAGGGGAGGCGGTGGGACAATTCAAGCCGGGAGACAAAGCCTGGCTGCTGCCATACCACCTGGGCCTCTGCTTGAACCAATACGACTACATCCGAGCGGTACGCGACGGAAAACTGGAAGGCTTTTGGCTAATGTCAGGTCGTGGACGTTTCGGTTAGCCCACGAAGTGGGGTTTCCTAGGAGCCTTGTCCGGGGGATAAAGTTGGATTACACCTACTGCATTTGTGGTCATTCCTAATCCAGAAAATCAAAGTTGGACGATGCTCGCCGGTCATTTGTGGGCACTCCAATTCCAGGAGAGAAAAATGGACTACAATTACCGGCCGACTGTGGGAACTCCGATAGAAGACTTGGATACTCCGTGCTTGATTCTGGACATGGACTCACTGGACCACAACATGGACGTCATCGCCCAGTTTTACGAAGGCCAGTCCAGCAAGCTCAGGGGTCACAGCAAGAACCATAAGACCCCGGCCATCGCTCACCGGCAGATACGCCGGGGAGGCACCGTTGGCGGCGTTTGCTCAGCCAAAGTCGCCGAGGCGGAGGTCATGGTCCACGGTGGGATAGCCAGCGTATTCATCACCAGCCAGGTTATCGCCCCGCTGAAGATTGAGCGATTGTGCGCCCTCGCCCAACAAGCGGAAATGCTGGTGGCCTGCGACGACCCGAAAAACGCTCAGGACCTCTCCCGGGCGGCGGCGGCCCAAGGTGTCGAACTGGGCGTGGTAATCGAGTTCGAGACCGGAATGGGACGGTGCGGAGTGCAGGACATCCAGCAAGGCATGGCCTTGGCCCGGACGATACAAAGTCTTCCCGGCCTGGCCTTCAAGGGCATCATGAGCCATCAGACAATCCCGGTCATGCCCGACCGGGAAGACCGAGTGACTGAAGGCCGACGGGCGATTCAGGGCGTCATTGACCTGAAAGACGCCATCGAAGCCAACGGCATACCCGTGGAGATTGTTTCGACTGGGGAAACTTGGAGCTACGACGTTGCCGGGGAGATTCCAGGCGTCACCGAGGTCCAAGGCGGCAGCTATCTGATCATGGAAACCTCATACGATTACATGACTGAATTTCACCTTGCGGGCAAGGTCTTGACCACCATCGTAAGCACGCCGAGGCCCGGCGTAGCCGTGGGTGATGCAGGAATCAAGGCCGTGGGCATGCTGCGGGCAATGCCGGAGGTGGACGCCCGGCCCGGCATCACCGTGGAGTCCATGGACCCGGACCGGACGGTTTTCCGCCTAGGCGCTGGCGTGGAACTACAAATCGGCGACCAACTGGCTTTGCTGCCGCCCCAGCAAGACGCCATGGTCAGCCGCTGGGACCGTTTCATCGGCATCCGCAACGGAAAGGTCGAGGCTGTCTGGGACATTCACGCCAGGGGTTGCCATAACTAGGTTACGGCGGTCAAGCACCGAGGAACAATGCCCTGAAGGATAAGGGGGCGATATGAATGAGATTGAATTGCTACGAGCAATCGAAAAGGCCGCGGCGGACGATGTAGAGTCGCTCAACTTGTCTGGTGAAAGCTTGACCAAGCGCCCGCCGGAAATAGGCGCTTTGATAAGCCTCAAACGCCTTTTCTTGAGAGGGAACCGGCTCACAGAACTGCCGCCAGAGATCGGAAAGCTCGCCAACTTGACCGAGCTTAGCCTTGATGATAACGCTCTTGCGTACCTGCCACCGGAAATAGGCGAGTTAGCCAGGCTGAGTATTCTTCTCCTGTTTAGAAACAAGCTCAAAACTCTCCCACCAGAGGTCGGCAAACTGGCGAACCTGGCGAAACTTGACCTAGCTAGCAACCATCTCACAGCTCTGCCACCAGAGATTGGGAAGCTGACCAACCTGACCTCCTTATACCTAAATGGCAACTCGCTGCCACTTCCTCCCGAAATTCTTGAGGCCCGGGATGACCCGGACCGCATCTTAAACTACTACTTCGAGCACTTAGAAACTATCTCAAAACTTGAACATAGTTTGAAATTTAGTTTATGATTTCCCCAAAGGTGTGTGGAGGTGCTTGATGGGGAAGGGCGAAATT
>MUCU01000037.1 GCA_002817055.1 SAR202 cluster bacterium Io17-Chloro-G7 | reverse complement strand
TCTCAAACGGGGTATCCAAGGTAAACGGCATAAAGCCGGATGGGTCGAGGACTACCTCCTAAAGGTGCTCCTTAGTTAAGACGCGATTGCCCTGCCGAACATATGCTCCACAGTGAGCTAGAACGGAGAATCATGGTACGATCCGCGCGTGTGTCGGACAGCGCGAAGGAAACATCTCATACAGCAGGAGGACTACGAAAATGAAACGAAGCACCGAACGAATCCTTCCTAGCCACGCTGGGAGTTTGGCTCGCCCGGCAGGCCTGCTGGAGAACCGTAATTTGGGCCAAGTTCAAAGCTACGGCCGAAGGACCGCAGCTTGCTACAGAACAGCTCTGGGGCTAGCACGCATTTATGCTATTGCCCGCCAGTGTCGGGAAACATTTTCTCCCCAGCCAGGATGGGTGCCTTCAGCCGGTTTCCAGGGGGTGGAATGGGACAGGACCAACTGGGATTGTAGGCACAATATGGGTTGTAGGCGTAGTTAAAGTCTATTAGGTAATGTCCGTCATGCAGTGGCACAACGTCCAGGTACCTCCCAGCGCCATATGTTTCGCTGCCGCTGGTGGAATCGGCGAAGGGCAGGAAGAACTCTTCTTCATCAACACCTCGAAAAACCGTCAGGCTTACTTCCTGGTCCTCAACTATGAAGTTGAACTTGCCCCACCGGATTTGAGTGTTGGAATCGCCGGTGCTGGTTACAATCTCCGTGAGCTCCTTTTCTTGGTCTGGGAACTCTTTCAACCGCACAGTAAGTCTGAGTTGAGGATTTTCGTCATAGTATTCGAGGCTGCGAAACTGCTTGCGTTGCTGGGGTGTGAGGGGAGAGTATTCGTCTGTGGCGAAAAACTCGTCCTTGGATTTTCTGAATTCAGTTAGTTCTGACATTTCTATTCCTCTAAGCGACTGCAAGAGATAACTCGAAAAGAGGGCACTCCAGTGAAAACTATTTCTTTTTTGCCGTCTTGCTTGGTGGTTGTCGATTACTTGGATGCAGCCTATCAGCATAGGGTGCGGCTACGGACTCAAACGATGGGTTGCGTTACCCACGCGTTGGTTCTACCTAGTTTAGCTGAATTGAGCTATATTATTGGACTCGAAGGCAAGAGCATGGTGGAGGCGTGTATAATAGCCCCTATTAGGCCCCTGTGTACCAGCCGCGCTGGGTACCAATGCCGTTTTGCCGAGCGTCGAATCGCAAGGCGACCGATGGGCTCCTTCGACCAATTCGAGAGTAACACCCGCAGAGGCACATGAAGACCCAAATGTGGGTTTCACCTTGTATTTTGTATGACACAGGAGAAATTCCATGCCTATCATTCAACGACCGTACGTTCCCCCCGAAGACCAGGTGCCCCATGAAGACACTTACATAAATCCCGGGGACACTCAACAGGCTGAGGGGTTTTCCGGAGAAGCGATAACATTTTACGCCGATTCTATGCACGTCTTCAGCAGCCTTTACTCTTCCGTATTATTTTTCGGGGAGCAGTTGGAAGAGCGGGAACCGATTCTGCGCGCGAGGATTAAGGTCAGTCCTCAGATGCTAAAGGCAATAGCCCTGCTTACTGCCAAACACGTGAAGGAGTACGAGGAAGCCGTCGGCCCCATTACTCTGCCCGACCAGGTTTACACAGCTTGGGAACTGCAGCCCAAGCCGGAGCAAGGCTGATGACAGAGCCAGGTGGCCGATTCATTGCTGAAGACCTGGCTTGCCCGGTGGAGATTCATCCGGGCAAGGACCAGGGCACCCCGCCCGACTGGACTTGGCGCCTCATTGCCACCAGCTTGCCCAACGCTGCGACCTTTCACCTTAGCCACAGTGATGTTGGACCGGTCATGATTGATGTACTGCGTCCTTCCGACACGCCGCCGGATGCGCCCTTCACCGTGGTCAAGGATATACCGATCATAATATTGGATAGCTTGGACAAATACTGGGCCGGAGAGTCGAAACAAAGCTTGCCCTTGAATGGAATTCGAGTGCCAGTGGAACACGACACCATTGAAGGGGCGAAACAAGCGCTGGCGGCAGACTTGGCGGCCCAGATGAGGTTGCTTTTGCTGCTGTCGTCTTCCACCCGGGAACGCAAGCTGGCCCCCCAACTCAGCGCGAACCTTGCAATGCTCAGCAAATTCCTGAAGCCACGGCAGAACCCTTGAGGTCCAGGCTAACGGCTGTAGCGCCTTGGCAACGGGTAATGCTGGCCCAAGTCGCAGTGGCTTCCCCGTAAATCAGCCACCGGCCTGATTGGTTGGTTTTAATAGCCGGAATGCTCAGCTGCAGTATATGCAGAATTACCAATTGCGACTGATTGATTGCGGCTTGAGGACAAGCGCAGAGGTGCGGGGATTTTAGCAGCCGATTTCTTTGCCAACCATAGTGGGGCAATGGCTAATTGACGACGTGAGAGCGCGTGTTCCTTTGGCAACCGTGTCTGCACTAGGGAAGGCAAACCTGTGTATTATTAAGCCGGTTCTAAGCCAGGATTTGCCTCAGGCGGGGAATTAACTCTTCGGTAGACACAGTTTCAGATTCAGAGTCCTTGCGGCCCTTTACTTCCACCACGTCATTCTTCAAGTTTCTGGGACTCACCACCAAACGCACTGGCAAGCCTATCAGGTCTGCGTCGTTTAGCTTAACCCCTGCCGCTTGGTCCGTTCGGTCATCGTAAAGAGTCTCAATGCCCTGCCCCCACAACTGGGCGTAAAGCTGATCGGCCGCAGCAGCAACAGCTTCGTCGGACAAGTTCAAGCCTACCAAATGCACCTGGTACGGGGCGATGGGTATTGGAAAATGGATTCCTTTTTCGTCGTGGTTTTGCTCAACGGCGGCAGCCAGCAAGCGTCCAACCCCGATGCCGTAACAGCCCATAATAATGGGGCGTTGTTCGCCCTCATCATCCAAGTAAAGTGCTCCCATAGCCTCGCTGAAAAAGGTGCCCAATTTGAAAATATGGCCAACCTCGACTCCACGGGTGGCCTCCAAAACGTGACCGCACTGGAGGCAGAGTTGGCCCGGCTGAGCCAACGCGATGTCGGTTAGCGTATCCGCCTCAAAGTCCCGCAGGTAATTAGCCCCAGTCAAATGGGTGTCGGGCTTGTTCGCCCCCACGACAAAGTTGGCTCCATTCGTAATTGATGGGTCAGCAATCCGTTTGATCCCCTGCAGGCCCACGGCGGATGCTGAACCAGCGACCAACCCCGCACCGGCAACCTCCTCATCTGTGGCCAGGCGCAATCCGGTGGCGTGGAGGGCATTCTTCAGCTTAACTTCGTTGACCTCCAAGTCCCCCCGCACCGATGCTAGAATTACCTCATCGTCGGCGGAGTAAAAGACTGCCTTTATAGTTTTTTCTTGTGGAATGTTAAGAAACTCGGCCAAGCTGGCAATCGTCTTGATTCCCGGCGTGCTGACTTCTTGCAAAGCCTGAGAGGGCTCGGACTTAGGTTCCGGTAAACCAGCGACGGCTTTCTCGGCATTGGCGGTGTAGCCACAGCCAGGGCAGGTAATAACAGTGTCTTCCCCGGTGGGGGTGGCCAGTATAAACTCATGGGAATCTTTGCCCCCGATAGCCCCACTGTCGGCCTCAGCCATCAAAACCGGCAAATCGCATCGGCGGTAGATATTCCGGTATGCTTGAGCCATGGCCTGATAGCTCCGGTCCAAGCTGTCGTCGTCAGCGTCAAAGCTATAGGCGTCTTTCATGTCGAATTCCCGCACTCTGACCAGGCCAGCCCTAGGGCGCAATTCGTCACGAAACTTGGTCTGAATCTGGTACAAGATGACGGGCAGGTCTCGATAGCTCTGTACGTTGGACCGAACGATGCTGGTGACCGCTTCTTCGTGGGTTGGCGCTAAGACCATGGGACGGCCTCTTCGGTCTTCCAGGGTAAAGAGGTTGTCGCCAAAAGCGGAACGGCGGCCCGTGTGCTCCCAAATTTCCATGGGCTGGAGCGTTGGCATCATCAATTCTTGGCCACCAGCGGCATCCATTTCCTCACGAATAATGTTTTCTATCTTACGGATGGAGCGCCAAGCCAAAGGCAAGTAGGAATAAATACCGGAAGCCACTTGCTGAATCATTCCAGCCTTTAACATTAGCCGGTGACTGGCAGTTTCGGCCTCGGGCGGGTCGGTGCGGAGTGTTTTACTGACCAAATGGGTAAATTTCATGTTTATACGGCAGTCATTTCCACTTCTTCCATCAGCGCCGACAGCATCTCTGCTTCGGGCACAACCTTCACCTTCTGGCCTTTGCGGAAAATAATTGCCCGACCGTTCCCGGCAGCGATTCCAATGTCGGCGTCTTTGGCCTCTCCGGGACCGTTGACTTCACAGCCCATCACGGCAACTTTAACTTCCTTGTTGCTCTTCTTAAGCAAAGCATCGACCTCATTGGCCAGCTTTACCACATCCACATCGGCCCTGCCGCAACTGGGGCAGGCAACTAACACGGCGCCCTTGCGCCTGAGGTTTAGGGACTTCAGTATTTCGTACCCTGCCGCAACCTCGTCAATCGAATCCCCAGCCAAAGACACCCGGATAGTGTCCCCAATGCCCTCGTAGAGGAGCACAGCCAAACCCACCGCCGTGCGTATGGAACCGGACTCTTTGGTGCCGGCTTCGGTGATGCCCAGATGCAACGGATAGGGGACCATTTTGGCCAACCGGCGGTAAGCCTCCACAGTGGTTGGTACGTCGAAGGCTTTCATTGATATCTTAATGTTGTCGAAGTCCTGCTCTTCCAGCAGGCTAATCTCCCATAAGGCGGTGGCCACCATGTGATCCACGACGCTGTACTCGCCTTCAGTAGTAACCTCTCCCTCTTTGGGTAGCTTGTTTACCAGGTCCATATGCCGGGAGAATCCCCTGGTGCGTCCGATGCCGCCCACCGGTGGAAGACTTCCGAAGTTCACGCCGATGCGTATGGGAATCCCTCGTTCCTTGGAAGCTTGAATTACCTGTCGGACCTGGCCCTCGTCCCGCAGATTTCCCGGGTTTAGTCGCAGACAGTCAATGCCTCCGTTGGCGCACTCCAAGGCCAATTGATAATGAAAATGTATATCGGCGATCAGCGGGATTTTTATCTGCTTCTTGATTTCAGCCATGGCTTTGGCCGCTTCCATGTCCGGCACGGCGCTACGGATAATCTCGCAACCCGCTTCCTCCAGCGCATGGATCTGACGGACCGTGGCTTTTACGTCTCGGGTGTCTGTCTTGGTCATGGACTGGACCGTTATATCGGCGCCACCGCCGACTTTAACCCCGCCCACGTAAACAGGTTTGGTAGGACGACGCTTATCAATCATTCGCTACTCTCTGGCATTTCGTTGGGAATCAGCAACCGCCGGTCTACATTAAATTTGCTAGGACCACGGCCATTAGGAATAAACCTACTCCAACATGAAGAATACAGTTTTCCAACAGATAGGGACATCTCGTCCGCTTCTTTTCTTAGAGTCGCTTGTATGTCTTGTCGAAGACGACCTCGCAGTTGCTTTGCTCCCGAAAAGCGGGTTTCATCCCTGGCATAAATTAACAACTGTGTATCGAACATCTGATCAAAGCAGGTTTCGGCCACTAACCGATTTTCGCCAGCCAGCGCGCCTGCAAAAAAGTGAGCGTAGGCTTTTAGAGCCTTTTCGTATTCGCCTTTCCGCTTTAAGTAGAAAGGACTTTCCTCTAAGTATTGAATCTCTTCTCTCATGCCCATAGCCGCTCCTAGGCTAGTTCTATCTCAAGGTTGAGAACATCAAAGTCATCGGTGTTCCTTATGATAACCCCTATGACGCAACACGAAAAGTAGCTGCCCCCAGTGGCGCAATTAAGGGTGTACTGGAGCCTTGGAATTGCTGCGTCGCTCATCTGGCTTTTGACGCCAGATTGTTGGGTACTCTTAACCTCAACTAGAATCGTGTCAATTCCTGTAACGCTTGACCTAACAAATATGAAATCGGGGCCGTCGCCGATCGGTCGTGCGAGTGCCACCAGCCCCCTTTGTTGCAAATACCAACCCACCAACCCTTCACCAATCGTTGAGATAGCCGTATTATTGGGACGTAAGTCAGAAGCAACTACGGCCAAAGGCGGAAATCCTGTAGGTAACCCCCCGATAGTCATCCCCCGAGCACTCAAGCGTAGGAAGATCTTTCTCATGTCCGCTACAGGATCAGCGGCAACTTGTTCGGCATAAAGATCGACGTAGCTGATAAGGTTCAACGGCATTGGCAAGACCCGCGGCGCCGGATTCTTGCTTAGCAATTTCTTCAAGCGGTTATTTAATCGAGTCCTTCCTGCCCTAACTTTTAGGTCGAAACCCAAGTCGTTGCGATCGATGTGATCATTCCACTCGTAGAAGTTTACTGTCATGCAATTTGTGCAGTTTCTCGAGGTAAATCAATATGTCAGCGAAAAATTTCCTTAGCGATGGTCTTGTCAAAAACGAGCTTGTGGTCGTGTAGGAATCACGCGCCTAGGAATGCGCTGAACGCAATGTTACACGAAGTGGAGCAGTGGTGAAAGGAGGTGGATGCAGGTTATTGGCGTTAACCGACCCTTAACCGCCCAGGAAGCTGCCGCCTTGTACCAACCTGGTAATGTCGTTGGCGCTGATGACCAATATTGCGCTAATCAGCAGCACAAACCCCACCAAGTGAACCAGTCCTTCTCTCTCCGGTGGGACTCGTTTGCCCCGGCGTAACCATTCCAAGACTACGAAAAACAGCCGACCACCATCCAACATGGGGATGGGTAGAATGTTCAGAATTGCCAGGTTTATGCTAAGCAGCACCGCGATAGCGAGCCAGCCATGGATGCCACCCTGCCGGGTAACCTCGCCGGTGATCTGAGCAATGCCTATTGGGCCGGAAAACTCGGGAGCGGAACCCGACGATACGGAACCTGTTATTGCTTGCTTCATCAGCACCATCGACTCCCAGGTGCTTACGAAGCCTTGAGGTATTGCGACCCAAGGCGGGTCGGAACGGCTGACTACACTACGGTCCACTAAAGAGGTGGTTATCCCGGTTAGCCACATTGCTGCGCCTTCTTGATTGAACTCGGCAGCGACGGAAAAGACTTGTTCTTGTCCATCCCGGTCGACGAGCCATTCCATGGGCGCACCCTGGCTGTCATTTATAGCATCAATCAGTTCGCTGGTCTCGGTTATCCCTTGGCCTCCGGACCTCCTCAAAACATCGCCGGCTTGTAATCCCGCTATTTCAGCCGGACTGCCGGAGAACACTTGCAGCACCTCTAACTGACCAGTGTCTTGCCCCAGGGAAATCCCGGTCAGCCATCTTCCCGCCGGTTGCTCGAACCTAGGCCGAACCCGAAAAACCTCCTGGGATCCATTCCGATCAACCAGCCACTCCATGGGGTCGCCACCGTTGAGGTTGATGGAACGGGTAAGGTCGTTACGGTTATCGATGCTATGCCCACCCGCTCGCAATATCTGGTCCCCAGACAGAACACCTGCGGTTTGCGCCGCAGAACCGTCGGCAACCTTGGAAATTACGACCCGGCCCACAACCTGATCTTGGGGAATCATGAACAAGATGGCGAGGATCACAACGGGCAGAACTGCGTTCATCAAGGGTCCCGCCACCAGAACCAGGAATCGGGTACCAGTGCCCTTACTGGCCAAGCTCCGGGGTATTTCCGGGTCGCTTTCCCCGGCCAACCTAACGAACCCTCCCAGCGGCGCCCAGTTGACCGAGTACATCATGTCGGCCAACAGGAAAGAGCCACCGTCGGCTTCCACGGCTCGGACCGGGCCGTCATGCTTTAGCAGACCCTCGTAGGCAGAGTCGTCAATCTGGTCTTGTAATGAAGTGTCTTCTACGGCGCTTTCGTCGGAGGTGGGCCCGTAACCAGGTAGCTCTATCTCCTTGTTGCCGCCGAAAATACGGGCTACCAAAGACGGGCGCTTGGGGCCGAGAGCTTCAATAATGCGGGCTACCAGGTTGCCGTGAGTATCTTCGGAGGAGTAGACCTTGACCTTCTGACCTAATCTCAGATCGGACAGACCGCCCAAATTGACAAAACGGGTATATGGGTCGATTAGCACCCGTGTTTTGCCTGTATAGATCCCGAAGGCCCGTGGAGGGAACCCAACGCCGAATTCAAGGACCTTGACGCCAAGAGCCCGTGCGGTGAAGAAGTGCCCAAGCTCGTGGATGACCACCAAGATGAGCAACATGGGAACCAGGGTGCCTACGGCGATGAGGACAGCTTCCATAAGTTTCTAACGGCCCGCTATCTCACTGGCCCTTATTACCGCCCACCGGTCGGCTTCCAACAACTCTTCGGCATCTGCCCCAGGCATCATTTGATGGTCGGATAGAACCTGGTCCACCACGCGGTGTATGTCGGTGAACCCAATCTTTCCATCAAGAAAGGCCCCAACAGCGACTTCGTCGGCGGCGCTGAGGACGGTGGGATAGGTGCCGCCGCGCTGCGCTGCCGAAACAGCAAGACCGAAGCAAGGATAACGTTCCGGCTCCATGG
Source organism: SAR202 cluster bacterium Io17-Chloro-G7 (assembly GCA_002817055.1). The sequence continues at coordinate 6,118 of MUCU01000037.1, read as the reverse complement.
GTTGGAAAGTAAGCGAGTGAGAAATGCTAATGTCTAATTTTGGGATCATGTCGTTGAAAAACCGTTTCGGGTAGAAGAGGGCATACTGAATGGGCAACCGCATGTCCGGTGGGCCCATCTGTGCTTTAACCGAACCGTCCTCAAACTCGACCATGGAATGTATTGTACTTTGAGGGTGGATCACCACTTCTATTTTATCCCAAGGCACCTTAAACAACCAATGAGACTCTATTACTTCAAATGCCTTATTCATCATGGTAGCAGAGTCAATCGTTATTTTCTTGCCCATGCTCCAAGTTGGATGATGCAGGGCTAATTCAGGTGTGACGGCAGCCAATTCACTTACCGGAGTATTCCGGAACGGGCCTCCCGAGCCGGTGATCATCAACCGGCGCACTTCGTTATCCTCGCCCCGCAGGCATTGCCAGATTGCACTTGGTTCGCTGTCCACCGGCAACACTGTCCCGCCATACTGGGCCTCGTATTGCTTGATCATCTCGCCAGCCATAACGATGGGTTCCTTGTTGGATAGTGCCACCAACTTCCCATTTTTCAAAGCGTTCAAGGTGGGAATCAAGCCAACACTACCCATGGTCGCCACCATGACCAAATCCACCTCATCCAGTGCAACCATTTCTGCCATTGGGATAAAGTCGACTTTCTCGGGCCATCTCTCCGGACGGTTGGTGCAGTAAATATAGCTGGGCTTAAATTCCTTGACCTGCTGCATCAGCAAGTCCCGATTGTTTCCGGCGGCCAAACCTACCACGTCAAAGTCCTCGGGAAATGCCCTTACAACGTCTAACGTCTGGCGGCCAATCGAGCCTGTCGAACCTAGAACTACTATTTTTTTCATAGTTAAATCTTTTCTGGCTTAAAGATTTGTTGTAACGAAATTTTTGGCGGTCCCGACTTTAGGAAATAACGGTGTGTCCATTATCTTACGGGTCAAATACGGTTGAGAGAAGATAGTACACCACCGGGATTGACACGACAACGGAATCCAATCGATCTAAAACTCCACCATGTCCTGGAATTATACTACCTGCGTCCTTGGCGTTGGACATTCTTTTCAGTTTTGATTCAAATAGATCGCCAAATTGGGAGATCACGCCCACGGTGGCGCCGACAACCACCTGCTGCCACTTGGGCGTCGTTAGGTCCAGAAGGAAGCCCACCACTATGGCAATCACCAAGGCGGAGAATAGGCCGCCAATGGCGCCCTCCCATGTTTTGTTGGGACTGATGACCGGGGCCAGTGGCCGGCTGCCAAACGCTTTGCCCACCAGGTAAGCGCCGGTGTCGGTGGCGAAGACAATCAGTATGGTCAGGAGCAACCAGTCCCGGCCTGCGTGACCGGAGACCACAATGGCTCCACTAATAGAGTCTCCCAGTGAGTCTCCAACCGAGTCTCCGATAGGGTCTCCGATTTCCCACAATACAAGGCTGTGGGCCAAGAGGAAGCCGATATATACCGGGCCGGCGAGTAGGTATAAAGATGCGGTGAGGGATTTGCCAGCGGTGTAGTAAGCGATGAACCAGAGCAGGCACACGAAGGTGCCGACGGCCAGAATGATTAAGGAGATTACCAAGAAGTTGCCTAAGCTGGAACTGGCCTGGGCGCCTATAACGAAAGCCATTGCCCAGATTGCTCCCAATACCGATGGAAGGGGAGGGATGCCTTTCGGCCTCAGACGGTAGAACTCGCGGACTCCTTGGACCGCCACCACCGCTATCAGTACAGTCAACCACGGGGCACCGAACCAGATGGACGCGGCCACCATAGGAATTCCGACCGCAGCGGTGATCGTCCGTTGGAGCAATCGTTAGGCCTCGGGAGTCACCCTGCCGAAGCGCCGCTGGCGATTGCTGAACGCCTCCAGAACCCGCTCCAATTCGGCTGAATCCAGATCAGGCCACAATGTTGAGGTATGGTAGTACTCGCTGTAAGCCGACTGCCATAGCAAGAAATTACTAATTCGAAGCTCGCCACCGGTCCGGATTATCAGGTCCGGATCCGGACAGTGGGCAGTGAATAGGTACTTGCTGAACAAGGCTTCGTCGATATCTTCGGCCGGGACTTGGTCCCTGATTACCTGTTTTACAGCCTCCAAGATTTCGTCCCGTCCACCATAGTCAAATGCGAAGTTAAGTGTCACCCCTGTGTTCGCGCAGGTAAGTTCTTGGGCGTGACTTATGGCTTTTTCCAACTCGGGGCTGAGCCTATCCGCTTTGCCGATATGCAGAATCTGTACATTATTCTCATGCAGAGATTGGGTCTGTTCCTGGAGCGCATCCTGCATGATCTCGAGGATGCCTTCTACTTCATCGGTCGGCCGGTTCCAATTCTCCGTAGAGAAAGCGTAGAGGGTAACGTACTTGACACCCTTTTTCCCCAGGGTCTCCAAAACACCGTGGATGCAGTCTACGCCCATGCGGTGTCCAGCCAGCCTGGGCAAGCCCCTCTTTTGGGCCCAGCGTCCATTGCCGTCCATGATTATGGCAACGTGAACCGGCACCTTTAATGGTTTTTGGTGATTATCCATTGCCGACGGTTCAGACGATTCGGTCCTGACCGTCATGCTTAGACCTGCATTATTTCCGCTTCTTTTACGGTGCCTACCTGGTCTATCTTTTTGGTGTGACCGTCGGTAGCTTTCTGAAGCTGGTCTTGCGCCCGACGGTTTTCGTCTTGAGAAATAGCTTTGTCCTTCTCCAGTTTTCGCAGCGACTCCAAGCCGTCTCGACGCACGTTTCTGACAGAAACTTTGCTTTCCTCCAACTTCTTTTTCAGCAAGCGCACCAGTTCTTGGCGCCGCTCTTTATTTAGAGGCGGAATCGGCACAGTAATCATGTTCCCGTCATTGGAAGGGTTGAAGCCCATATCCAATTTTGCCAGGCTTCTTTCTATGTCGCGAAGGGCTTGTTTGTCCCATGGCTGTACCATAATAGCCCTAGCGTCGGGTGCCGATATTGATGCAATTTGGTTCAGCGGGGTGGGAGTACCGTAGTATTCCACCGAAATGTTTTCGATCAATGACGGTGTTGCCCTACCGGTTCGCAAGGTAGCCAAGTCCCGGTTCAAAGCATGAATCGCCCGGTCCATCCTGGTTTCTACGCCCTTTAAGACCTCAGCGGTGGTTTGCTCTTTATCGGATTCCTGATTTCCTGCCATGATTACTCCTTTCCGCTGATGATTGTTCCCACTGGATCACCGGACAGGATACTGGCCATGCTGCCTGACTGAAACACATCGAAAACAATTATGGGCAATTTATTGTCCATACAAAGCGAGACGGCGGTGGAGTCCATTATTTCCAACCGGCGGTTCAGCGCATCCATGTAATCCAATTCACTAAACCGAACAGCGTTAGGGTTTTCGTTGGGGTCAGAATCATAGACCCCATCCACATTGTTTTTAGCCATCAACAACACTTCCGCGCCTATTTCCAAGGCCCTCAGCGCCGAAGCGGTATCGGTGGTCATGAAAGGGTTGCCTGTGCCTGCGGCGAACAATACCACGCGCCCTTTTTCCAGGTGGCGAATGGCACGACGGCGGATATAGGGCTCGGCGACGGCTTGCATCTGTAATGCGCTTTGGGTGCGCGTAGTGATGCCGCGCTTTTCCAACCCATCTTGAAGGGCCAGAGCATTTATCATAGTGGCCAGCATGCCCGCATAATCGGCGGTGGCCCGGTCCATTCCTCGGGATTCAGCAGCCTCGCCTCGCCAGATGTTGCCACCCCCGATCACTACCCCTATCTCGACACCCATATCATGAATTTGGCCAATTTCCTGGGCCAAATAGACAACAGCGCTGGGTTCAATGCCAGAATCGGCAGATCCCTTAAGGGACTCGCCGCTTACTTTCAGCAAAACTCGACTGTATCGAGCCTTCCGCGGATGGCTAGGCGCCAGTTATTCCCCCAAGGCCAAACGAGTAAATCTAAGAACACGAACGTTTTCGCCGAGTTTGGCAGCGACTTCTTGTATTACCTCGGAAACCGACGAAGAATTATTCTTTATGAACGGTTGCCGAAGCAAACTTACCTGAGCCGCCGGGCGGTCGTCCCCTTCTTCGATATCGCTCTCGTCCACATAGACGGGGCCCATCGCAGCCACCTGCATTGCAATATCATGGGCCAGTTCTTTGAACTCTGCCGTTCGCGCCACGAAATCGGTTTCGCAGCCTAGTTCCACCAATGCTCCCACCCGTCCCCCGGTGTGCACGTAGGACTCCACCAATCCTTGGTTAGTAGCCCGATCGGTCCTCTTGGCAGCTTGAGCGAATCCGTCCTGTCTCAAGCTTTCGACCGCTTTTTCAATATCCCCTTGGGTCGCTTCCAATGCATTCTTGCATTCCATAACCCCGGCCCCTGTCCTATCTCGCAGGGCCCGTATGAGATCTACGGTGACCTCCAAATTTAACCTCCTAGTTCAGTTGACCTGGCTTTCCTCCGGCCAAATTGCGGTCACCTGGTTATTCTTTATCAGCTTTCGGTTCAGGTTGCGGAGTTGCACCACCAACGTCAGGCTGATTCTCAATCGTGGTCGTCTCAGCCACCGGCGTAGCGGGTGCATCTGGTGCAGGCGCGACCGGGGCTTCTGCCACCGGAGTTGGCGGCGCTTCTGGTGCAGGCGCGACCGGGGCTTCTGCCACCGCGGTTGGCGGCACTTCTGATGCAGGCGCCACGGAGGCTTCTGCCGCAACGACCGGGGATGCGCTCACTGGGGTTTCCGCTACGGCACTGGGAGCGGCCGGAGCTTGTTCCACCGCTACGGCGGTGGGCTCCGTACTGGCGACCTCGGCCGCCGCCTGAAATTCTTGTTCCAATCCTTCCAGAGTCGGAGGCAGGGGTTGATCGCCTAGATCGGTGCCTTCCAAAATTGCCAATTCTTCTTCCGCAACCGCGTCCAGTTCCAGTTCTTCTCTCTCGGCTTGGAGCCTCGCTTCACGCTCGGCAGTGCCTTCGAGTATAGCTGTGGCCATTCTAGCCGTGATCAACCGGATAGACCTAACGGCGTCGTCGTTACCCGGAATAATCTGGTTCACGTAATCGGGGTTGCAATCGCTGTCCACGATGGCGAAAATCTTCACGCCCATCCGGCGGGCTTCGGCGATGCATATATCTTCTTTTCCAATATCCACAACAAACATGGCGGCCGGCACTTCCCCCATGTCCCGCAGGCCATGGAAGTACTTTTCCAATCGAGCCAGCGTGTCCCGAAGTTTTACTCCTTCTTTCTTAGGCAAAACCCGGAAATATCCCTGGTCTCTCTTCTGTTGCAACTCGAGCATGTAGTTGATTCGAGTGCGGATGGTCCGGAAGTTGGTCAAAGTGCCACCCAGCCATCTTTGGTTTACGTACCACATTCCACAGCGTTCGGCTTCGCTGGCAATTACTTCCTGAGCTTGTCTCTTGGTGCCGACGAAAAGAACCTTTCCACCGTCAGCCACAACCTGGGTCATGGCCCGGTAGGCTTCGTTGATCATGCCAAGAGTTTGCTGGAGATCAATAATGTGGATGCCGTTGCGCTGGGTAAAAATGTAGCGCTTCATTCTGGGGTTCCAGCGGCGCGTCTGGTGTCCGAAGTGGACACCGGCCTCCAGAAGTGACTTCATCGTCAGAGGCTCTCGTATCGGCGCAGGGCGTGGAGCTACGACTTGCTCCGCGACTTCCGCAAATCTCGGTGCCGCTTCCGGCGCCGACTGTGGTTCCGCTGGTTGCTCGACGGACTGTACCATAAAACCTACCTTTATTTTTCTCCTATCCTATAACTAAAAACGATATCGTTATTTTACTAGCATCGGATGTTATTTGGTAACAATGTTATGAGGCATGCCAGGCAGGACGCCTGAATGCCGACCAGTCTCTCGATGCTCCTGGCCGTGCCTGTCCCCACGCTCTCATACTGGTTGGCTTAGTACGCGAGTATACCATAGCCCAATTCCACGGGCAACGCAGTCTCCGAAAACTATTGCCATACGAGGGCCGCTCGTGACGTCCAATTTTAGAGACTGCTTAGATGCCGTATTAAAAGTCAACTGGTTAAAGTAGCAGTATGCAAAGAAAGATCGAAGGGCCGACCGCTCTTGAGCACACCAAAGCAGAGCCGC
>MUCU01000036.1 GCA_002817055.1 SAR202 cluster bacterium Io17-Chloro-G7 | reverse complement strand
CTCTTACAGACCACGGGACTTTGATACTCACACCGCGCCGTTCAGTGGTACAGTTTTGCTCCGCCCTGCTGGTACAATTTCTCTCCGCCCTTGACAGTCGGCGCCAAAGGTGGGCAGGAACATCAGCTGGTGTCCATTTGGCTCTGTGACCAGTGGCAATTGGTCATGCGCCAACCACCCAAACAACCACAGCAGCAATTACCGCCGCCAGCGGGAGGGTGATTAACCAGGAAAAGACGATCTTGCGGATGACCGGCCAATGTGCCTGCCTGCTAGCTACACCGAGTCCAAACAAACTCCCGCTGGAAACGTGGGTGGTGGATACCGGCAAGCTAAAGATCGAAGCCGCTCCAACCAGAAGCGCAGTGACCATGTTGGCCGTCAAGCCCTGCCCCGGGTTCATGGGGGTAATACCTTCGCTCACGGTCATGGCTACCTTTCGAGCGCTCAGTAATCCGCCAATCGCCATTGCTCCGCCGACAGCCAACATACCCGCGGAAAGTGGTGCGCCCAGTGCTGTAGCCGCAATTAACAAAGCTACAATCTTGGGCGTGTCATTGAGCCCACGGGCAAAGCCAACGGCCCCCGCAGACAAAAAATGGAGCCGGTCGAGCAGCCATTGGGTGTCAATGCCATATAACCGGCCATTGTATTGGTCTACGCAGTTGCTGAGTTGATTGACCGTTAGAACGATCCCAGAGGCTTGCAGGATGGCCGCACCATTTGGCTGTATAACTACTGGCTGGGGTGACCTACGGTCCACACACAGGCACATCTGCCGTTCAATGCCTAACCGCGACCGCATTTTGTGGAACAGCGGGTACAGGGTACCCGTCAACATAATGCTAATAATCGGGCTAGCCGCCAGCGGAAGGAAGAAACTTTGGCCTAGCTGCCCAAGATTAACAGAGCCCACTGCGGCAAGACCTGCGCCGACCAGCGCGCCAATAAGCGCATGAGTTGTAGAAATGGGGAACCCGGTCACTGTGGCCAGCATTACAGTAACGGCGGCTCCAAGCCCGACTGCCATCAGGAACGCAGAATCTTGCGCCAATGCATCCGAAACCAATCCTTTGCCGCTAAACGCCTCCACCAGGCCGCCCGAGAGCAATAACGCTACGCCAGAGCCAGCCAGTGTGGTGATTGTGGCCCACCCCAGAGCTTTGCGATAGTCGGTAGTGCGACTCCCGAAAAGCGTTGCGACCCCTTTAAAGTTGTCGTTGGCGCCATTGGCATAGGCCACGAACAACATTGCGCCGAATAACGACAGAGCCATATCATCAAGCCCGAAAGCGATGATCAGGCCTTGGCAACCAAGCCATCGCAATTCGTTGAGAAATTTCAGATGTGGGTCAATCAAATCTTGAGTTACAAGTTGATATGATGCGGGTAAATTGGCAGCCGATTCGCTCAAGTGGCCTACTCTCGTGGGGTCTACATCTTCTTGATAAGGGCACATAAAGCGAGCGTCATGCCCAAGTAAAAGGGCATACTTCACCCTTTCTTTATTTGCTATGGCTTGATTTCGACAATTTCGGCCAGCAATCGCAACGTGCAAAAGTTTGGCTGGTTTGGGGGATTGGCTAAGGAGGATAGCCGTGATGGCAACGCCAAGCTTCATGTCAGGCTCGCGCCGCTGCCCATCGAGGCCCGTCGTCACCGCCACACTCCCATCTTTCTTCAATGAGCGCAGGCGGACCAAATGAGTCGCGGGAGGATTTACAGACCAAGACCGCAAATTGGAAAGCATGTCACAGGGGAGTGCCGTGGAGACAGGAAGCGTTCTACCTTTGAACCTGGCCGGGGAGTAGCAATAAGCCTATCTCTATGAATTACTAGAAACCTCTATCATCATGATCGAGGTCACTGAGGTCAGTTATTGGCCGAGAGGTTAAAAAAGAGAGGTTAAACAGAGTAACAACGGCAGAATCTCAAACGTTGCCAAATGATTATGGTCCGTTAGCGGAAGCACCGTGTGCTGCCTAAGAAAAATAGGAGGCAATACTAGGTCAAGTGGGAAGTTGGGGAATGAATTAGGATCAACTGAGGAAAGACGATTGAGTCCCGGTTTCGGTCATCTGCTGCTTTATTGCCGCCCTTTTCCGTTAGTGGTGAACCCGTCGGAACACATTAAGGGATAAGGCAGAAACTAGGAGCATAACTGACCAAATTGAATCGGGTTTAGCCCTTTGCTCCTAATCGGTGCCAGGGCTTTGGACCAGCCCTTGTTGGTTAGCGGTCTCTTGTTTAGGAGCAGCACTGTCCCGGAAGTTCCACCGGGCAGATAAGCGCTCATCCGACTTTTCCAGCCAGTCTTCCCTCAGGACCTCCATAAGCAGGAAATCCAGCGACATGCGGCGCACCGGTTTCACCGGGTTAAAACCGCTCTTCTGGAAGCAACGCTGTGCCCTGTTATTCCACTCCAACGTGTGCAGGTAGACTCGCTTAAGATTCCTCTCGGTGAACATATGGTCGAGCAGCGTCGTTACCGCATCATAGCCGTAGGCATTGCTCCAGTAATCCCGGTCGCCTATCACAATGCCGAGTTCAGCCTGCATATTGACGCTGTCCAGGTCGTAGTACATGCAGTTGCCAATGTACTTGCCATCCAGGGTATCGGTGGAGAAGTGGTGGGAGCCAGGTGTTGGGTAACGGAGTTGGTCTTCGAAGATCTTCAAGTAACGTTCAAAACTCATGGTCAGAGGATAGGCTGCATCCAGCCGGGCGAGTTCCGGGTCGCTGCGCCAGATGTAGTCTTGCTCGGCGTCCTCCAACCGCTTGTCTCTTAGTATCACCCTTGCGCCTTGGAGCTGAACCATATCGCTCTTCCTCATTGGAAACCGTTTCGGGACATTTTTTCGGTGCCATGGACTAGAAATCCTGGCTAGATCCGGGACCTCCGAATACTTCGTTATGGACCCGAAGAGAACTGTCTAATAGATATAACTGGCTTCTACATATCAGTGATATCTTTGGAACCACACTGATTCATTGGAAGGCACGAACGACCCAGCTATCGGTCCCCTATTATCCTTAAAGCTCGCCTCAAGACTTCCGTCTCGTTGGCGTATGCCAAAATATCCAGCGCCTTTTCGGAGGTGAACCACTGCACAACGTCGAATTCCGGGTCATGTAGGTCAAATCTCCCGCCGATTGGGTTCATTAGGTAATAGTGGACAGTCTTGTGGAATCGGACTCCGGGTTCCCGCCCAACGAACCAATACTCTATAGCCCCTAGGGACGATTCTATTTCTACCTCAAGACCTGTCTCTTCCCTAACTTCCCGTAAAGCCGTTTGCTCTAGGGTTTCGCCAGGGTCTGGCGTGCCTTTGGCTAGGCTCCAACGGAAATCCTCGGTTTTCGAGGTGTCCCACTCTTCCTGAGCATCGTTACCGCTGGCTTGGGAACGCAATGAGCGACCGCACAGTGCCGCTTGAACATGCCCATCCACTCTCCGCCAAACCACGCCGCCCGCCGAAACCAGAGTTTCCACTCGCCTATTGGGTTTTTCCCCGGTCAATTCAACACGCCCACGGTATTCGCTCCCAGCAGAAATTGTTCGACTTCAATTCTATGAGCCGCCAAATTCTGCGTCAACGGCAAAGAGGTGTCATTATGTGGATGTTCTAATCCCAGCCGCCGCCTATGGCGGGAACGAAATGTATCTCACTGGTTTCCCCAATTTTTTCCAGCAAGCCCATCCGAGCTATTTCCCCGTCGATCGCAACGGCAAGGTTCGACTTTATAGCTCCCTCCTCGATCAGTCTGTCTTTCATTCCAGGATACAATCGTTCGAGTCCCTCGATGACCTGACGAACGTTTTTGGCTTCGAAATCGACCTGCTTTACTCCACCACTCATTTTCTGGAGCATGGTGGGGATGAATACTGTCGCCACCTTCTCGACACCTCGCTCAGGTTAAACAGCGGTAACAGAACCGCAGCATCCTAACGCCTCAAATTCAATCGCCGACACCAACGTGGGTAAAGTCCCGAGTGGGTAAAACCCAACTAGGATGTGGCGTTGAATTTCGCTTCATTGCCCACGGGACTGTGGTTCTGTTAGGCACTCTAAATGTATTATAGCTTGTCTTGAGCAAACAAGAACTGGGCAAATCCCTAGGCCTAGCTAGTATAGTCGAGTTTCGTAAGACTGTTTTATGTAATCCTCTAACTCGTCCAACGAGCAAACCTCGTGATTAGTATGGGCAAGTACCATTTGCGCCAGGGATGGGAGCTTATTTCGGGGCACTTGAGCATCGGCGTCCCACAAATTGCTGCGTTTGAAGGCCTTGGCGCAGTGGAGAAACGCTTCTTGGACGTGGACGGCTATAGTCAACACTGGGCGCTTGCCCTGATGGGCGGTCAGGTCCAACAGTTCTTCGTCTTTAACGATGGTGGCCCGTCCGTTCACTCGCAGGGTATCTTCTATTCCCGGGATCATAAACAGCAACCCCACATGGGGGTTCTCCAGGATATTAACCAGGGTATCGCCGCGCCGGTTCCCCGGACGCTCGGGGATAAGCAGGGTCTCACTGTCGAGAACCTGCACGAAACCAGGAGAGTCGCCTTTGGGTGACACATCGCATCTGCCAGCGCCATTCGATGTGCCGATTAGCAAAAACGGAGAGAGTGCAATAAATGCGCAGCAGTGCCGGTCAAGGTCTGAAATCTGTTTCTTAACGCTTATAGGCTGTGGAACTCCAATAATACTTCGCAGCTCATCAATGTGGGTAACGGGTTGGGAAAAGGTTCTCACGGCCATCTGCTTTAACCCTCATCCAATTTGGTGGAATTGTCAAGTTGTAGTATATGACTCTAATATACGGCAACAATGCGGGTGCTGCCAGACTCGGTTGACGCTGTTCCAGTCGTCCGTGGGTTGTTCCGAGTCATCACCCAACCACAGCCGGCCACAGCTGACCACCTTTGGTGACTTTGTAATAGTCCGACAAGATGACGGTGACCAGTGGTCAATATCACGAGCAGGCCAGATCACAATCGGTGGCCCGGAATCTGCCAAAAGCCGAGGTTGAACCCAAAGTCTAACCGGCGAACAATCCAATAATCTGGCTCCAAGAACGGAAGCCCAGCACGGCAAAGGGGGCGCACCGCGACTCTCCCGACAATCAAGAGCGGCAGGGGCAACGCTGAAGCCGCCCCTGCCGCAATTAGTCTATCTACCCCCTCTTCGATGGAGTCATCGTAGAAGGCTACCTAATTAATTCGCCGTAACTACCGACGTTATTTGCCTTTTTCCTCTAGGGCGTCCAGAATCTTGCCGGGGGTCATAGGCAGGCTGTCTATGCGCACCCCTGCTGCTCCGCGCACCGCGTTGGCTATGGCAGCCATGGGCGGAACGATCGCTACTTCGCCGACCCCACGGACGCCATATGGATGGCCTGGGTTGGCCACCTCAACGATTACGGTGTCAATCATTGGCAGATCCAGGGATGTGGGCATCCGGTAGTCCAGGAAACTCGAGTTCATCATCTGGCCCCGGTCATTAAAGAAGTACTCTTCGTTCAAGGCCCAACCGACGCCCTGTACCGCACCGCCTTGCATCTGTCCTTCTACGTAGCTGGGATGTACCGCTTTGCCTGCGTCTTGCACCGCCGTAAAGCGCAAAATGTCGGTCTTTCCCGTTTCGGCGTCGACCTCTACGTCCACCAAGTGGACCGCATAGCCGTTGCCTTCCCCTGCCGGCTCGACGTTGGCACTACCTGCAATTGATCCGCCTGTGCTTGCCAATTGGCGGGCCAACTCTTTGAAGGTCATGCGCAATTCCGGGTCCGATTTGTGTTGAATCACGCCTTTGTCGTATTCCACGTTATCTTCAGGGGTATCCCAAATGCGGGCGGCCCTGGCGATCATCCGCACCTTGACCTCTTCGGCGGCTTCAATGGCTGCCCAGCCTGTGGCGAAGGATGTCCGGCTACCGCCGGTGATGAAAGTGTAGCCAATGGAATCAGTGTCCACCACCGTGGGTTTAACGTCTTCGTAAGCGATGCCCAGGGTTTCCGCTGTCTGCTGAGCAATGGAAGCGCGGGTGCCTCCAATGTCCACCGAACCCATAATCAGGCTGACCACTCCGTCGTAGTTTACGGTCATGGACACGCTCGAATTGAAGGACCGGTTCATCCAGTATCCGCAGGCCACGCCCCGGCCCCGGCTACCCGATCCTAACTCGCTCTTGTAATGGGGGTGGTTCCGAGCGGTTTCCAGACACTCGACCAGACCGATGCGGTTGGCCACGGGACCTTCAATGCGCCGGGTGCCCTCTTTAGCAACATTCAGCAACCTAATCTCTATTGGGTCGATGGCAAGCTGGGAAGCTAGGTCATCTACTACCGACTCTACCGCAAATGCCGCCTGAGGAGCGCCCGGCGCTCGGTAAGCGGCGGTCTTGGGCTTGTTGACTACCACGTCGTAACCATCCAAGAGACCGTTTTCAACGTCGTAGCAACCAAATGCGCACAGCATCCCTTGCATGACCGGGGAGCCCGGGTATGCCCCGGCCTCGAAAGCCAGATTGGCCTGAACGGCAGTAAACTTGCCCTCTTTAGTGGCGCCGATCTTGACTTTCATCCAAGTGGCCGGCGCCGGACCGGTGGCCTCGAACACGTCCGTGCGGCTCATAACCAACTTAACCGGAGCGCCGCTCTTTTGGGACAACAAGGACGCAATGGTATCCAGGTAGGCTGTAATTTTTCCGCCGAACCCTCCTCCGATTTCCATAGGGGTTACTTTTACTTTGGAAACCGGCTGCCTGAGCACATCGGCCACGGAACTCCGGACCGCAAACGCACCCTGGGTGCTGGTCCAAACGCTCAACTGACCGTCGGTGTTCCAGAACGCCGTACCGTTGTGGGGTTCGATGTAGCCTTGGTGAACGGCGGCAGTGCGGAACTCTCGCTCCACAACCACATCGGCTGCGGCGAACCCATTGGCCGCATCGCCTTTCTCGTAACGGAGGTGGGCAGCGATATTGCTGGGTTTCTCGGAAGTTTCGCCCAGCCCAGTGGTGTGCAGGTCCTCGTGGAGTAACTGAGCGTCGTCTCTCATGGCGTCAAGAACGTCAAGAACGGGCGGCAACTCCTCGTATACCACAGAGATTAGATTAATGGCCTCTTCGGCCACGTGGGGATTATTGGCGGCGACGGCCGCCACCGAGTGACCCTTGTACAAGACTTTGTCGCTGGCCAACACATGGTCGCTGGCAAACTTCAGCCTCATGTAATCGCCACCCAGGTCTTTTTTGGACAGCGATGCAAAGGGCAAATCTTTGGAGGTAATGACCGCCTTCACCCCGGGATGGGCTTCCGCCTTGGAAGTGTCTATGGACTTGATCCGTGCGTGGGCATGCGGGCTTCGCAAAACCTTACCGTGCAGCAGGCCCGCCAGGCTCAAGTCAGCACCATACTGGGCTCGCCCGGTGACTTTATCCACACCGTCCGGTCGAATGGGCCGTTTGCCGACCACATCAAATTCGACCTCGGACAAGACTACATTTGCTTCACTTGGGTTGGAGACCACAGGCTCACCCCCTTGAATCTGCTTCTATTTCATTTTTTGGGAGGCGTCCAACACCGCCCGAACGATCTTGTCGTAGCCGGTGCAACGGCAAAGGTTGCCTGCCAGCCAGTGTCTCACTCTACCCTCGTCTACATCGGGCTCTTGGTCCAGCAACCCCTTGGCCGCAACAATGAATCCCGGTGTGCAAATACCGCATTGGAGGGCGGCCTGCTCCAAAAACGACTGTTGTAGGGGATGAAGTCCCTCCGGTGACGCCAGCCCTTCGATTGTTGTGATGTCTTTGCCTTGGGCTTCAACGCCGAGCACCAAGCACGAATCTACTATGCGGCCATCAAATATTACGGTGCATGCGCCGCAGTTCCCGTCATTGCATCCTTCTTTGGTGCCCGTCATGCCCACTACGTCCCTAAGGCACTCCAGCAGACTTTGACGGGGCTCACAGAGGAAATTTACCTCTTCGCCGTTAATTGTTGTTTGAACGTGTGTAACTCTGGGCATATCTATCCACCTCTGGCCCTTTCAATGGCGTTATTTAGCGTGCGCCGGGTCAAAACACCAACTAGGTGCACCCGCTGCCGTACCGTGCCTCTCATGTCATCAATGGGTTTGGCGTCGGCCATTGCCTTTTCCGAGGCTTCCTGTATGGCTGCTTCGGAAACTGCCTTGCCAGCCAAGCTATCGCTGGCATCTTGGCAATACAGCGGTGTTGGGGCAACGGACGCCAGCGAAATTCGTGCGGACACGATGTTCTGGCCCGAGGCATCCAAGACCACCGAGCTTCCCACGCCGGCCACAGCAATATCCATTTCATTTCGGGGTATAAACCGCAGATAGTTTGCGCCAGAATGGGCTTGCGGCGCCGGAAAACTCAGGGAAACTAGAATCTCACCGTTCTCCAGGACACTTCGCCCTGGTCCGGTGCAGAAATCCTCAGCCGCTACTTGGCGGGTGCCGTTGGGACCGGCAATATTGGCCACACCGCCCAAGGCAATAACAGGCGGTATGGAATCACCGCTGGGAGAGGCATTGCACAAATTGCCGCCGATACTGGCCCGGCCTTGAATCTGTATGCCCCCTATCAATGATGCGGCGTCGATCAGTCCAGGGTAATTGGTTATCACGGCCTGGTTTTCATAAATCCGGTAGCAAGGCACGGCCGCGCCCAACGTCAGGCCGCCCTGGGCGCTGTACGACAACTCGTTCAACTCCGGAATACCCTTGACGTCCACGACCAAATCAGCGGTGCGGCGGCCGCCTCTCAGCTGCACCAGAACGTCAGTACCACCGGCCATCGCCCTGGCCCGGTCTCCCTTTGAAGCCAACATTTCCACGGCTTCACTTATCGTTTTTGGGGTTGCGAAATCAATCCATTCCAATTGGCCCACCTCCTCGGTGCGTTATGGTAACACCCGCATACACCAGCATCAACTAAGTGGCGGCCTTAATCGACTAGTACCGGTGGCTGTAGATGGTGCCCACAAATTGGAAAGCTTTTGCTTGGAACGGGAACCCGATCGCAAGCGTCTCTTCAGCTTTACCCGCATCATATTAACCCCCACCAAGCCCGTGGTCAACGCATACCCGCCTATGAGCCCCTATGAGAATGATGGTCTATACGAAAAAAGGCTCGAAAAGGCGCGCTCCTGTTCCTGCTTATGCAGGCGGTAATACCCACCAAACCGCCCCAGATGGGGAGTGGTCGTTAATATTGAGCATCTCGGATTATTGACGCAAAAGCTCTATACACACACCGTTCAGGCGAATATAATCCGTTCGCTGTGAAGATGTGGGGTTAACCTCTGTCTGTGACGGTAATATGGAGACCATGGTTATCCGATCATAGGCATTTGCTATTGGAGCTCAGAGTTAAAATGAAGCTCAGCATTAAAATGAGGAGAGGGAAATGACTACTGAAGTAAAATGGAGCATCGACGGTGACTATTTCCAAGCATGCAGTTGCGACTATGGTTGCCCTTGCGAATTTGAGGCGCCGCCTACATCAGGTTTCTGTGAGGACGTTTCGGTTTGGCGCATTAATCAGGGCAGCTACGGCGACGTCTCGTTGGACGGCATTTGTTTTGGCGTCGCTGCCCGTTGGCCCCAGGCATTGCATTTGGGAAATGGAACCGCCGTACCCTACCTTGATGAAAGGGCCACGGACGACCAACGTAACGCAATATTGCAAATTCTAACCGGTCAAGCCAAGGGTGTCGGCCCCTTCGAGATCATTATTACCACGCTATCCAACGTCTTGGAGCCTCAATTCGTACCCTTTGAATTCAACGAGAACGGTAAAAACAGCAGTGCGAAAATGGGTGACACTGCGTCTCTGGCGTTCGAACCCATTAAAAACCCAGTAACCGGCGAGCCGGAAGGAATCCGCGTGATACACGAATCCGGTTTCTTCTTCAAGGAAGCCGAAGTCGTCTCCGCTAAGGAAATGAAATCCTCCTTGTGGTGAGCTTAACTTCTCCTGGCCAAACAAGGCCGGTTTCGTAGCCAAAATTCACTACGGAAACAGCTAGCATACACTTGCTGGTATATTTGATGCATCACCTAAGAGTAGCCTAATAATTAAAGGACCGGAGTTAAAAACGTGGCTACGGAATCTAAAGTGAAATGGTCTTGGCACGCCGATTATTTTCAGGTGTGCAACTGCGATTAGGGTTGTCCTTGCGAGTTCGAGGCACCGCCAACCCAAGGCTGGTGTGAAGGAGCTGGAGCCTACCGGATCACCACCGGCAGCTACGGCGATGTGTCGCTGGCGGGCTTGAGCCTTGCCTGGGCGGGCACTTGGCCTGCGGCAATCCACTTGGGTAACGGCACAGCGGCCATTTTTATTGACGAGAAGGCGAGCCCTGAGCAAAGGGACGCCCTGATCCAGATAGGCTCGGGTGCGGCAGGAGGGTTGCCTTTCGAGATACTGGCAACCACTTTCTCCAAATTCCTCGAGCCCCAATTCGTTCCATTCACATTCGAAGTTAACGGCAAAAATAGCACGGTCCAAGTAGGCGACAACATTTCCATTGCCTTTGAGCCGGTCAAGAACCCGGTAACCGGCGAACCCGAGGGGATAAAGGTTATACACGAATCGGGCTTCATCTTCAAAGACGCCGACGTGGTTTCCGCCAAAGTGGGCAAGGTTTCCTTTGGAGAACTGGATTTCTCCTGGCCAGACAAGGCGGGGTTTGTCTGCGAGGTCGACTACGGGAACTAGGTGGTCACTTCGGTGATCACTTCGATGGATCGTCGTTTGGTGATATATTAATCGGACTGTCATGGCCCAGAACAACGACACCACCTGGCATTTAAAGGGCAGCATCCTCGGAGCTTGCAACTGCGATTGGGGCTGCCCTTGTAATTTCGATGCGCCTCCCACCTACGGGCCGTGCCACGGCGCCTACGTTTGGCAAATCCGGGAAGGCCGGTTCGGAGATGTGAATCTCAACGGGTTATGCGTGGCTTGGGTAGGGGAGTCGCCGGGGGCCATGCACCTGGGACAGGGCACTTCTCAAAAAATCGTCGACGAACAGGCCGACGAAGGGCAAAGGGCCGCCCTCCTTGGTCTACTGAGCGGCAAGTTCGGAGGCCCTTTTGAAATACTGGCAAGTGTGTCGGAAACGGAGCTAGAGCCCATAATTGCTCCTTTTGAAACCGTTATCGACGGTTTATCCAGCCGGGTGAGTGTGCCAAACGTCCTGGAAATAGGGCTGGCCTCCATCAAGAACCCTGTGACTGGGGAAACCGAGGAACTAAGATTGGTCAAAGGCACCGGCTTTACTTCCAATGACACCGAATTGGGATCAACGTCGGTGTACTGGTTCAGCGGCGGATTCACCCACGAGCACTCGGGCAAATACGGCGAGTTCGCCCAATTCGAATACAGGGGACAGAAACTGACACTAAATTAACTCTTATTTGGATTCCCCTTACGCGGCTCATTACCCGCCATGTGCCGGTTTAGGTAAACGTAGATGCAATCAGCAACACATCAGGATTCAGGTCCCCCTCAGCCTCAAAGTCCAATAGAAACGGTCCTCAAGCGCGACCGTTTGGTGGTCATGGCGGGCGTTGTGGCCGTGGCTGGCATTGCTTGGGGCTACCTGGTATTCCTGGCCCAAGACAACGACGGCATGAATATGGCCATGGCCCAACTGAATTCTTGGAGCGCTGGCGATTTCTACCTGATGTTCCTGATGTGGGCGGTCATGATGACCGGGATGATGGTCCCCAGCGCCGCCCCCATGCTGTTGTTGTTCGCCACCGTCAACCGGAGAAGGCAGGAGCAATCCCGTCCCTACGTGTCCACCGGAATATTTCTTTCCGGATACATTACGATTTGGCTCGGTTTCGCCGCCGTTGCGACGGTGGGCAACTGGGGCCTTCACGCCAACGACCTGTTGGACAAAATGATGGGAGGAAGCACCAGTGGCTATTTGGGCGGAGGCCTTTTGTTGACAGCGGGAATCTTCCAGTGGAGCAGACTGAAATACGCTTGCCTTACCCAGTGCCGCTCGCCCCTATCGTTCTTGATGACCGATTGGCGCGAAGGCCCAGGGGGAGCGCTGAAAATGGGCCTGAAGCACGGCATTTACTGCGTTGGCTGCTGCTGGGTGCTAATGCTCCTCCTCTTCGTGTTGGGCGTTATGAACCTATTGTGGATTGCTGCGCTGGCAGCATTTGTTTTGCTGGAAAAGATCGTCCCCGGCGCTGAGCGTGTGAGCAGGGCTACTGGATCGCTCTTGGTGCTGTGGGGCGCATTGATGATCTCCGGAGTTGTAACTTAGGAACACGGACCAATGGGCTGATAAGGAAAAAGGGCGCTGTGAGAGCGCCCTTTTTTATTATCCGTTGCTGGTTTCGCGTTGCTGGCTTCGCGTTGCTGGTTTCGCTATGGTTGCCGCATTGACGAGCTATTTAATACCGCCTCCAAAGAGATCTCATTTAGCGAGCGTGTCGTAATTTCTGTCATCGACTCCAACCCCATGGTCTTCACGCCAGCATCCGAAGCTGATTCTATGTGGCTCAGAACGTCCCGCCACAGATTTCCTCCCCCCGTTTCGCTGAAGTTGCCCTCGACTAGTGGAAGTGTGTGGAACTCCCGGGTATTCGGGTTGGAGAACAAGGCCAGCAGCGGGATATCGGTCTGGGATGTTCCAAAGGCAGTGCTCAGACCCTGCAACGTTTTGGACACCCCGTGTTGACCGAAAATGACCAGGTTCTCATAAGGGACGTCGCGTTCTTCGAAGCTGGATCGAAATTCCCGGAATACGTCATGAGCCCCACGGTCTTCCAGCCCGACTAAGAATACCGCATAGACCGGGAACCGGGATGGCCCGGCCTCGGCCAACCCCTGTCGCCACCGGTTTAGTTTGTCCAGGTCATGGCTGTCGGCATGGCTGCTGACCACAATCGACCAAGCCTAAGCGGCGACGCCGCTGTCAAACTGGACCAGTATGCCGTCGGGGTCGAAGGCGAAAAAGGTCCGAACATTTCCCTGGGCGTCAGAAAGGGCCTCAATGCCGCCAGCGATTTCCACGCCCTTGGCGATTAACTCGTCCGCCAGACCTCGCAGGTTATTCACGCTAAAGGAAACGTGACTAACTCCCACTTGGTCGAGCTTGATGGGCTCGCCGTCGGCTGCGTCGCCGGGGTGGCTGGTCATCACCAGAAAAGTTGGTTGGCCCTCGCTGTAGGACAGATGCACGGTTCGCCGGGTTTTTCGGGAGTGTGCATAGGTGTGGGTTAAACCACCGGTGCTGGTATCCTCGATCTGGTCCTTGGTAGCCACCATGCCAAGGATGTCCCGGTAAAAGGCCAATGACTTATCCATGTCACGCACGCAAACCGCAATATGCGAAATCCCGGTTGCTTCCATGGTATGTTACCTCCTTCAGGTGGGTCCTTACAGCATTGTCGCTGCTGCAATCATGTTTTTGGACCGTTTGAGCCATTCTTCGACACGATTCAGAGTGATGGTTCGGAGTAGAGCTATTTCCATTTTGTACCAGTGCAGATTATCAGAGGCGCTTTAGCCGTGATCATCAAACTGAAGCAAAATGCCGTCTGGGTCGTAGACGAATATGCTGCTGACACGGCCGTCTGGACTGGTGAAAGCCTCCATCGGGGCCGCTAGCCCCACTCCTTTGGAAACCAACTCCTCTCCCAATGACTTGACGTCGCTCACAGTAAAGGACAGGTGGCTAATGCCTATCTGGTCCAGCTTTATCGGCCCACCATCAGCATCTTCGCCAGGATGGGTAGTCAGCACTAGTGATGGTGAAGTATGCCCTTCGCCATAGCGCACGTGCACGGTGCGTCGAGTCTTGCGCGGATGCTTGTAGATATTGGGCAACCCGCCCTGGCTGGTATCTTGTATTTGGTCGAAGGTAACATGCATACCCAGTATGTCGCGGTAGAAAGCCAACGACTTGTCCAGGTCGCGAACACAAATAGCGATGTGGGATACGATGGTTGCGTCCATAAATCGATAACCTCATTTGGGCTCTTATGCGTCTATGCCAAGACTTAGGCCATCCTAATGCTGCGCCTAGGTCTTGTCAAAGCCGCCCAGAAGAAAGGGTTTGAGCATAGCGTAAATGAGGCCGTTGATCGGCGTTGGAACGTTGACCTCGCGGCCAACCCGAACCACAGCACCGTTCAGCGCCTCCAGCTCCAGCGGGCGCCCGGCAATGATGTCGGCGTGCATGGAAGCGCGCATCTGGCCCAAGGACTCTTCCATGTAGGCGATGGTATCCGGCACGATGTCCACGTTCAGGTCAACACCATCGGCCCGGCCCACCGTTTCGATTTCCCGCATGCACCCCTCAATGACAGTCCGCCATTCGGGGCGAGGCATCAACTGGGCCAACGTTTCCCTGGATAGGCTGGTCACTCCCGCCATAGTTGCGATGAACAGGAACTTGGTCCAGAGCGTCTTGCGTATATCTTGTTCAAACTGGGCGGTAATTCCTGACTCTTCGAGCAATTTCGCAATTGCGGCGCCCCGATCCGAAAGACTCCCGTCCTGTTCACCGAAGGCGATGCGCACCACCGAGCCGGTCTGAGTTACCACGCCGGGCTCTTGTATTCCTGCATCTATGTAAGCGGCTCCTGGGAGCACCCTTTCCTTCCCGAAGGCGGATACCACATCCTGATAAGTATCAATCCCATTTTGCAAACACAAGACGGTGGTTTCCGGGCCGACCATGGGTCGCATTGCCAGGAACGCCTGCGGGTTTTGGTAGGCTTTGACGGTCAGCAGCGCCAGATCAACCGCCCCAACTTGACTAGGGTCATCTGTCGCATCGCAATGGACTGTGAATTCTTCCTCGTCTCTGACCACCTTCAGGCCACGTTGGGAGATGGCGGCCAAGTGTCCACCACGGGCGATCAAAGCTACCTGATTCCCGCCCCGGGCCAACATGCCACCGAAGTAGCCGCCGATGCTGCCAGCGCCCATTACCCCTATTCGCATGCTCAACCTACCCTTATTCGATCCACCT
>MUCU01000035.1 GCA_002817055.1 SAR202 cluster bacterium Io17-Chloro-G7 | reverse complement strand
TTCTCGCGCTACGACAAGCTCGCCACGACCTACCTCGGCTTTCTCCACTTCGTCAGCACGCTCATTTGGCTACGTTGAAATGTCAACACAACCTAGTTTAGTTGGTATTAGTTTAGACGGAAGGTCCTCGGTTATAGCCTGATCTGCCCATCACTTGAAATTGGGCGCGTGTCCCCTGTCCAGCGTGTTTCCGATTAGGTACGAAGTGAATTTAGAGACAATATGACTGCTGCCGGTTTTTGGCTGTTGACCTCTGGAATCATCTTCATGACCATCGCCAGTTATCCGCCCCTCAGCACCCAGGCGCGTGGCCTATTCTACGGGTGGAAGATGGTTGGCTACGCCTTGCTTATAAACACCGCTTCCAGCGGCCCTGTCTGGGGCGCCACTGGAGTTTGGGTTAAAGCACTGGAGTTACATTTTGACTGGAGCCGCACCCAAATCACCGGAGCGTTTTCACTGGCCCAGTTCCAAGGGAGCCTCATTGGCCCGATAATCGGCTACCTGATTGACCGGCTTGGGCCCCGACGAATGATCGTGCTCGGTTTTCCATTGATGGGCCTGGGATTCATCCTTTTTAGCGCTAGTACGAACCTTGCGGTCTTTTACCTTTCCTTTGTGGTCATAATGGTCGGTTCGTCGGCCGGGGCTTGGCTTCCGTTGATGACCGCATTGAACCGGTGGTTCAACCGGCGCCGGGGCAGCGCCATGGGAATCGCCGGGGCGGGCTACTTCTTGGGTGGGGTGATGACGGCTCCAATGCTGGCGTGGTCTGTAGACCCGGCTAACATTGGCTGGCGAGGGACGGCGTTCTGGATTGGAATGGTCTTTGTGGTAGCGGCCTGGCCGCTGTCCCGGTTGATAAGAGACACCCCCCAACAATATGGGTTACTTCCCGATGGCGACAGCGTCCCTGATATTTCCGGTGATGACCCCGCCCATCTAACCGCGGCTGGTGCTGATGCGGTCGCGCCAGCCGGCGGTTTCACCGTGCGTCAGGCGTTGCGTACCCGCGCTTTCTGGTTTATCACCTTCGGCCATGCCCTGTCGTCAATGCTGATCGCAACCATGACCGTGCATATGGTTCCCATGCTTACGGACCAAGGTCTGTCTCTCCAGATGGCTGCCAACGCATGGGCCACTTTGATGGCTGTTGGGCTCGCTTTCCAACTGATCGGCGGCTACATTGGAGACCGCGTTCCGATACATTTGGCCATCGCGTTTTTCTCTGCGGTTCAGGCCGGAGGGTTCGCCATGGCGGTCCTGGTCGATAGTTCGAACATGGCGTTCCTGTTTGCCGTAGTTTACGGCATTGGTGTGGGAGGCCGTAACCCATTAACCGTCGCCATCAGGGGAGACTATTTCGGGCAGAAGGCATTTGCCACCATTACCGGTGCTTCTTTGGCGCCATTGTATGTGTTCATGGTGGTGGCTCCATTATTTGCAGCCAACATGTTCGATTCGAGGGGAAGTTACACCCTGCCTTTCCTCATACTAGCGGTATTAGGAGCTTGTGGCGCCGCATTATTCATCTTTGCCGAAAGACCCATTTTGCCCTCAGCTTCCGAGCAACTGCGGGCATTGGAACGCACTGCGTGACTGGTGCTGTTAACCTGTTCCCACCCTCTTATAATCCAAAAGCAACACTTTTGCCGGATTCGCGCTGACCTGGGATCATCCCCGAACGGGTCCTAGCTTCCAGTTGGGTTGAGTCCAGGCTGCCAGGATGAAGAACGTAGTTGGCTAATTCCCGGGTCCGCAGCAAAAACCAACACTTGAAAATGCTAACGATATGATATCTGTCGGCTTGCTGTTAGTGGCCTCCGGGATCATTTTCGTGAGCCTTGCCAGCTTTCCCACGGTCAGTGGCAGGGTGCGCATCCTCTTCAACTCGCGCCCTCGGTACCGGTTTGTCATTGCCGGGTTGATCCTTTTTGCTCATTTCGCGGTTGGGATAAACTTTTTTGTCGTAGCGCCTCTCTTTCCTCTGATCATTGATGACTTTGGAGTGAGCCGGGCTTCCGTGAGCCTACTGATAGCGCTGGCGCTGCTGGTCCACTCCTTCTTTGGCCTGCCTGGGGGAATACTTGCCGCCCGGTTCGGCCTGAAACGGATGTACTTTCTAAGCTGGTTTATGATCGGGCTTTCGGTGCTATCGGTAGTAGCGCCCAACTTCGAGACTCTGCTCTTGCTCCGAGTGGCCTATGGTATCGGCTTCGGCGCCATCGTTCCGACCACCGGGCCACTGCTGATGCAATGGTTCCGGCCCAAGGAAATCACCATAATGAACGGTCTGGATATTGCTGCTCTGAGCTTGGGGGTAGCCCTTTCGGTTTCCCTGGCGGCTCCCATTGCGAATGTGGTTGGCTGGCAGGCCTCATTGAGTGTGTTTGGCGGCATAGCAATGTTAGGGGCGGTCGCTTGGGGCATATTGGGCAAGGTCGAAGCCAGCACACCGGTTACCGGTGGGGGAATATCGCTACAAGACATATTCAGCGTTCTCCGGAACCGTACAATTTTGCTGCTGGTGGGGGCGGATGCCCTGGTTTTCATGCAGTACACGGCATTGACCAGCTGGTTGCCAACCTTCTACAACGAGGTCCGGGGAATGTCACTGACCCAAGCGGGATTTATCACCGGGTTGCTTCCCTTCGTAGGCGTGTTCGCAGTCTTGGTGGGGGGATTTCTACCGCTGAAATTCGCGGCAAAGAAGCCATTTTTTATTTTCCCCGGACTTTTGCTGGGGTTGGGCGGCTGGGGTTCATTCCTGATAGATAGCACATTTGGAATTTACGTTTCCATTATCTTGTTGGGCGTCGGTTCGTGGTCGTATGCGCCGACGTTGCTTTCCTTGCCCATGGAAATACCGGGCATGACGCCGGAAAAGGTTGCGGTGGTTTGGGGAACGTTCGTCACCGTGTCCGGCATTGGCATGTTCTTGTCCCCCATCGTGGTTGGCGCAATGCGGGACCAGACCGGCGGTTTCACCACCGGCTTTATTATTTTCGCGGTTGGCGCCTGGGCTTTACTCATAGTGGGGTTGATACTTCCGAAAATTAGCACAAACAGCGACCCAGCAGGCCGGTAAATCGCGAGTCAATCCGCCGGACACTTCGGCAGCATCCGCTGGGATTTCTGTTGAATCAACGCGGACAATTTGGCGTCCATCTGGCGTAAATCTACTGGGTGAAGTTAACAAATGGTCCTGGAACCGCATTTACCCAGCAACTTGATGAACGCCGCATTTGAGCTAAACTAACGGAGCGATTTAGTAGACTACTACCCCCGAAACCACCTTGCAAAGTAGCGTCCGCCGTGTATCATAGAACCAACTTCGTACTAACTTATTGGCGAGTTGTTATATAGCTTAAAGTGGAGGAAGCATGGCTGAGACCGTGACCGTCCGAAACATGCGGTTAATAAACCCGCAAGGCACCGACCTAGCCCAAGGCGACTTTGAGTTGAACGACCGGCCTCAATCGTTGGCTGGCAAGACCCTAGGTCTGCTGGAGAACAGCAAGGCTAACTCCGACAAAGTGCTTCAGGAGTTGGCCAATATATTGACCGAAAAACACGGCTTGAAAGAGGTGATTATGCTGAGCAAGCATAGCGCTTCACTGCCCACCAAGCCGGAGGTTATTCAGCAAGCGCTGGATAAGGTGGACGTTCTCATAACCGGCGTGGGTGATTGAGGCTCCTGCAGTTCGTGCAGTGTGCACGACGGCATCGAGATGGAGAGACTGGGAGTACCCACCGCGTCCATAATAACTCACGTATTCCTGAATACCGCCAAGGCTATGACACGCATGATGGGTGTGCCCGACTACGAGTTCGTCGTTGCTGAGCATCCCCTGTCCAGCCTGACCGACGAGGAATGCCGGGCCAGAGCGGAGAGCATCGCCGACCAGGTAGAGCGTATCTTGTTGGGCAGCAACACCGGGCCCACGGAGTAGGTACCTTACAACCGGCGACTGAGACAACCGGCGACCCAGCTTAGGTTGGGCCGGGCCGTCAGGGATATATGTAAAAAGATAAGGAGTGGCAAAAACCGCTCTTTATTTTTGCCTTGCGCTAGACTGCCAATTGCCTATAATAGCGATTGCTTTGCCTGGTTACCGCTCGGGTTCCCGCTCCCGTTGGATGGGGGCTATCGGAGAGCGCAGTCCCTTTTGCCGATACGCCTAATCCAGCACAAATATCCGATGTTCACGGTTGATATGACTCCTGATTTTGTGTTACGATGAAGACTGTTTGTTACCAAATTCACGAACTTGGTAACTCCCTCCCAGCCTTCTGACCTCTTAACTTTATCCCTGCTCAGGAGCCCAGCACATGGATGGGCTGATACAGCGGATCACCGATGCCATTCACGGTCAAACCCAGCCCACTCTAACCGTCCTTTCCTCTTTGCTGGCGGTCGAGGATGAACTGGGCTATATCCCAAAGGAAGCCGTGGCACAGGTTGCTTCATTCACCAACCACACCGTCAACGATGTTTGGGCCGTAGCCTCTTTCTACCCCAACTTCCGCTTTGAACCCCCTTGCCGGCACAGCGTAGAAGTTTGCTGGGGTTCGACCTGCCACTTGGTTGGGGCCATGCCGGTGATAAACGCGGTTTTGGAAGCCAGTGGATTATCCGACGAGGGCGACACCCCGGACGGCAAGCTGTCCGTGCGCCTAAATACCTGTTTGGGCGCCTGCTCGCAAGCACCGGTTATATCAATCGACCATCACCTAATGGGGCGTCTTTCTCCGGAAGCGGCCCGGCAGCGTGTGACCGATTTGCTTACGAGTTAACGCCAAACTCATTGTTCGATTAGATTCGTCTAGTACCTAGACCAGATACCTCCTAGGAGGCCCAAGGGATACGACATCAGTTGAGGACTCAAGTTGGCAAGTAGCTTTCAAGAAATCGTAGTCGAGGCTCAGACCCGCTGGCATGATTTGACCGTCGGGGACCGGCCGTGGATCCGAATCGGCAGCGCTCTTTGCGGCAAGGCCGCTGGCTGCGATTCGGTTCAAGCGGCCTTAGAATCAGCGTTAGAAGCACACGGCGTCCAAGCCAACATCAGCCAGGTCGGTTGCATCGGCCTCTGCTTTGCCGAGCCATTAGTAGATGTCCAACTCCCCGGCGGACCCAGAATCTTCTACGGAAACGTCACCCCTGAGACAGCGGGACGAATAATCGTCAACCATGTCGCTGGCGGGGTCCCCGATGCTGAACTTGCTCTCGGCTATTTGCCTGGAGTTCTTCAGGGCACGTTGACACAGGGCACTGTGACAGAAGAAGGGGTACCGCAAGAAGTCGATAACCAGCCTGAGGGCATACCGAATTTGGACCAGCACCCCATGCGCGCCTTGGAAACGCGCATTGTGCTACGCAATGCCGGAAACATCGACCCGTTTGACATTTACCAATATGTGGCCAACGGTGGCTACCGGGCTCTGCTGAAAGC
Source organism: SAR202 cluster bacterium Io17-Chloro-G7 (assembly GCA_002817055.1). The sequence continues at coordinate 9,601 of MUCU01000035.1, read as the reverse complement.
CCTCACGGAAATGACCGCCGAAGAGACACTGAATCGAGTGGCCGATTCCGGTCTTAGAGGCCGGGGCGGAGCAGCATTCTCTACCGGCACCAAGTGGAAATTCCTGGCCGGTTCCGGCGCTCCCGTAAAGTACATCCTGTGCAACTGCGAAGAAGGGGATCCGGGTGCTTTCAATGACAAAGCGATCCTGGAAAGCGACCCTCACACCCTCCTTGAGGGTTTAATCTTGGCCGGTTACGCCACCGGCGCCAGTAATGGCTATATTTTCATCAGGCACGGCCACGACGGGCCTGTAGACCGTTGCCGGGCCGCGGTTGAGCAAGCCCGCGAGCTGGGATTATGGGGAAAAGATATCCTGGGCTCTGGATTTAATTTTGAAGTTGAGATCGCTTTAACCGGCGACTCATACGTGGCTGGTGAAGAAAGCGGGTTGATGGAGGCCATTGAAGGCAAGCGGGCCATGCCCCGTTTCCGCCCGCCATTTCCCGCACAGAGCGGTCTTTTTGGCAAGCCTACCAATATCAACAATGTTAAAACTCTGGCCTATGTTCCGGAGATAGTGTCCCGGGGCGCGGAGTGGTTCTCCAGCATAGGTCACGACCAGAGCACGGGCACTGCGATTTTGTGCCTGACCGGGGCCTTAAACTACACCGGAATGGTCGAAGTGCCTCTGGGGACCAACCTTAAAGACGTGATCTACCAAATTGCTGGCGGTGTGCCCGATGGCAAGCAGCTTAAGTTGGTCCAGACCGGCGGGCCTTTGGGTGGTGTTTTGGGCGCCGATAGCATCGATGTGGTGCTGGATTTCGAAATACTGCGCAGCGCTGGCGCCATCATGGGCTCGGGTGGGTTCATCGTTGCCGATGAAGACACTTGTGTGGTTGACTTGACCAGGGCTTTGATCGCTTTTTGCCAATATGAGTCCTGCGGCAAGTGCTTTCCCTGTCGCATGGGGATGAGCCACTTGCTGGAGGTTCTGGAACGTATTTGCCAGTTGCAAGGCCAGCCCGAGGACCTTGACTTGATGCGTCGAGTGGGAGAAAACATGCAGGCGGGCTCCCTTTGCGGTCATGGCCAACTGGGATTCAATCCGGTAGCTTCGGCATTGCGTCACTTCGGCCCAGAGTTCGAGACCCATATCCTCGACCGAAAGTGCACCACTGGGCGCTGCCTGGAGCCTCGTTTTTCACCCCGGTTAAGCCGCCGGTCGCCCGGCGCTTCCCTATTGGTCTAAGAGTAGCCTGAGTTTTCGACTTGAGCCAGGCATTGTAGCCTCAGCCTGGTCATTTGATAACCGAAGATACCCGTCGACCGTTGAGCTATAGGACGGTATCTAAGGTCCATCAACTGCGACCCGTGAATATTTGGCGGAGCAAAGTTTATGCCCGATGATATAACAATCAGCTTTGATGGCGTCGAAGTTAAGACACAGCCGGGAAAAATGGTTTTGGAGGCCGCTATAGAGAGCGGCGTTTTCATACCCTATCTTTGCTACCACCCAGGCATGAAACCATTTGCCGCCTGCCGCATGTGTGTGGTAGCCGTTGAAGGGGGACGTGGCTTCCCTGCCGCTTGCGCATTGCCCGTTGCCGATGGGATGAAGATTCGCAACGAGTCTGAGGACGTTCTGGCGCTGCGCCGTAGCGTCATGGAAATGCTGGTTGCCGAGCACCCGCAAGGTTGCTTGACCTGTCACCGGGTCGACATCTGCGGGCCCACCGACGTTTGTCTGCGTCATGTATCGGTCAACGACCGCTGTGTGACCTGCCCCAAAAACGAGCGTTGCGAGCTAAAAGACACTGTGCGTTACATGGGAATGAACCTGGAATCGCCCCTGGAATACAAGTACCGGAATATCCCCTTGGAGTTGGGCGACCCATTTTATGACCGTGACTACAACCTATGCATCGTCTGCGGCAGGTGCGTGCGCGCATGCGAAGAACTGCGGGGAGACGACGCCATCTGCTTCGTCGACCGGGGCGGCACCGCTTTGGTGGGTACCTCCTTCGGCACGTCTTTGCTCGAGTCGGGATGCGAGTTCTGCGGGGCATGCATTGATGTTTGCCCGGTTGGCGCATTGGTCGAGACCGAGCACAAATGGGAAAAGCCGGCCAGCACCGGAAGGGCTATCTGCCCCCTTTGCCCGGTGGGTTGCCAGCTAAACCTGGAAGTAAACGCTTCAGGAGGCTTTGTTCGGGCTATTCCGGAAATAAACGCACCGTCTAACCGGGGGCAGGCTTGCTTCCGAGGAAAGTTCGGCTTGGAGTTCGTTAACCATACCGGACGCTTACAGACGCCGCTGATGCGCCGGGATGGCGTGCTGGAAGACGCGACCTGGGATGAAGCCTTGGATTACGTCGCTACCCGGCTTGCCGAATATAGGGGCGACTCCTTCGCTCTGCTAACCGCACCGGACTGCACCAACGAAGAGCATTACTTGGCCCAAAAGTTTTCCAGGGTGGCGATGCAATCCAACAATGTGGACCAGACTTCAAACACCCAGTCCGAAATGGTCCTGGGCTTGGAAAGGTCCTTGGGGTATGCCGCCGCCACCAACTCGATTTGGGACTTGGAAAAATCCGGCTGCATCCTGGTTTTCAACTGCAACGTGACCGAAGAGCATAACGTGGTTGGGGTGCCCATCAAGCGGGCTGCCAAGAGTTCTGCTTCTCTGGTGGTTATAGACTCCCGAGAGGTCGAGCTTACCCGTTACGCCAAACTTTGGCTTCGGCCGATGCCCGGAACGGAATTGCTGCTTTTGGGCGGAATCCTGAGGTCCATGATCGACCAAGGGTTGGAGCGCACCGACTGGATCGAAGAAAACTGTGAAAGCCCCGCCACGTTGCTCTATGCGCTACGCAGCCTCGACCTGTCCCATATCGCCGCTGAGACCTACGTATCTGAGGAAGATATCGCCCAAGCGGCCCTGTTATACGGTCAGCCCGATTCGGCATCCATAGTTTTTGCCCTGGATAATATTCCCGATGGGGCTCAGAGGGATTGCGTTAGGGCTTTGGTCAACATGACGTTGCTCACCGGTAACTTGGGCAAGCCCGGATCGGGTCTGCTTCCACTGCGGCAGGGCGCCAACGAACAAGGCGGTTGGGACGTGGGTTGCTTGCCTGACCGCCTGCCCGGTTATGCCAGGGTGGACGACGACGAAGCACGCCAAGCCTTGGAGTCGGCATGGGGCAGTTCTCTTCCAACTTCAGCCGGGGTGGGCGCTGCAGAGGCGCTGCGCAACGCAACGACGGGAGGGGTGAAGGCCATGCTGGTGGCCGGTGACAGCCCAAACCTGGACAACGGCAAGCTGGGCGACGGCCTCACTGCGCTGGAAGCTTTGGAATTCTTGGTGGTTATAGATAGCTTTTTGGGCCAAGCTGCCCAGAGGGCTTCGGTGGTATTTCCCCGGTCAACCTTTGCCGAGAAAGAGGGCACGTTCACCAACTTGGAGCGCCGAATTCAGCGGTTCTCGCCGATCCTTCAAAAACCCAAATCGCTAAAGCGAAACCTCCTCGCCCCACAAGATAATAGTGGACTATCGAATAATCCTGGCGCCAGGCCGGATAGTTGGATCATCTCCCAGTTGGCGCAGCGCATGAACTTACACGGCTTCGATCATGGGTCCGCCGCCGACGTCATGGACGAAATTGCCAAATCGACACCCATCTACTCTGGAGTTTCCTATTCCAAGTTGGACGCTGGTGGCGGAATCGTGTTTCGCACCAGGTTGGAGAGTCCTCAACCCACCCAGGTCTTGTACTCGGGCCGGGAACATCCCGGGATCCAGTGGCCCTGTTTTAGCCGGGACAGCAAAGGCACGGCGAGTTTATACGACGCTGGGTTCATTGACCGGAAGGCCGAGGTCGAGACTCCTCAATTCCAGTCGGCCGCGAGACCCATCGACCCAGAATTCCCTGTCTGGCTAGTCCCAGGGAGAGTGCTGCAGCAATTGGACCGCGAGTTGACGGTGGTCAAGGGCAAGCGCAATCAGATAGTTAGGGGAGAATTGTTGGAGTTGAATCCCGTAGACGCTGCGTCGCTGGGAATAGCGGAAGGCGACCCTGTGGAGGTTTTGGGAGTTGGGTACCAATTAAACGGCCAGGCCCATATTGTAAATTCGGTCCCTCCGGGCGTCATATCCACGACTTCTTTGTTCGGGCAACTGGTTTCCGGCTTGGAGGCCAGCGAAGAAATGATCCCAGCCTCCCGATTACCGGGCCTGAACATACGCCCGGCGAGAATTCTAAAAACCGGAAACTGATCCAAACGGAAACTGATCCAAACGGAAACCTATTCAACCGAAAACTAATTCAACCGATGTAGACAGGCTCCTTGTGCGGAACTAATAAACAGAGCTTGTGTAACATAACGTCAAACTGGGAACCGGTTGTGGCCATAGCGAAGTTACCTGGGCCCACCGGCCTCATCCCATACCTCAATCCCACCGAAGGAGCGATAAATGGATGAAGATGCGACCCTGATAAACGTAGACGGTTCTAGGCCGCAGCCGAATCCAGGTTTTCCTACCGCCACGCTGGTGGACCGTAGGGACGTGAGCGAAGACCTGATAGTTATCAAGCTGCAGCCAGAGCAAGGCCCATTCAAATTCAAGCCGGGCCAATATTGCACATTGGGGTTGGATGGAATAGATCGTGCGTATTCCATCGCGTCCGCGCCCCACGAGCCGTGGCTGGAAATCTTCGTGGAACTGGTTCCCGAGGGGGAATTGACCCCCAGGTTGTTCAAAATGGAAATCGGGGACCGCATATCAATCAGACCTCGAGCCAAAGGATTGTTCACGTTAGACCAGCGAGTTCACCACCACTTTATGGTGTCCACTGTGACCGGTGTGGCCCCTTCAATTAGCATGCTGCGAAATTGCTACCTTGAGGGGACTCAAGACCACAAATTCTACGTCTTGTTGGGCGCCAGCTATCAAGATGAGCTAACTTACGATGTGGAATTGGCGGCCTTGGCGGCCACCCACCCCCATTTGCTGGAGTTCGTGCCAACCGTCAGTAGACCCAACGAGGAGCGAAACGCTGATTGGAAAGGGGCCAAGGGCCGGGTCAACGCCATCACAGAAGAATATCTGAACCGGTTCGAACTGCCTCAGGATGACACGCTGATCTACGCTTGCGGGCATCCTGGCATGATCGAAGGAGTCAGGGAAATCGTAGTGCCTCAAGGTTGGATGTTCAAGGAGGAAAGGTTCTGGAAAGAGTAACCCCTCTATACCACGAATGAAACTCACAGAGATGATTCAGATCAGCGTGCGGGTTCCTCCTGGTATTACCAAGCAAAAGTAATTCGCAGCCATCGGCTTAATGACCTCCGGTGGCTGCGTTTTTGTTTGACCGTTGAGTTAGAATTGCGGGTGGATTCTTCGTGAACTCTTAAGCGGAACCTTCTACTAAGTGACTGGAACGACTGAGTGACTGGAACGACATGTACTGACGAGATGAACAAGCTTTGACACCGATTCGCCGACAATATCTGAAAATCAAAAGTTCCTACCCGGATGCTATCGTTCTTTTCCGGATGGGAGATTTTTATGAGACCTTCGACGATGACGCCAAGTTGGCCGCCGGAGAGTTAGAGATTACCCTGACGTCCCGCAGTATGGGCAAAGACGTGCGGATACCCATGGCCGGGGTACCCGCCCATTCTTTGGACACTTACCTGGCTCGGCTGGTTAAGAAAGGCCACAAGGTGGCCATCTGCGAGCAATTAACCGAGCCCACAGCATCCAAGGGCTTGATGGAGAGGGACGTGGTGCGGGTGGTTACTCCCGGTACGCTTTTAGAGCCGGGCCTACTGGACCAAGCCACGAACAACTACCTGGCGGCGGTGGTAGAGGATGGTCTGGAGGAAGGGAAGCAGGCGGGGCTGGCTTACGTCGACATATCCACCGGAGAGTTCTCCGCGACCCAATTGAGCTTCTCCCAGTTGCCTATGGAACTGGAGCGGATAGCCGCCGCTGAAATCCTGGTCCCTGAGTCCGAGGATGCCCCAACGTGGACTGAAAACGGGGGCCAAGGCTTCACCCGCCGTATTACACCCTATGATCCAAATGTCTTTCGGGTTGACGATGCCAGTCAGGCATTGCTGAATCATTACGGCCTCCTGACTCTGGAGTCGTTGGGGTGTGAGTCCATGCCCCTCGCGGTCCAAGCAGCTGGCGCAATCGTAGAATATCTGGCCGCCACGCAAAAGACGGGCCAACAGCAACTGGCTAATTTGGCGGTCTATTCAACCCAGAAATTCATGGCCTTGGATTCTCAGACTAGGCGCAACCTGGAATTATTTCAGGGAGGTAGGTCCGAAAGTAGAAATTTCTCTTTGCTTGCCACCTTGGACCTCACCAAGACGCCTATGGGCGGTCGCCTGCTGCGCCAGTGGCTGGGCCAACCCCTCTTGAATTTGCCGGAATTGGAACAACGGCTCGATGTCGTGGGGCATTTTTTCGACGACGGTTTCTGCCGGGCCAACGCAGCCTCTACCTTGGCCCGTATTCCAGACTTGGAGCGGATTTTAAGCCGGGTTAACGCAGGGGCCGTGTTGCCCCGAGAGCTAAAGTCCCTGCAAGAAGGCCTGACAGCGTTGCCCTTTCTAGCCCAAGTGTTGACCTCCGGCGAAGGAATTCCCCGTGGTGCCAATGATGCCAATGATCCCAGCGCGGACGACGACAGCGCCAACGAAAGTTTGAACCCGAAAGAAGCCAGCGCCAACCAAATGTTGGGCCCGTTAGCCTGGCTGGCCCGGGAGTTATCTCATTTACCCGACGTAGTGGACTTGCTTGAGCGGGCAATTGCGCCTGAGCCTTCTGCCAATGTGGGCGACGGCAACGTGATAAGGGACGGTTTTTCCGATGAATTGGATGAGCTAAAACGAGCATCCAGAGACGCCCGCAGTTTCATTGCTGGCTTGGAACAAAAGGAACGGGAACGCACCGGCATCAAGAACCTTCGCGTTGGCTACAACCAGGTATTCGGCTATTACATCGAGATAAGCAAGTCCAACATACCCCAAGTGCCCGAAGACTATATTCGCCGCCAAACGCTGGTCAATGCCGAACGCTACATTGTGCCCCAACTCAAGGAGTACGAGTCACTGGTTTTAAATGCCAGAGAACGGTTGGAGGAACTGGAACGAGAAATATTCCGTCGAGTGTGCGCTCAGATTGGCTCTGCGTCGGAAGCCGTAAGCAAGAGAGCCGCCGCTGTAGCCAGGGTGGATGTGTTCGCTGGCTTAGCCGAGGTGGCGGTACGAAACGGCTACGTTCGGCCTCAATTGAATGCTGGCGATACCATTTATATTACATCGGGCCGGCATCCGGTGGTGGAACGGGTCTTGGATTCCGGCGACTACGTGGCCAACGATGTGCATTTGTCCAATGACGACGCTCGGGTTGTGGTGCTGACCGGCCCCAATATGGCGGGCAAGTCCACCTACATCCGGCAAGTGGCAATCATCACCCTGATGGCCCAGATCGGCAGCTTCGTCCCGGCCTCCAATGCGACCATCGGCTTGGTCGACCGGATTTTCACCAGGGTGGGCCTACAGGACGACCTGGTTACCGGCCAGTCTACTTTCATGGTCGAGATGGTGGAAACGGCCGCCATTTTGAACCAAGCTACTTCCAAGTCACTTGTAATATTGGACGAAATAGGCCGAGGCACCAGCACTTATGACGGCTTGTCCATTGCTCGCGCTGTCATTGAGCACATTCACAATGACAGCCGGTTGGGATGTAAGACGCTGTTTGCAACCCACTACCACGAGTTGACCCAACTGGCAGGCACGTTTCCTGGCGTGCGCAATTTTTGCGTGGCCGTTACCGAAGAGGACAGCGACGTGGTTTTCTTGCACCGCATTGTCCCCGGCGGCGCCGATAAGAGCTACGGTGTATATGTGGCCCGGCTGGCTGGGCTGCCCCGGGGCGTGGTCAACCGGGCCTGGGAGATTTTGGCCGACCTAGAACAGACCGTGACCCCTGGCAGTACCGGCGGGCTGCGGCGCTCCCGCAAAAAACCTTCCCAGCAGATGCCTTTGTTCGATGTTTCCCAGCCACTAATGGACGAGATTCGGGCGTTGGACGTGCCGAACCTGACCCCTCTGGAAGCGATCAATGTACTGTACAATCTTCAGGAGAAAGCCAAGAACCAACACTAGAACTGCCGGCAAATTCCGCTGTATTTCACCTGTATTTCACCGGGAGTTGGGCTGGCAAGCTAGGCCCTAATTTGAATAACTTGTTCACAGATCGGTGTACCGAACATTCGCGTAAACCAAGTCGAAAACTTTAGGAGGCCCGTATGGCCCAAAATGCAGCGTTTTACTGGTGGTCCCGTTGATCTTCATGCCGCAAGGTAAGGGAGTTGCTCTTACAGAATGGCGTCACATTAGAGGAGCGGGACTTTTTCAAAGTGCCCTTTAACGAGCAGGAAATCAGGGACTTGGCCCAAGAGGTGGGCGTCTCCCAAATGTTTGCCCGGCGCAGCCCCAGCTTGAAGAATATGGGCTTGACCGACCAAGAGTTGTCCGAGGAGAAAATGCTGGAGTTGATGCTCCAAGAGCCTCGTCTTGTCCGCCGCCCCCTGGTGAACTTGGGAGGAAAGTTGCTCGTGGGAGCGAATTTGAAGGCCGTCGAAGTTGCGTTGGTCGAGTCTGGATAACTGATGCGCAGCCTTGGGTCATCCCCAGAACGCCTCCTTTGGCGCCTAAACCCGTTATACTGCCTCGCCAACGGAGTTTATCTCCGGAGTGTAGACCGGATTGGCATCGTTTCCACCGCCAATATCGTCACCTGCCTGCCGGTTTAGCTAGAACAACTTTAAAAGTAGTCCCGATTAAGCGTTGACGCTGTTACTGAAGGCGTAGTTGGGATATAATTGTCGCCACTCCATTGGATTTCATAATATAAAATAATTTGTCGAAGGAATGAAGACCTGGGAATGAAAATCTTTTTCGACGTCGACTATACGATTCTTGGCCTTGACGACAGTTTGCGCCCTCGCACGAAAGAAACCCTGGAACAACTGAAGAAAGACAACCACGATCTCTATATTTGGTCCGGGATGGGGGAGCGATGGGAAGTGGTCGAAAAGCACGAATTGACCCCATTGGTCAGCGGAGTATACGAGAAGCCCACTCATCACTTCCACGAGAGGTTGGAAGAGTTGGGAGTGCCGTTCCAACCCGACTTCGTGATCGACGATTACCCGGAAGTGGTGTCTGCGTTTGGCGGCGTTTGGGTACCTCCTTACTTCTTCAAGCGCAGCTTCGACGCAGAGATGGACCGGATTTACCGGATTGTAAACGACTTTGTGCATACTGGAACCTCGGAAGACCGTCAGTACCGGGCAAAAGGCTCAATCGTTCCTTTGTTCTAGTACCTTTCTTTTCCAACTCGAATCGTACGATGGCCTGCCCCATCCCGTCCCCGTCGTGTTGGCTTTGCACCAAAAGTCACTCGCAGTCTGGCATTCTGAGCGCAGCGAAGAATCTTTTGCCTCGAGCGTAAAGATTCTTCGCTTCTCTCAGATGCCGTATTAAAAGTCAACTGGTTAAAGTAGCAGTATGCAAAGAAAGATCG
>MUCU01000034.1 GCA_002817055.1 SAR202 cluster bacterium Io17-Chloro-G7 | reverse complement strand
TCCCTCACCTCTTAGCTATCCTCCCTTAATCCTACACATACTTCCCTTGCATCCACATACGCCCTCCACGCACTGTTTATCCGGAGTTGGTATAAGGTACGGCCTGTCAAACACGTTGCCCACTACCGGAACATACAGCGGGTAATCTTCTTCGATGCCTTTCATCCCGCAGCCAACATTACGCTCAGAGCCAGATATGGGTTGCACGCCGGGTGCGGCGCTCGGTACTGATGCGCATGGAGCTTTCGTAACCGGGTTTGTAGGCTGGCACTCGGACCAAATCGGAGCGGTTTACGTGGGCCCAAGATGCGTACACAGGCGCCTCATAACCGGGCACCAGACGCTTGTATGAATCGATCCACTGGTTGGTGACCACAGTGATTTCCGGCGCATGATGCAGGAGGCCCGAGATAAACTTTTTGGCCACATCGGACAGATAATGCCCTTCGTCCGGGCCGAAGAGGGCATTTCTGTCGCCCTGAAACATGGACTGATGGGTGTGCATCCCCGATCCGTTAACCCCAGCAAAGGGTTTGGGCATGAATGAGGCGTAGGCTCCCCGCAACTGGGCCAATTCCTTAATTACCAGCTTGGCTGTCATTACGCTATCAGCCATCGCCAATGCGTCTGTGTATTGCAAGTCAATTTCATGCTGGCCGGGAGCGGCCTCGTGGTGGGAGTATTTCACGGGAACACCCATATCCGCCAGGATCAACACGGTGTCGCGACGTAGGTCGCTGGCGGGCTGGCTGGACAGTTGGTCGAAGTAACCACTGTTGTCCAGTAGCACTGGAGTTTCCGAGTCTTCGAGGTAGAAAAACTCCAACTCGGTTCCCACGTAGTAGACGTAGCCCAATTTCGCAACTTTTTCCAGATTGCGTTTCAACGCATTGCGCGCGTCGCCAGCAAAGACGTCACCCTTGGGCCGTCGAATTTCGCAGAACACCTTGGCTACAGCGTTTTGTTGCGGTCGCCAAGGCAACAGACTGAATGTATTCGGGTCCGGGAACGCCCGCATGTCACTTTCCTGATACCTGGCAAAGCCTTCTATGGCCGAACCGTCAAAGCAGACGCCCTGATTGATGGCGTCCTCAATGTCATCTACGTTGATGGCGAAACCGTTCAGGCGTCCCAAGATGTCTGGAAACCATAGGCGGACGAATTTGACATCGGCTTCTCTGGCAGACTGCAAAACAAATTGCGTTTCGACGGCGTTGCTGGAAACTATGGTCACTCCTCCTAAGCTTCTGTCCGTTGATTACTGTCTCTCAATAGCATGCGGGAACTGGCTCCGGCGGAGTTAATTGGCGCTCGGGAGGCCCAAAATATGTTCAAACCGCCAAGTACTCGCGGAGCGCATCGCGGTCAATGTCTTTGGTCCGTCCTTCTAAAACAATTTCGCCGTTTTCCATAACGAAACAATGGTCAGCCACGCTCATCGCAAAGTCCAGGAACTGCTCAACCAACAAAATCGCAGCCTCTTGGCGCTCCCTGAGCTGATGGAGCAGGTTTTCGACCTCTTGGACCATGTTCGGTTGCAATCCTTCGGTGGGTTCGTCCAGAAGTGGGACCTTGGGTTTGCGGACCAGAACCCGGGCCAGCGCCAACTGCTGTTGTTGCCCTCCGCTGAGGGTCCCGGCGGCCTTAGTTTGATAGGTTTTCAGAGCGGGGAATTGGTCGTACATTGAATCCAGAGTATCTGTGTGACGCTCGACTTTGGGCAGGGCCTCTAGGCCGATCATCAGATTCCCGTGCACCGTGAGGTAGGGGAAGATTTCTCGCCCTTGGGGAATGTAACCAATACCAGCGGCGGCTCGTTTGTTGGCGGGCCAGCCGGTCACGTCTTCCTCTTCCAGAAGAACCTTGCCCATTCGGGGCCGGATGTGCCCCATGATAGACTTCAGCATAGTGGTCTTGCTTACTCCGTTACGACCCAGCAAGCATACGGCTAGACCCGGAAGCAGGTCGATGTTGACCTCTTTTAGAACAACGCTCTGCCCGTACCCCGCCGAAAGGGACTGAATTGACAAAATGTTGCTCAATTTCGCACGCTCCTCGGTCTTAATTGGGCTTGGGATTAGGGCCGAACTACTGGTTCGGCGGCTATTCGGTAGGTGGCTGCTTAATTGACCGACGCGACTTCGGCTGACGCGGCTTCGACTGACATCGCTTCCTGACGGGAGACTGCCCGGCTGCGGCCCAGGTAGGCCCGGACTACCCGTTGGTCCTCTTGGACCATCTCCATGGTGCCTTCGTTCAACACCTTGCCTTGGTGAAGCACAGTCACGGTCTTTGAGAACTGTCTCACGAAATCCATCACCGTGGGAGATACTATTCCCACTTGGGGGGCGTACAGGGCGCCGCCGATACCTGGCAGGGCAGCCGACACGGCGTACACGGCGGTTTTGATTATTGCCGGGTCGTAACCGGAGAAACGCACCCTATTTTCGTCGTCGCGCACCGCAACCAGCAAACGGCCGAAGGGTGAAGATACGATCCCAATGCACAGTAAGTAGGCGCCTACCAGGAATGCGACGGTGATGAAATACAAGGATTGCTGGGTGTCGACGCTATATAGTGAATGTCCAAAAACCGAGGTGAGGTTGGTGAGCCCGTTGGTGCCCCCGGTGTATGGTTGCTGCTCGATAAAAAGAATGCTGACCATCAGCGCCAACGCCTGGGTAATCAGCGCAAAGTAGACACTGGTTATCCGGCTTCGAAAGACCAGGTAGCCGATGGCGCCCGCCAATACTGCCGGTAGCACGACGACCATGGCCAGGGCAAACCAGGCCTGATCGAAAGGCGACCAGAAGAGCGGTAATTCCTCTAATCCGCTCCAGAACATGAAGTCAGGGATTTCCCCAGCCGAGGCTTCCAGCTTGAGAAACATTGCGAAAGCGTAAGCGCCCAAGCCGAAAAAGACACCGTGACCCAAGCTTAGCATCCCGGCGTATCCCCATATCAGGTCCAACGACAATGCAAGAATGGCGAAGGTCAGAATCTTGCCCAGCAAGTTGATCCGAAAATCCGACAGCACCATGGGCGCTGCGAATAACAAAATGGCTAGAAGCAACGCCGGTGCAAACCGTCCGATTTGCTCCCTGGCGCCGCTGGGCAAATGTTTGCAGCCTTGCTTACCATTGATTGATAATGCGGTGATTTGGCATGTGGCGGTTTATCATTGGGCTTGCCACTCGTTTCACAAGTATTTCCACAACCGTCTCATCTTCAGAGATTCCAATAGAGATGTAACATCGGCTAGCGGGTTCTCAACTGCATCAAGCCCCTGGGTTTCCATTGCAGGAACAGGATTACCAATCCGAAACCCAGGACCTTGCCTACCACGGCAGTCGTGGCGAATTCGAAGACGCTGTTGAACATCCCAATGGAGAATGCGGCCAAGATGGTCCCGGGAATTTGTCCCAACCCCTGGGCGCTAGAAACAATTCATTAATCCATCGGTGTGCCCGGGGTATTCCCGCCAGACGGCCTTTGCCGATTTTCAAGGGCCAACTGTTCGGCTACCAACGTTTTTGGCGTGTTCCGGGTTTAGGTCCGGTCCAGCGGCGTTTGATCAGAACGCCCCCAGATTTACTGAACTCGGTTGATGCTAAGCGCCAAATGTTGCGTGGGCGTTTCTATTGGGCTACGAATTTATTTCAGGCTTGTTTCGGGTTTGTTTCCGACTTGGTTTCGGGTCGCGCGGAATAACATCAAGAATTTTCAGCCCCATTGGCCAGACGCGGAGCTCGATAATAATCTGCGGAAGATTTCTAAAACGTCTAGGTCAAAGTACTGGCACACCGACAAAATCATCGGCGGGCTGAATCCGAGACTCTCTCCAGTTGCGGTGAACCACATGTGGGTGGCAGAAGCCTGGAGTTGTCGAATCGCTGGGCTGATGCTGGCGCGAAGGAGGCATGCATTTAGCCGGTAGCGGACTCGCTGGGGCAAGTTAGCAGGTTTGGGGAATAGGTGATTCCTGGCAGGTGAAATTAGGCAGGTGATCCATTGAGAAATATGCTGTTTTAAAGGGACTTAGGTGGTACTAGGGGACCAAAGAAGTGTCGCCACTTATTGGCAACACCCGGATGGAACTTCTCCCAGCCCCTTCCCACGCTTTTGGCGGTTACGTAGCACCGGGCAGTGGCAAATATTTGGTGGCGGGCCGGGGGAAAAGCGGTTGAGGCAAATTAAGGTGGTGCCCGGCAAGGCTTGGCTTTGCTGAAATTTGCCAGCGGAACGGATGTCAAACCTGGTGTCTTTGCTGCGGTTAAGTTTCGTCCGACATGCCAATATCGTCAAGAAGTTGACGTAATTGTTCCGAGTTGGTCCCAGGCGGCGCAGTTTTCAAGTAAGCCGCAATGTCGTTCGCTGCTCCTTGCTTGAATCCGAGGCGGTGTTTTACCAATCCCCGGTCTCGCAGCTCGGTAGCAAGCTGGGGCTGAATCTGCACTAATCGGTCAATCAAGCTCAGAGCGCGCTCGTAGTTTCCTTGCTGTAGATAGATGCTTTTCAAGTTTCGGAGTATGCGGGTTAGGTATTCACGGTTGCTAATGGGATTCAAGAATTCCGGGTCCCAATCAACCGGGCTCTGTGTTACTTGGGTCAAGCGCTCGGCGCACTCTTCTTCAGAGAGCAAGATTCCTCGGTTGAAAGGGTCAACAAACAGCCCTTTTTCATCTCTGTGCCTCAATAAGAAGTGACCCGGCATTCCGATTCCCACCAAAGGTATGCCCAACCGCTTTCCTACCTCCAAGTAGACCAAGGATAGAGTAATGGGAATACCCAGGCGCCGTTTTAGCACCTGGTTCAGGTAGCTGTTGCGGGGGTCGTAATATTCGTCGGTGTTGCCTTGCAGTTCAACCTCATCAAAGAGGTACTCACTGATAGTATTGAGTGTATATATTGTGTCCCGGTTCTCGCCCAGCCGGTGGGCAGCGCCAGCAGCCAAAGAATCTAATAAGCTTAGCTCATGTTCGATGTCCAGACCGGGGTACTCGATTTGGGCAATCAAAAAAGCCGCTCGGGCAAGATCAACGCCTTCGTCGTCGGCGTCGGCTTGGGCCATTATCGAATCCCAATCCAACTCTTTGTCCATCGATTAGCGCCCTCTTTTGAATGTGCCCAGCATTTAATCTCCACGGTGCGACTCAAAACGTTCGGTTAAGTCGTCGTTCACTTAGGAATGCGACTGCCTCGATAAGCTTGCCGTCGACCCGGTTGACCCAAAAAGCCCCCGGAATTCTCCGGAGGCTTTTTCATCATCACTCAGCTAAGCTGCACTTAATCAGGAGTGAGGGCAGGCTCTTTCTTGAGGGAGCTAACCCGGCTCTTGATGTAGTTGTCGCCCATCCACCTTTCGATGGAAATCTCAGCCCTTTGCTGCATGGTGACATCGTCTTGGGTGCCTACGTCCCTGGTGAGGAAGCAATACTCCAAAGAGATGCCATTGGGATCCATGAAGTAGATGGACTGGGCCCATTCGTGGTCAACCACGTCGGTAACCATCAGACCTTTGCCAATCAACTCCTCACGCTTCGCAGTTAGCCCGGCCATAGAGCCCGCTTCGAAAGCGAAGTGATAGAAGGCTCCGGGAACTCCAAGTCCTTTGTTGATGCCGGCATCGTATTCTCCGGGGATGCCGGGCACGTCATTCGCTTCCATGAACGCAAGGAGTTGGTCTTTGCCTGTGTCGAAGAAAATGTGTCTAACGTGACCACCTTCTTTAATCTTTATGATGTCGCAGCGGACGGCCTTGAATCCCAGAACGTTTTCGTAGAAATCTCGGGTCTTGTCCATGTCCAGAGTCGACAATCCGATGTGGGAAAAACTTTGGTGGACATTGGTGGCCCCCTTTTACTGCATTTACGTTATCGATTGCAAAGTGCCTAAATTTCTTTAGATCGAGTGTATCGTTGCTCCAGAAGGCTGTCAATAAATGCCAAGACGGACTCGGGCAGTTCGGTGGCGAGATGCAGTCAACTCTCGATGCTAAAGATGGCTGTTTTGAACTCCCGAGGATCAGCGATGTTATCGGAATCTTGCTCTCTTTAATCTTCAGAATGACGTTACATTCAGAATGATATTACATTCGGTATTAGATATTTGTTATCAATTCCGTTGGCCGCGACTAATCCGAGGATTCTACCAATATCTGACGGGCCATCGCGAATGCGTTGTCGAACATTTCCGGGGTCAGTCGCCCGGTGAGGGTGTTGTGTTGGCTAGGGTGGTAGGAAGCCAGCAATGTAACCCCACCATCTAGTTGGTGCGCCAGGCAGTGGCCGAATTTTGGGCGAGGCGATGGGACCGGTGCGCCTTGACCTGCACGAATTCCCAGGTAGGCGTCAAAGGCGAATTTCCCAAAGGCCAACACAACCCTGGTATTTTTCAGGAGTTCTAGCTCCCTGACCAAGAATGGGGCACAGTTAGCTCTTTCTATAGGTAGTGGTTTATTGTCCGGCGGTGCGCAGCGCACGGCGGCCGTAATATAAGCATCGCTCAGGAACATGCCATCGTCGCGGCATTGGGACACCGGGGAACTGGCGAAGCCAAACCTATGGAGCGTGCCGTAAACCCAGTCACCGCTGCGGTCCCCGGTAAACATCCGGCCGGTGCGGTTGGCTCCGTGGGCCGCCGGGGCCAACCCCAGCAGTACCAGCCGGGCTGCGGGGTCTCCGAAGCCGGGAACGGGCCGCCCCCAATACTCCCAGTCCTGATACATCAGGCGTTTGTCCCGAGCGACTGTTTCCCGGTGGGCGACCAAGCGTTGGCAGCGTCGACATTCGGCAACTGCTTCGCTTAGTTCTTCCAACGTTTCGTATGCAGGGACTCCCATAGGTCCCTCGCTGGCGGCTTCAGCAGAATCTTGCGGGCGGCTAGTCAAGGTGGTAAAGCTTGGCTACATTGTCCCGCACAATTTTTCGCTGAGTAACGGCAGGCAAACTGCCCAACTGCTCTTGTATGATCTGCTGGGACTCGGGGAAGAGACAGTCGGGATGAGGATAATCCGTGGCCCACATGATGTTGTCTTCGCCCACCAGCGGGACGATTTCGGCGATGGACGCTTCTTGCTGGTATGTGGTCATGCCATTTCGGCGGAAGTAGTCGCTGGGCTTCATGGAAAAATTAAGCTTCTGCAGTCGGTCTTCATACTCCACGTCGAACCGGTCCAAGATATAAGGAAGCCAGGTAACGCCTGACTCGCCAAGCACGAAGCGAAAGCCGGGGAATTTTTCGCAAGCCCCCGACATGATGATCGCCGAAAGCGTCTCGGCGCCGTCTACCTGGAATAGAACGGACCGGACGCCCACTATTTCCAGTTTGTATTCCTCGGCCATCTGGTCGTCATCGGCCAATCGGGCACCGGTGAACCCGGTGGAGTGGAAAGAGATAGGGAATTCGCACTCTTCGGCCGCCTCCCAAACGGGGTACCAAGCGTGGTGCCACAAAGGATAGGCTAACTTCTTAACGGGCAGGTCGCCGCCCTTCATCCCCATCCGGGCGCAACGCCTCACTTCGGCCGCAGCAGCCTCCGGGTCATGATAGGGTATGGCGGCCAACGGAAACAGCCGGTCCGAGTCCCCCCGGCGGGCGAAATCCATTGCCCAGTCGTTGTAAGTTTGAAATACCCATCCAGCCATTTCACCGTGTTGAATGCGCAGGTTGGTTCCCAGGATGCCGTAAATGAATTCCGCATCCACTCCGTCCTTGTTCAGGTCTTGCAAGCGCAGTTCAGGTGTTGACGGACGAGGTCGAGCCTCCAGGTGATGCCCGGTGTAAAACCCCAGGTCATACATCTTGTCTACCCTGGCGAGACGCCCTTTCTCATACGGGTTGAACCCGGGCCCCACACCGTTCCACATGCCCACGTCTCTGCCGTCGATAAACCAGTGCAGGCCGTTTTCCAATTCCTCAACCCGGGGGACCAGCAGTTTCCACTTCGTGGGTACTTGAGACGACCATAAGTCCTGTGGGCATGCCGTCAAGTCAATGTGGTTGTCCGAAGAAATGACTTTGTATTCCATGCTCTTCTCCCAAGTATAATCGACCCCGCTCTCCCGGTTTGACCAACCAGGGGCTGTCACGACATCTAGTAAGATTTTAACTCCACCCCTAATGCGCCGCAACAGGGTTTATATCCGACGCGAAGAGGTATGCAATTGCGTACCCAACAAAGTACGAAAGATTGTGGGGAAACAGGATATGCGACAGGGTGACTGCTCTGCGCTACCAGGCACCAGATTGATTTGCTATATGTCCGGCAGACGTATGCTCCCCATGCCCATGAACCTTGACAGCACAGGCATTACCGCTACAATCAACGCACTGCAACCCGCCTGCGATGCACCGCAACCGGCCGGCAACGCACCGCAACCCCGCGTGCGTGGGCAGGAAAATGCGAATCACCACCCATGAGGATCGAGAATGCGAATCACCACCCGTGAGGATCGAGAATGAGCACAGCAGCTACAAACTTCACCGAAGAGTTTGTACAGTTAGATTACGGAAAGGTCAGCTTAATGAAGGGTGGCACGGGAAAACCCCTAGTCATTTTTCAAGATGACCTGGGAAGCCCCGGCTGGCTTCCCTTTTATGAGGAACTGGCCAGCAAATTTACTGTATACGTCCCTTCACATCCGGGATTCGGCAAATCCGAGCGGCCCGATTGGATGCGAAGCGCCCGGGACTTGGCTTTAACCCACCTCTGGCTGATGAAAACCCTTGGATTGGACCGGGTTTCGGTAGTCGGCATTGGTTTCGGCGGTTGGATCGCAGCCGAAATGGCTACCATGTCCTACCACCAATTTGACAAAATTATCCTGGTGGGCGCCGTTGGCGTGCAGCCAACCGAGGGCGAAATTGTGGACCAGTTTCTCCTTTCGGGCGAGGAGTACGCGCGGCTCTGCTTCCATGATCCCGCCGGATTTGACGCCGTGTACGGTGCGGAAACCTCGGCCGACCAGCGGGAGGTGTGGGAAGTGAACCGGGAAATGACGATCAGGTTGGCCTGGAAACCCTACATGTTCGACCAAGCGCTGCCCCATCTGCTGGGCAGTGTGGACACATCGACCCTGGTAGTATCGGCCGGGAACGACAAAGTTGTCCCGGCAAGCTGCGGCCAGAGGTACGCTGATCTTATTCCCAACGCACGGTTGGAAACCTTGGATGGATGCGGGCATTGTGTCGACGTTGAGAAACCGGTCGAGTTGGCCGGGCTAATTTCCGCATTTATCTCAGAGAGTTAACGTAGCACTGTTAATTGCCCAAGCTTGGCATTGTCTAAACTTGGCACTTAAATCAATCGACTAACAAATATCCGGTAAACAAAAATCCGGGAGGTTTGACTCATGCATCTAATGTATTTCACCGAACAGCCCATGTCCGACTACCCCGAGGAAGAAGCGAGGAAAGCTGGGGGAATCAGCGCGCTGATGCTTTCCAACAAACACTTCGATGCCGTCGATGGTAGCCGATTGTACAACGAGCGGATCGAAGAGTACCTCTATGCCGAAGAAGTTGGTGTCGACGGCATCATGCTCAATGAGCACCACAATGCTCCATTCTGCATGCAAGCCAGAGTCAATATGTACGCTTCCATTTTGGCCGCTATGACCGACAGGGTGAAAATTGTTCTTTTGGGAAATCCTCTACCCGTGTCGGAGAACCCCATCCAACTGGCGGAAGAGATCGCCATGGTGGACATGATATCCAAAGGCAGGTTGGTTTCGGGGTTTGTCCGGGGCGGCGGTTCGGAGCAACTCGCCAATAATACCAATCCCGCTTACAACCGAGAGCGATTTGAGGAAGCCCATGACCTGCTGATCAAAATATGGTCAGAACCAGGTCCCTTCCGCTGGGAAGGAAACCACTACCAATTCAGAGTGGTTAACCCGTGGGCCCTGCCTATGCAGAAGCCCCACCCGCGCATCTGGATTCCCGGCGTTTCCAGCATTGAAACAGTCACCTGGGCGGCAGAGCACCGCTACCCTTACATTTGCCTTAACACAACCATCCAGCAGACCAACAATATCTGGGACGTTTACGACGAAGCGGCTAAACGGGTGGGATACGAGTCCGGCCCCGAACAAAGGGGATATCTAATCCGTTGCCATGTGGCCGACACAGAAGAAAAGGCCCTGAAGAATGGCAAGGAGTTCATGTGGATGCTCGGTGAGTTCACAGGCCTGGGTCACCCTGTGTGGTTTAGCCCTCCTGGTTACAGCTCAGCGGAGTCACGGAGGCGAAGGGCGGAAACCCAGGTAACTCAGAGAGCGGACCCGTTTGAACAGCAACTAGCAACCAAAAACATAATCGCCGGGACCCCGGACCAAGTCATAGCAAGCTTGAAGGAAATTTTGCAAGAGACTCGACCGTCGATCTTGGCCCTTTGGGGCAACGACGGAAAGGTCGATCATGCGGACTCCATGGACTGCATACGTCTGATGGGTCAGGAAGTGATGCCAGCTATAAGGGAGATCGGTAAGGAATTGGGCCTCGATAGCCCATTCGAGGTTGACTCGCCGGTAAGCCTAGCCCAGACTCCCGCCAGCGAGTTGCACCCGGTGACGGTTTAGCCAGTTACAGCGTAGCCGGAAGGCAAAGTTGCTTCAGGAATTAACTTCGACATAGGGAGGCATTAACCAAATGACTACAGTGGGAACGGGAAAGCACACCTATGAATTGATCGAAAATTGGGCCAAGTTGCCCCCAGGCGAAAGCTTCGCCATGGTCAGCGCAATTACCACCGACTCCGAGGACCGAGTCTTTGCGTTCCAGCGGAAAGACCCGCCGGTGCTAATTTTCGACCGTGATGGCAATCTTACAAGTTCGTGGGGCAACGGCTCGTTCTTATTTGCCCACGGAATATACATTGAAAAGGACACAGTCTACGTGACGGACCGGGACGCCTCGGTATGCATAATGTACACCTTGGACGGTAAGCCAATCCAAATGCTGGGTAGGCATGGAGAGCATTCCGACACGGGCTGTGAGAACCCGGGCGACCTGTGTCCCCGAGCCGCTGGCCCGTTTAATTACCCCAGCGAACTAGTTCCTTCACCATCCGGCGACTTGTATGTGTCCGACGGCTATCGTAACGCCAGGATTCACCGGTTCAGTCACGACGGTCAACTAATTTCTTCATGGGGACAACCCGGCAAGTCTGCGCCCACCGAGTTCCACTTGCCCCATAGCCTAATCGTTGACGGTGATCGCCTCATCGTTTGCGACCGGGAGAATCACCGCATCCAACTCTTCACCCTAGACGGAGAGTTTATTACTATGTGGACCGACATCAAGCGGCCCATGGACATCTCAATGGACAGCGAAGGCCTGTACCACATCAGCGAAGGTCAAGTGGACGGCGCGTCGGCCCGAATTAGCGTGTTGGATAAGGACGGGGGCGTAGTGTCCCGGTTTGAGTGCCGCGGTTCCGGTCATGGGAGTTGGGTAGACTCCCGGGGGGACATTTACTTAGCAGGAGTACCGGACGCTATTGATAAGTACGTTAAGAAAGGCTAGTACTATATTCTCGTAACTGATGAATACGAATTTACCCCCACTCTAACTCTCCCCCGTGAAGAGGGAGAGGATTAGTCCCTTCCCCCATTTCGGGGGAAGGTTAGGATGGGGGTGTCGATTTGCTAGTCAAATATGACTGGATAATGCACTAGCCGGGGCTTCTCCGACAATTTGGCGCTGCCCTCTCCGAAAGCGGTAAGCGCAATGAACCATCTTTCAGAATCATCCCTTGTCCAGGCTCACGGAGGGGGATGATTCTATTTCTTCTTTACATAAGTAGGTCCTGGGGATTCCCTAGGCGCCATCTTCATTGGATGGTTCCAAGTCCATGACATCGCAGGCGAAAGGGGCCACATCAACTCCTAATTTGATTGCGATGGCTTCCCCCAATGATGCGCTCAAGTGCCTGAGTTCCCGCGGGCTCAGTTCCGGCAGCCAGTCCAGCGCTTGGGCCAAGTCTACCCGATACCGCTGGGGGAATTTGGCGGAAAGAGAGCCGATGCAACGGAACCGCACGGGAATGGTGGGCATTACCCCAAATTGATTTGATGCCCCTGCGCCTCTGCGTTCTTCACTCCTCCACCAGTGGACGGTGGCCTCAACCAGCACCGGAGCGGCGCGGTCACGGATGCGATAATCAGGTTTACGACTGGATTCAGGGGGAGTTGAACCTGAAGGTGGAAGGAAGCCGAGATCCCGGTCGGTTGACGGGAAGAGGGTTTTAGGAAAAGGGGATTCATTTTGAGTCTTAGTTGGTAGAGTCTTAGTGGGGCTCATGCTTGCCTCTGCTCAATAAATAGTTCTATCTACTGAGATTTCGCTTCATTAACTATGTTTAATTACCTCTGTGTCAGGAACTCTTTTTCGGGAACCGATACTCCGTGGCAGGAACCACCCGTGGGGAGTGATGTTTCGGGATTCATCTGTCATAGACATGCTAGAGTATTGACATTAATCAGTTTATAAATATCTTTATTACGGAAGAGTTACGCCACAAACCCGCCCGCCAAGCAATTCACGGCAAATAGATTAAAGCACGTAGACGCAAAGGATTTGAACCATGCCTAGGGAAGAAGTGGTGCCCGTGGACTCGGGAGCCGAAGCCTTCGTGGAGCTTCTGAACGCTCACGACGTTGATTGTATTTTCCTGAACTCAGGCACGGACACTTTCCCAGTACAGGAAGCCGTCTCCAAATTCTCAGCCCAGGGACGGCGAACTCCCCGGATCATCGTTTGTCCCGACGAGTTGGTGGCAATCTCGGCGGCTCACGGCCATTACTTGGTGTCTGGGCGACCGCAGGTGGTTCTGGTGCACGTCGATGCCGGCACCATGCAACTGGGTGGCGGACTGCACAATGCCCAGCGAGGGCGCATAGGCGTAATCTTATGCGCCGGTAGAGCGCCTTTAACCTTGGAAGGCGAGTTGCCAGGCAGCCGCGACCTCTGGATCCATTGGATACAGGAGCAGATCGACCAAGCGGCCAGCGTCCGCGGTTTTTGCAAATGGGACTATGAACTTCGGCGAAACGAGAGCATTCACCACGTTATTGACCGGGCATTTCAGGTTGCGTCCTCCCAACCGTCTGGCCCGGTTTACTTAACTCTACCCCGTGAAGTGTTAATGGAAGACGTTGAGGGCGTGCGGGTCTCGTTTTCCAAGGGAAATGACGCCCCGGTCACTCCGGTGGCCGATCCAGCGGCATTGAGACTGATAGCTCAGCACTTGGCCAAGGCCGAGCGTCCCTTAATAATTACAGGCCACAGCGGCAAGAGCCCGCCGGCGGTTTCTGGCTTGACGGATGTCGCAGAACTTGTCGGCGCTCCGGTGGTCTCATCGTCTTCACGAATGAATCTGCCAACCAACCACCCCTTGTGGGCAGGAATCTCCGCCAGACCTTACCTGAGCGACGCGGATGTCATATTGATAGTCGACTGCGATGTGCCCTATATTCCGGTTGAGGCTAAACCCGACCCCGAAGCCAAGATTCATTGGATCGACATAGACCCGGTGAAAGAGAGCATTCCCTTATTCTCCTTCCCGGCCGATTCCCGCATTTTGGCCGATTCCGGAAAGGCCCTTCCCGCTCTGGCTTCGTTGCTTAAAGAAGTAATAACCGGTGAAGACCGGGACAGGATAGAAAAACGCTCTCAAGCGGTCTCGCTCCAACATCAGGGAAAACGCGAGAACCGGCAGAAGTCTGCTGCGGCGCTTTCTGGAGAGAAGCCCATAGCCACTGACTGGCTTACCCATTGCATCAACCAGGCAATCGGACCGGACACCTTGGTGCTGGAGGAAACTGTCACCAACGCTCCTTCGGTGGCCAACGCTTTGGAGCGCACTCTGCCCGGCTCGATTTTCACCAGCGGTGGCTCCAGCCTGGGTTGGGGCCTTGGAGCGGGTTTGGGAAGCAAGTTGGCTGCGCCCCACAGGGATGTTGTGGTACTGGTAGGTGACGGCGCATTTATTTACGGATGCCCTACCGCTACTTTGTGGGCTGCCCAGGCTCACGGAGCACCATTCTTGACTGTCGTTTTCAACAACCAGATGCACCACGCCACCAAGCGGGCCTGGCTCGGCGGCTACCCTCAAGGCTACGGCCAATCTGCTGGCGAATTCGTGGGAGTGAACCTCACCCCTTCACCGGACTATGCCATGCTGGCCCAGGCTTGCCAAGCCTACGGCGAGTTGGTTGAAGAACCGGCTGAACTTCCAGGAGCGCTACAACGCGCCCTATCCGCAGTGAGGTCTGGACAGGCCGCGGTCTTGGACGTGAGAATCCAGCGTCCCTGACCCAATACCCAATGATGTGCCCTCTTTTACACAAAATATAGCCGCAGCTATTAACGCTGTGTCCATATTCACCCGTATTTCGCCGAACAACCTGACCCGATGCGAAGATGTTCGGACTGTAGGCTCGAACAGTGGATACCCATCATTGGGTATCCATGGTTATTTGCTATCATGGCATTAGGCATTATCAATATCTATTTTTGGAGAAAGCGGGAATGGCAAGAAACGGTTTTAAGGTTATGGACTCGGACATGCACATCGTGGAGCCGGCTGACTTGTGGCAAAAATACATGGAACCCGAGTATATCCAGCGGGCGCCAGTTGGTCTGAGCCGCCATTTCCGGGATTTAGGTGTAGAGGTGGAAGGCCGGGTGTTCCCAACGCCCAACCGAAGCTATACCAACGCCATCACTCCCATCATGGAAGAACAGATGGTCCTTTATAAGGAGTCCCAAGATCTTGGCTGGAATAGCGACTCTCAAGTCATGGCCATGGATACCGAAGGCATAGACGTGGCCATCTTATTCCCCAGCCGTGGCCTCTTCACGCTGGGTATCGACGGTATGGACCCTGGATTGGCGGCGGCCATATCCCGGGCTTACAATGCCTGGCTGTCAGATTTTTGCGGTCAAAATCCGGACCGATTGCACGGCGCAGCCATGATTCCTCCCCACGATGTGGACGAAGCGGTCAAAGAAGCCCGGCGAGCGGTTGAGGAACTGGGATTCAAGACCGTGTTCATGCGGCCTAACCTGGTCAACGGTAGAAATTGGCACGATCCATATTATTATCCCCTATGGGAGAAGATAGAGAGGCTGAACGTGCCCATGTGCTTCCATGAGGGCGGCAAGGTGGACCTGCCCCAAGTCGGTTCCCAATTTGAGACTCACATGCTCTACCACACCTGCACCCATCCATTCGGGATGATGCTGGCGGTAGTTGATGTGGTGGGCGGAGGCCTGCTGGAGCGATTTCCGGGTCTGACG
>MUCU01000033.1 GCA_002817055.1 SAR202 cluster bacterium Io17-Chloro-G7 | reverse complement strand
CGCCTGCGGCGGCTAATCGGTTGGCAGTGGATGCAGCAGGCTATGACTCAACTTCCCAACTCTTGATTGCGCTGAGGATAAACAAAATTGGTATTAGACTAAACAACACCTCTGAGACCCTATCCCCACTTGCGGTAGGCTTGGCGTCCCAAAGATATTGCGGCACTAAACTCTCCGAGCAGGTTGGGAAATACACCAGGCGCCCTCAATCGAAGAAGCCCTCTTTTGAGATAAAAGAGGGCTTCTTCGATTGAGGGCGGAGATTCCAAGCGCAAATGTTTCGCTAAGGGAATAGCTGTTCTCCTGATTCCGCGTCTACAACCGTGATTGCGCTGACAGGGCAAGCTTCAGCTGCTTCCAGTACATTTTCCCTGGAGTCCCCGTCGGGGTCGGTAACTCTGCCCTGACGATCGTCGTTGAGATCGAAAGTCTTGCCTGCGATGTGTGGGCACATGGCATTGCCCACGCATACGTTTAAATCGATTGTTACCTGAAGTTTTCCGGCCATTTCACCTCTCTAATCCGTTCCTAATTCATCGTAACCGGAAGAGCTTTCAGAGACCTGAACGTGATACTCGGCTGATAATCGAACTCTTTGGTCTCTAGGTTCAAGCTTTCATACCTATCAGCCAGGGCCTTGAACGCCTCTTGGCCTTCCAAGCGGGCCAAGGTAGCGCCTAAGCAGTGGTGGATGCCAGATCCAAAGCCGACGTGGGCATTGGGCCACCGGTTGATATCGAAGGTATCCGGGTTTTCGAATTTCTCTGGGTCCCTGTTTGCGCCGGTGATAAACCAGCGAATGCGGTCGTTTTTGCGGATCAGCTTGCCGCCAAGTTCAACGTCCTCGCCTGCTATCCGTTGGATGGACTTCACGGGCGGGTCATAACGGAGGCACTCTTCCGTGGCTCGGTTGATCAGCGGAGGCACTACATCGCCCTGATCGTTCTTCAACGCCGCCCACTGGTCGGGGTGCTGCATGAACGCCAGCGATCCATTGCAGATTAAGTTAATTGTGGTTTCATGGCCAGCCAATAACAGCAGGATGGCGTTGGAAACCACTTGATCCCGTGTGTAGATGCCCTTCCTCTCGCCGTCGGCCAACACGGATATGAAATCGTCTTCTGGATTCTTGATCCGCGCTTCAACCACAGGGGACAGATAATCGATCAACTCGTATATGCCGTCGTGCAACGGTTGCATCCTGCCGATATCCCCGCGTCCTACGAACAGGAGCTTTTCGGCTAACATGCGAATAAACTTCCGATCTTCATAAGGCATGCCCATCATCTGGGCTATGACAAACAAAGGCAAGGGTGTGGCGAAATCGCGCATGATATCCATTTCGCCTTGCTCGTCGGCTTCGTCCAGCAGGTCCTTAATTACCGACTTCACCATAGGACGCCATTGTTCCATGGATTTGGGGGTGAAGTAGCCATGAAGTACCCGCCGCATATCCATGTGCACCGGGCGGTCATGCTGGATAAACCAACTAGCGAAGAATTTTCTTACGTCGTCGTAGAGTCCCATGTCCGACTCTTCGACCTCAGGGTATGGTGCTCGATAGTCATTTTTGAAGACGGCCGAAGAGAAGATTTCGTTATGGCGAGTACACCACACAACGTCTTCGTAACGCGTGAGCACCCAAAGGTTATATTTCTCATTCCAATGGACTGGGTCCTCTTCTCTCAACTGTCCGTAGTAGGCATAAGGATCTTCAATGGCCATTCCGCTAAACATATCATCATTGATTGCCGTTACCATACGACCTCCAGCCCGTTAAGAACTTTGATGGAATATATTATACACACCGAGGGAATGTCAACCAATATACTCCGTTAAAGTCGATACTTTGGAGTATGAATTGCTAATCGAAATCCTCCGGCAACTGAGAGGGTACAGCCGGTAGACACGTTTATCACACGAGATGTTCGCGACGCGAGTCCAGGGGATGTCGACGGGTTTTTCCTGATTGGCTAAGCCTACGCCCTGCAAGGCGGGGTGAGCCGAAGTTTCGCCGATATTACGGACTGGGAAACAGAGAAGATTGTGTGAGGTAACTTCGCCAGTTGCGCAGTAAACTGGTAAGAGTTTATGGCAATCACTCTACAGGGAGTTCACTTAGGCGGACTTCTTAATCGGCGCCATGGGCAAGCTGAACGTTTTCCCGGCGTCTGTAACCAATGTAGGATTGGAGTGTCCCTGAATCGCTGAGGCGTCCACCAGGCAGCTTACCACCTCAGGGCGTGATGGCAGTTCGTACATGACGTCCATCAAAGTGTCTTCGATCACATAGCGCAAACAGCGGGCGCCGGTCTGCTGTTCCAGGGCTCGGTCGGCGGCGGCGGCAAGAGCGTCTTCAGTGAATTCCAGCGTTACACCGTCCATATTGAAAAGTTCTTGATACTGCTTGATAATGGCGTTCTTCGGTTCGGTCAGGACCCGGACCAGAGCGTCTTTATCCAGAGGCTCCAAGGCTACGGCCACGGGCAAGCGGCCAACCATTTCCGGAATGAACCCATATTCCAGTAAATCTTCCGGAGTCGTGTAACTTAAGTGGCTACCTTCAATGTCGGCCTTCGTCCGGCCACCGGCCAAGAACCCCAAACGTGAGGAGCCGGAATCCACTCTTTTGGCGACCACTTCGTCCAGGCCATCAAACGCGCCGCCACATATGAAAAGAACATTCTTCGTATCGATTTGAAGGAATTCTTGGTGAGGGTGCTTGCGGCCCCCTTGGGGCGGAACATTGGCGATGCAGCCTTCGATAATCTTGAGAAGTTCCTGTTGAACCCCTTCTCCCGATACGTCCCTGGTGATAGACCGGTTTACGCCCTCTTTGCGGGCGATTTTGTCTATCTCGTCGATGTAGATGATACCCCGTTCGGCCCGGGGAACGTCCCAATCAGCAGCTTGGATGAGGCGTAGGAGTATGTTTTCCACGTCTTCGCCTACATACCCAGACTCGGTCAGGGAAGTGGCGTCGCAGACAGCAAAGGGAACATCCAGGGTTCGGGCCAGAGTCTCGGCCAGCAGTGTCTTGCCACAGCCTGTGGGGCCAATCAGCAAGATATTAGTTTTCTGAAGCTCTACGTCCGAACGTTTGGTGCCAGACCAAATCCGCTTGAAGTGGTTATAAACCGCTACGCTGAGGATCTTTTTGGCCCTTTCTTGTGAGACAACGTAATTGTCTAGATTAGAGTAAATCTCTCGAGGGATGAGGGTGCCGCAGGGTTCGGTCGCCTGTTCTTGCGGTGAGGCTTCGTCGTCTAGGAGTTGGCTCAATACCTTGATGCAATCGTAGCAGACCGCCGCCCTTCCCTGCCCGGCGACAACCAAAGTAGACCTTGCCTGAGCCTTTCCGCAAAACGAACACTGGCCTAGTTTGGGTCCATTTCTGGTGCTGGTCACCTATCACCCCTGAGCTTTGGTTTTGTGCCAACGCATTGACAGAGCCGACACGCTGGCGAGAGCTACGACCGGTTAAGACCCCTAGGCTTCAGCTGCCTTGGTCTCAGGTGCCTTGGATCCTAGAATTTCGTCCACCAAGGAATACTCGACCGCTTGCTCTGCAGACAGGAAGAAGTCTCGGTCGGTGTCCCGGGCAATCTGGTCGTAGGTCTGACCGGTATTTTCGGCGAGCATAGTTCTGATCTTATCTTGCAGGCGGATAATTTCTCTGGCGGCGATTTCGATGTCCGTCGCCTGGCCTTGCGCCCCGCCCAAGGGTTGGTGCATGTGAATCGTAGAATTCGGGAGCGCATACCTTTTGCCTTTCTGTCCGCCCGAAAGGAGGATGGTAGCCATGCTTGCTGTCATGCCCAAGCATATGGTGGATACTTCGGGATTAATCAGGTGCATGGTGTCATATATCGCCAGGCCCGAGCTTATGACTCCCCCGGGGCTATTGATATACAGGTTGATGCCCTTGTCAGGGTCTTCCCGCTCTAGATATAGCAGTTGGGCGATGATGGTATTGGCAATCTGGTCGTTAATCGGCGTGCCTAGGAACACGATCCGTTCCTTTAGCAACAACGAGTAAATATCAAACGCTCGTTCCCCACGGGGACTGGTTTCGATAACCATGGGGATGATGCTCTGAGGGACAATGAGTGGGGAATCGTAAGGATTGATCTGCATTGAGGACTGCTCCTTATTTAATCGGCTTCAGGCTCCGGCTCTTCATCGGCCACCGCAGCAACTTCTTCTTCAGTCTGGTTTGATTCAGATGGGTCTGGCTCAGTCGAGTCTGACTCAACTTGATCTATCTCCGTGGACTCATCCTCATCAGACGATTCGGCGGAACCGCTACGCCCCTCTATGATTTCCACAAGGCGCTGCATTACTTTCCTGCTTAGTAATGAAGACCGGAACGAATCCAGGGCGCCTTCCGAGGATAATGCCTGTCGTATGGCCGCTTGAGATTCGCCCGAATCCGCAACCATGGTCTCAATTTCAGCTTGAAGCTCTTCGGGTTCGACGTCGATCTCTTCATCCCGAGCTAGCTTCCGCAAAACCAGGAATGTGTGCAGTCGCTGTTCGGCCTGAGGCTTCAGTTGCTCTCGCCACTCTTCTTCCGTCTTGCCGATGTAGCTCAGGTAGGTATCCATATCCAGCCGCTGATTACGGACCGAACGTTCCCGTTCCTCGTAAAGGGAATCGATCTCGCGCTCGTAAATCATATCCGAGGCTTGGATTGTGGATATCTCCAATAATTTTTCCAGACCGTCTTGCTCGGCTTGGCGGTTGGAGGCATGCTCAGCGTGGTCTGTGAGTTGTTGGCGCAGGAAGCTGGTCAAAGCCTCCATGCTTTCATAACCGTCCCTAACGCCCTTGGCAAACTCGTCGTCCAATTCCGGGAGGTTCTTCTCTTTAATGGAAAGGACTTCCACATCCAGACGGCACTCTTTGCCTGCGTATTGCTCCTGACCATGATCTTCGGGAATGGTCAGGGTGAACTCCTTCTTCTGGCCTTCCGTCATGCCCTCTAGATAAATGGAAAAACCGGGGATCGGTGACGGGTTCTCCAGCTGGGGAATAAAGTCGATGCCCTCATCATTGATGGCGTCTTCCCCATCAATTACGCCATGGACATTTAGAGTGAGCAGATCGCCGAATTTGACCGGGCGGTCTGCTGGCTCCCACGGGGCTGCATCGAACTGCAACCGCTCAAGAAGCCCATCGACCTGCTCGTCAGTCACTTCCACCGGTTGCCTTTCCAACTGGATGGAAGTCATATCACCCAATTCAACCACCGGCTCAAGAGGCACTATCGCCTTAAAGGAAACTGGCTCCATTTCCAGGATCTCTAATTGGGGTTCCATGAAGGCCTGAAGGTTTTCATCCCTAAGGACTTTATCTAAAGTCTCGGGGACCATGAACTCCAAGGCTTCTTGGACCAACGCGCCACGGCCCAGTTGGCTTTCGACAATGGATCTAGGGGCTTTGCCGGGACGAAATCCGGGGATCTTAACCCTTGATACTAGCCGGCGGTAGGAGCGGGTGATAAAAGGTTCTTCGTCCTCTGGGGTCATTTCTACGCTGAGGGTGACTTCAGTAGGACTAGCGGAATCCTTAGTAACGTTCACCAGTTAAGCCTCTACAGGATAAGCCACGCTCCAGCGACCAATTCTCAGCCCCCATAAGGGCGATTTGCTGAGTCTGGAGAATGGCTTGCAAAATGGGCCGCCCGATACAGCAATTTGCCCAGTCAGGCGGTCAATTGGGGTAGTCACAAGTATAGCATAGTCCGTCAGTCGTTTACAGATTACCCCTATTTTTTCGGCGTCTCCTGATTAAAGTCGATGGCCATACGGTCGGTGGCGCCGCAGCGCTTGCCGATCGCCGATCGCCGCTGGGCCAAATATCTCCGCAGCATAAATGTTCCGCCGGAGTTGGGCGGGAAATTTAACAGGAGAACTTAACCGGTGTCTCTAACCCGAGGACACATGTTGAATACCATTTCGATTTCGTTACTTGCCACGGGTTGAAGAGTTTGGTGTTGCAACCATTCTTGGTCATAAACATATGAAACTGCTAAAACTGGTCTTAAAAAAAGGTTGACAATAACTACCAACAATTGGTATTTTCAGGCCCATACCAGCGTAACTAGAAGTGTTGCAGGGCGGAGGCGGAAGAAAATCCTCAAATTATTGTCAATGCCACGATCGGCGTCAGTCCCGGCGGCAAGAGTTTAGCGGGCCAGGCGGGCCTTATTCCTCTGACACCAACTAACTCGGGGGACTAAGAACCAAAGCCGATTCCCATGTGACGTCCTCTACCCGAGACCGAATCAACTTTTCGCTCTTATCTTATCTACTTTTTGGGTGTCGAAACGCCCATTATGTTAATCCATGATTATATAGCCAGTCACTCCACCGGAACGATAGCCGAGAAACAAGTGTGCCGAATACAGAATTGACAATAGGTGGTTTCGATCCTCTCTTGGCGAATTATTATCCGTCGAAGCGCCCCAGTGAGTCAGGAAGCCAACCGGAACGCAAATGTGGGTATTGGGCTTTAAATGAGCAGCGATTCGGTTCATCAGCCCGTAATGCTGGCGGAGACTTTGGATGCCCTGGCGGTTCAGCCCGGCCGAGTCTACTTGGACGCTACCTTGGGCGGAGGCGGGCATTCGGTCGCCATATTGGATGCTTCGGCTCCGGATGGCAGGGTCTTGGGCATAGATCTGGACCCAAGGTCGCTGGATTTGGCCTCACGAAGACTCGAACCGTATGGAGAGCGGTTCAAGCCACTGGGTGGGAGTTATGGAGATATGGTGGCTCTAGCCCGCTCGTTGGGCGTGAGCCTGGTGGATGGCGTCGTGATGGACTTGGGGTTTTCTTCACGCCAAATCGGGACGGCGGGCTATGGGTTCAGCTTCCAGAACGACGAGCCCTTGGACATGCGATACGACCCGGTGAACCCGCTGACGGCGGCCGACGTAGTCAACAATTATTCCGAGCAGGAACTAGCGCGGATTATTTACGAGTACGGCGAGGAACCCAGGTCCAGGCAGATAGCCAGAAGGATTGTTGCTTCCCGTCCCGTTCAGTCCACGGCGCAATTGGCGAGATTAATAGCAAGCGCGATGGGCCCGCGGCGAGGCCGCAGGATTCACCCGGCCACGCGCAGCTTTCAGGCCATTCGCATAGCAGTGAACGACGAATTGGGGAACCTGGACGAGGGTTTGAATGCAGCCATCCAATTGTTGGCGCCCATGGGCCGTTTGGCCGTAATCAGCTATCACAGCCTGGAAGACAGGGCGGTGAAGAATTTTTTGCAAGGCCAGAGCAGCCAATGCATATGCCCGCCTGAGGTACCGGTGTGCGTCTGTGGACACCAGCCAACATTGAAATTGGTGCACAGGAGAGTCATAAAACCCTCTTCGGCGGAAATTGAGGACAACCCGCGCAGCCGGAGCGCAAAGCTGCGGGTGGCTTACCGCTTGCAAGACCCGGACGGGAAGTGACCCGAAAGCCGGCTAATTGGGGCCGAAATTTACCTGAGACTAGGCAACTGAGATAAATGGGGCGAGTAACCGAGTTGGATGAAAGGATGGTGGCGCCGTGCCAAGTGACACGTTCTATACAGCAATAGACATTGGCAACAGCAAGATCGCCTCCGTGGTGGCACGGGTCGGCACGGAAGGGGAATTGAAAATTCTGGGTACGGGCGTGGTGCCTTCCCAAGGGATGCACAAAGGCCGGATCGAAAGAATCGACGAGGTTCAGGCCGCTATCACTTCTTCTTTAACGGAAGCTCAGCGCTATATCGGCCGGGGCGTCGTCGCAGGGGTATACGTGGGGGTCAGCGGTAGCCACATTACCTGCATAAACACAAAGGATATTATCGACAACCCCGGAGACATTAAAGACATTGACGCCCACCACTTGGACCGGTTGATCCAGTCGTCTTTTCCGGAAGTCGGGCACACTCAAGAGGTCTTGCACGTAATCCCCATCGGTTATGACGTGGATGGCTTAACCGGTCTCCGAAACCCGGTTGGGCTGCACGCTGAGCAGGTTCATGTAGACGCCCACGTTGTTCTCGGGGACGCAGTCATCTTGAAGAACGCGATAAAAGCCGTTGAAGCCAGCCGGGTTGACGTGAAGAGCTTGGTGCTCCAGTCATTGGCCTCTGCCGAAGCCACCCTTACCGGCGATGAGCGAGAGATGGGAGCCGTATTCGTTGACATTGGGGCTGGCACCACCGATTTGGCCATCTACCGCCAAGGTAGCCCGTGGTACTCGGCCGTGATCCCAGTGGGCGGCAATCAACTCACCAAAGACCTTCAAGTGGCTTTGGGCACCTCCTATTATCTTGCCGAGGAGGTCAAATTGAAGTGGGGTCACGTCTTTCCGGAGATGCTTCCGGGGAACGAGGAGGTTGTAATTCCCAGCTTCCAGGGTCAGCCCCGCCGCGTGGTACAGAGGAAGCAAATTGCTGAGCCACTTCACGCACGAGCGGTTGAGATGCTCAAACAGATACTGCTAAAGGTGCGCCAATCCGGCTTACGCCAGATACCGGATGGCGGCCTGATAATCACCGGAGGTTGCGCCGAGCTCCAGGGTATCCGCGAATTAGCTATCAAGACCCTGGGAGGCCCGGTTCGCCTTGGCTATCCACGGGGTATCTCCGGCTTGCCAACCAATTTGAGGAAACCCGCATTTTCGACCGCCGTGGGTCTCCTACTTTGGGGTATCAAGCACCAGGGAGAAAAGCGGCCCTACAGCAACGGAGAAAGCACCCTCTGGGGTAAGAAGTCATTCTTCAGCCACTTCAAGAGGGAGCCTAAAGCACGTCGAGAGGCGCCGGTGGGTTAGAGAGACCCATTAGTCATGCGAATACACGTAGCGGTTACACGTAAATGAAAACACGGAAATGTATCGCGAAAGACCCTTATCGTTGCGTAAAGGACTAGAAGAAAATCAGGCACAGGTCGGGACGGGATTTAGGGAATAGAACGGGCCAGAAATTGGGATGCGGAATATAGGGATGTGGAAGGAGAGAACATGGTATTCGAAAATTCAGCTTCTTGGGATTCACCAATTGAAAATACCGACCCTTACGGTGGGGTGCCGGAGATCGGAGCTGGCGCTCCGGTTATCAAGGTAGTTGGGATTGGAGGCGGCGGCAGCAATGCGGTTAGCCGCATGTTCAAGGAAAAACTTCCGGTGGTCGAGTACCATGCCATCAACACCGATGCCCAACACTTGTTCCGGTGCGATGTGGCCCACCGCTTGGCCATCGGCCAGAGCTTGACCAGGGGCCTCGGCGCTGGCGCTCAGCCTGAGTTGGGCCGACAAGCCGCCGAGGAAAGCAGGAATGAGATTGAGAAGGCCCTGGAAGGCGCCGACATGATTTTCCTGGCCGTGGGCATGGGCGGCGGCACGGGCACCGGCGCATCACCAGTAGTGGCTCAGATCGCCAAAGAATCGGGCGCCTTGACCGTAGCCGTGGTCAGCCGACCCTTCTCGTTTGAAGCAGCGACCCGGCGCAAAAACGCCGAGGAAGGGATCAACCGTCTTAAGGACCATGTAGACACGCTGATTACCATTCCCAACGATCGCTTGCTACAGTTGAACACCCACGGCGAGCAGAGTTTCACCTGGGAAGACGCTCTGAAGATGGCGGACTCGGTACTCCAGCAGGGCATCCAGGCCATCGCCGAAGTGGTAACCGTGCCCGGCGAAATCAACGTCGACTTCGCCGACGTCAAGACCATCCTCAGCAACGCTGGCCCGGCTTGGCTGGCCATTGGCCGGGGCAAAGGCGAAAACCGGGCGATAGAGGCTGCCAAGATGGCGACCAAGAGCCCCTTGCTTGACATCGCCATGGACGGCGCAAAGCGCCTGCTCTTCGTAGTCAGCGGTGGCTCGACCCTGACATTGCAAGAGGTCCAAGACGCCGCAAACATCATTCAAGAAATGGCCGACCCGGATGCTAACATCATCTTCGGCACCAGCCGCGACGCCAAACTGGAGGATGAGGTGAAGATTACCATGGTGGCAGCGGCCTTCCCAGTATTGCAGGAAACCCAGCAAATGCGCGAGGCCGAGTTGGAGCGCCTGCTACAAGACGTTATACCCGAGTCGGAAGAAGAACTGGATGTGCCCAGCTTCATGCGCAACCAGTCAGGTTCGAGGGGCCGAGGATTCTTCCGCTAATCCAGCACAGCCGATAATCCAGCACAGCCGATAATCCGGCACAGCCGACATATCAACACTGTCAAATAAAGACCGTCGCCAGTCCGGAAGTTCCGGGCCAGCGACGGTACGGAGACTAACCCGGTGTGGAGCGACCCGCACGTCGCTTAAACACTAATTATCTGATTCGGAGTAATGTTCTCGGAGGCCAAACAGCACTAATTACCCTAGTTTCGTTATCCAACAATCAGGCGCCGGGAATCACATTTTGGCCGTCTCTCTTAAATGGGGGGCGGCCTTCTCTGTTTCTCTGGGCTAACGGGCCTTAAGTGAATTGCCGCGACCAACTCCACGGGCGCCACAGGTATTGTCGTTACTCCAAGGGGGAGAATCGAGGCCCAGGCATCACGCCGATTGGTTGGCAACGGCGGCCAGTCTTCTATTCGCTTCCTCGTAGGTGGTCGAAGGCAAGGGACCGTTGGCGGCGGCGGCAATGTTTTTTGCGGCGTGCTCCGCATCCAAAGTC
Source organism: SAR202 cluster bacterium Io17-Chloro-G7 (assembly GCA_002817055.1). The sequence continues at coordinate 5,028 of MUCU01000033.1, read as the reverse complement.
CCAATAATCGTGGTGTTGAGGTCGGGATGACTAATGGTGTAGCGGAGCAAGAACTCGAATTGGTCCATGCCGTCTAACAGCTCGCCCAATTTCGCCTTCTCCCAGATTGCCCACCGGTCCGGGTCAGCCAAACCATGGCCAGGCTCGCCCCTAGCGATGCCGCCGCGGATAATGGTGCCCGCTCCCGCCTTAGCTGCTTGAGACATAAAGGCTTCATGTTCCTGTTCCATGACCGAGTAGGGGAACTGGAAAGCGTCGAAAACTCCCAGATACAAGAGGCTGCTAACCTCGGGCAGCACGTCGGATACGCCAATGAACCTGGCCTTGCCATCCTTCTTCATATCCACCAGCGCTTGAATCGCTTCATCCCTCATTTCATGAGGGGGAGCGCCGTGGAACTGTAGCAAGTCCAAATAGTCCGTTTTCAGCCGTTTCAAGCTCAGTTCCACGCCATCTACAATATTTTGTCGAGTGTAGATATGCCGTTCAACCGTCCCCGCTTCCACGCCTTTGACATCTACGTTACAACCGCATTTCGAGGCCAGCAAGTATTCTTGGCGGCGATGGGAGATATACTTGCCTATAAGTTCCTCGCTGCTACCGTAGTCGATGGAGGTGTCAACGAGGTTGATTCCGCCGTCCAACGCCCCATTTAGCACCTTTTCGGCTTGGGCGGCGTCTACCGGACGCCCGTTGCGGATGGCTGAGCCCGGACCTCGAAGCTCCATGGCGCCGAACCCCAGCACCGTCACACTCAAGCCTGTGTTTCCTAGAACTCTCTTCTCCAACGCCGCCACTAGTCCCCCTTTCGCAAGTCAATTTCAGGCTACCGTTTCTAACCGGGCCAGCGGAGAGTATATCAAGCGGGCGCTAGGTTAGAAAACTGGGGGAAGCAGATCGGGGGAATAACAATAGATTCGGGAGCTTTCAGGAATCCCCTACTGAGACGGAAATGGCCCATACCATGCGACGGATTCGTAGGCGCATTGACTTTCACGGTTACGCAATATACAATTTCAGCTACTACAGATAGTGGTTTCAGTTAACAATAACACACTATGTGGTATTTTAAATTAATTTCAAACGATTTTAAGAAAGAGTACGTTCCATGAAGTGCCCGTACTGCACGTTTGCGGATTCTAAAGTCACCGACTCCCGGGTGGTGGAAAATGGCATTCGCCGCCGTAGGGAGTGTCAGCGTTGTGGGCTGCGATTCACTACCTATGAAAGAATTCAAGCCACAGCCTTGATGGTATCCAAGCAGGACAACAGGCGGGAAGAGTTTGACCGGGAGAAGTTAATCTCCGGGATCCGCAAAGCCTGCACCAAACGGCCCATTCCGTCCCGGACCATCGAAAAAATGGTGGAAGACATTGAGGCAGAGCTACAGCACCTTGGCCAGGTGGAGGTGCCGACTTCGATATTGGGGTCAATGGTGATGGAACGCCTCAAAGCCTTGGACCGAGTTGCCTACATCAGGTACGCCAGCGTCTACACCGACTTCCAAGACATTGACAGTTTCGAGCAAGCGGTGAAAGACCTGAGGGAGGATTCCCAGTTGCCCCTTCCTGAATCGACGCCCACGCCGATACGCCGACGGCGGCGCCGCAACACGACGACAGCGGCCCGCTACCGCCCACGGAATCCAAATTCATTTCGGAACGACATCAGGCCAGAAGACTCGGATGATACGGGAGGAATCCTTTAAATGAGCGATAAACTGGGATTTACGGCACTGACCCGTCTTTTGACGCTTAACAACCAAGTCCACGACCTGGAAAACCAACTAATGACCGAGTCGGTCCCAACCCTGCCGGAAGCCTACGCGTTGGCGATGGCGACATCGGGAGCCAACCGTATTGCTCAGATGCAAGACGAGATTGCCCAAGGGGTAAGAGCCAGCCTGTCCACTTGCTGGCTTGGCGCCTCCGACGACCTGGATTTTTAAGAAGAACCCTTCTTTTCCTTCTTCAGGCGTCCAGTCATTCTCTGGGTGTCGTAACTGAATCATGCGGTCCGCCGCCCGGGTTATGTAAAGCCCCCGAAGCTTCTCACAAACCTCCTCAAAATCCGCTACCAAACTCGCTCCCCAGCCTATTGACTTTCCATAACCATCCGAGTAGTATTCGCCTACCGGGAAAGGTAGTAGATCGGACTCCAACCACCACATCTAGTATAGACATATACCAAAGTTCGTTGTTATCACCTTATGTAACGAAGCCAATTTTCGGTTGAATAGCTGAATAATGACACCCGGGCAGCGAAAAATCACCGGGTAGATGTTACAAGTAATTAAGGGTATTAAACCAACGCCGGTTAAAGGCGAAGACCTTTCGGAATTTCGTTCGTGGTGAGCCTGTCGACCCATTACCGGAGGAAAAGCAACGGTACTTAGACAGGCTCAGAGCTTGTGAATAAATACCTCTGAGTGGCCTTATTGAGACTAGTTTCAAAGCTGTATTGAGACTGAAACTCGGCGATTTCGCCAAAAACTCACAAACTCTCAGGACGAACGGGAGAGCAGCTTCCAGAGAAAATGTAACGGCCCCGGGTCTAAAGACCGGTTGGGCGATTCGATAGGAGACCCCCAAGATGACCTCTATTCGGAAGGGATCAGTTAGTTCAGACGTATCCGAGAATCAAAGGCGCAAGCGCGTAGTTGCCGCCTTACTATCCGAGGGTATTGCCCAACGGGTCGGGGGTCGTACTTCTGAACTGACCGACAACGCCGCGGTGGTCTTGGAGCGCCGGTACCTGTCCAAAGACCGGGACGGAAATGTGGTAGAGGACACCGACGGTCTGTTCCACCGTGTAGCCCGGAACCTGTCCCAAGCCGAATTGAATTACGGTGCCACGGAGTCCCAGCGTCGGGCTGTGGAAGACGAGTTCTACCATGTCATGCGTCACTTGGAAGTTCTGCCCAATTCCCCTACGTTGATGAATGCTGGCAGGGACCTACAACAGCTTTCCGCCTGCTTCGTTCTTCCGGTTAACGATTCTTTAGAGGCCATTTTCGACGAAGTCAAGCAGACGGCCCTGATTCACAAGAGTGGTGGCGGGACAGGTTTCTCCTTTAGCAGGCTGCGTCCGGAGGGCGACATCGTGGGTTCCACCGGCGGCGTTGCCAGCGGTCCGGTCAGTTTTATCCGGGCCTTCGACACAGCCACCGACGTGGTCAAGCAAGGTGGGACTAGGCGCGGCGCCAACATGGGCATCCTGGACGTGAGCCACCCGGACATCCTCAAGTTTATCCAGTCTAAGGAAGACGGTCGCTACCTAAACAATTTCAACATCTCGGTTGCGGTAACCGAGGAGTTCATGGAAAAGGTTCAGGAAGGTCAAGATTACGACCTAGTAAATCCCCGAACCGGTAACGTGACGGGTCAGTTGAATGCCAAAGAGGTCTTCGACCTAATGGCAGAGTTGGCTTGGAAGACTGGAGACCCTGGCCTGGTATTCATCGACCGCATCAACCGTGATAATCCAAATCCCCACTTGGGAGTGATCGAAAGCACCAATCCATGCGGCGAGCAGCCCCTGTTGCCCTACGAGTCGTGCAACCTCGCCTCCATTAACTTGGCCCGCATGGTCACTTACTCCGATGGCGACGTGACCATCGACTGGGAGCGTTTGGACAAAATCGTCGATGTCACGGTCCACCTGTTGGACAACGTAATCGACATGAACAATTACCCGATCCCTGAAATCGCCGAAATGAGCCGGAAAACCCGGCGTATCGGTCTGGGGGTAATGGGATTCGCCGACCTGTTGGTCCAATTGGGGATCCGTTACGATTCCGAAGAAGGCCTAGACGTAGCCGGGAAAATTATGGGGCGAATTCGGGAAAGCTCCTTCCGAGCTTCCGGAGCCTTGGCCGAAATCCGAGGAGTTTTCCCGGCATGGGAAGGCAGCATTTACAGCAGCGATGGGAGGCAAATGCGAAACTCCGCTCCTACCACCATCGCACCCACCGGTACCATCAGCATAATAGCCGGTGCGTCCAGCGGCATTGAGCCCCTGTTCGCATTGAGCTACGTACGAAACGTTATGGATAACACCAAGTTAGTGGAGGGCTACTCGTACTTCGAAGCCGTGGCCAAACACGAGGGCTTCTACTCCGAAGAGCTGATGGAGCAGTTGGCGGAGAAGGGAAGCCTTGAGACGCTGGAAGTGCCCGGTTGGGTCAAAGAGGTGTTCCGCACCTCCCACGACATCGACCCGGAATGGCATGTAAAGATGCAAGGGGCGATTCAGGAGCATACCGACAACTCGGTCTCCAAGACTATCAACTTCCCGCACAGCGCCACGGTCGAAGACGTATCCAAGGCCTACGAACTGGCCTATAAGCTGGGCCTCAAGGGAATAACCGTCTACCGGGACGGTAGCAAAGCGGGTCAAGTCCTGAGCACCGGCGAAACCAGGCAAGATGCCTCGGATTTGGGCGAGGTAATGGCGGAGCCCCAAGATTCGACCGAATTCCTGATGCCCCGAGAGCGCCCCCGCACCACCCACGGGGTTACCGAGCGTGTGCGCACCGGTCACGGGAACATGTACGTAACCATCAACTTCGACGAGGGCGGACAACCCTTCGAAGTGTTCGGCACTTTGGGCAAGGCCGGGGGATGCGATTCGGCTCAACTGGAAGCGATCTCCCGTTTGGTTTCCCTTGCTCTGCGATCGGGGATAGACCCAAAGAACGTAGTTGAGCAACTGCGGGGAATCACCTGCTGCCCGGCTTGGGACAGCGGTACGTTGGTAAGGTCAAGCCCCGACGCTGTGGCTTTGGCGATCGAGCGTTCTGTCGGCGATCGCGAGAGTGACGAAACTGCTAAGCAGCCCCATGGTGCCGTTCAAATGCAGTTGATCAACCGTACCACGGGCAACGGTGGTAATGGTCATGGGAACGGGCACACGCCATCGAGAAAGTGCCCGGATTGCAACACCCCGATGATTTACCAGGAAGGCTGTTTAATGTGCGTGTCTTGCGGCTGGAACAAGTGTGAGTGACGTGTTGTGGAGTTGAGCGTT
>MUCU01000032.1 GCA_002817055.1 SAR202 cluster bacterium Io17-Chloro-G7 | reverse complement strand
GCGGAGGGAGACCTATCTGAGCAACGGGCTTTTATGCCCTGAGAATGACAACGGTCTTACCTCCGTCCCCGGGAGTCAACATACAAGAATGACACTTTTGGTGCAAAGTCGTTATAACCCTTTTTCGGGACCGAACATCTGGGGCAGGCTGACAATCTCCGCCGAAGCGGACTCAGGCTCCGCCAGTTCCAACCGCGTCCCCGCCAATGCTTGCGCTGTGCGCACGTAACCAAGACCGATGGTCTGGCCGGTTGACGGATCCCTGGCGACCGAAGTCACTTTGCCGACCGGTTTGCCTTCATAGCTTAGAATTGTGCCAGGTGAGACGTTGCCGGCATTGTCGAAGGCCAACTTGACCAAGTACTTCTGGACTTTCTTGTAGGTGTCCAAACGGGCTATGACTTCTTGGCCAATGTAGCAGCCCTTAGCGAAGTCTATGGAACCTATTAGGCCAGCTTCCAGCGGGTTGAATTCCTCGCCCATTTCACTGCCCTGAACGGGAATGCCTTGGTTAATACGCGCCGTCTCGTAGGTCGATTCGCCCATGGGGGTGACACCGGATCCGGTTAGGGATTGCCATAATTTCGAGGCGTGATCCGCCGAACTTATTATGTAAAAACCGGGCAGGTCGGACAACGAGCAGGAGATTAGCCGCACCGGACTGGCCCCCAGTTCGGCAGAAACTGAATGATAAAGAGGCAAGCCGTCGAGGTTAACGCTGGCGACCTCGGCCAACCGTCCCGCGGATTGGGGACCCCAAACTGCCAGCATAGATGTGGTGGCGGTCACGTCCTCCACAATCAGGTCTTCCATAATCGTGTATTTGTCTAGGAATGAAATTACTGCGTCCTGCATTCCGGGGCTGGTCAAAAGTAAAACATGCTCTCCGGTATTGACCACAATAATTGCGTCCAGAATGCGACCGCGGTCCGTGGTCAAGATTGTAGGGGCACCCTGCCCAGGCTCAAGGCCAACTAATTCGTTGGTGGACAAGCGGTTGAGCAAATCGAGAGCGTCCTCTCCGGTAGCTTTTAGGCGGCCCATGTACGAGGCGTCATGGACGGCGGCGGCGGTTGTGGCCGACTCATATTCCGAGGCCACATCGGTGTATACCCCCGGGAGTTCCCAACCGTGCCTTTCGATAAAATCAATTCCCGCAAAATCAGTTCCCACTGCTGGGCCAGCGGCGTGTAAAACAGAGCGTTGGAGTGCCATCAGATGCTCCCATATATTTTGGACAGATTGACGAAGAAGTCAGCCGGACAGATCAATCAGAAAAACAAAAAGCGCCAGTCATACCTCTCATAAGACGGCGCTTTTGTTCTTTTCAAACCCGTGAACCGGGTGGTTGAGTTGTATTTAGTGCGAGGTTTAGACAGAGAAGGAAGTACCACAACCGCAGGTTTTGGTTGCGTTGGGGTTTTGGAAGATAAAGCCCTTGCCGTTCAAGCCGTCGGAAAACTCCAACTCGGTCCCCACCAAGTAGATGTAACTCTTTTTGTCCACCATGACCTTGACGCCGTACTGCTCGACAATTTTGTCGCTTTCCAGTTCTTTGTCGGTGATGACAAGGTCGTAGGTGAGACCGGAGCAACCGCCGCCCTTGACCGCAACCCGGACGCCTACATTCTCGGTCATACCGTCTTTGCTAGCAAAGTATTTGATTTTTTCCGCCGCTTTTTCGCTGATGGCGACGGTCAGTTCCACTCCATTTTGTGTTAAAGCCATAAACTCTCCAAAACACCATTTTCCAATCGAAGGTGAGATATAGTTGCAGTAGCGAAACTTTGGTGATTAGTTGCAATAACCAGTTTACGGGAAGATTTAGCCGCCAGTCAAGAACACTTGGTCCAATATATGTCCAGTGGCTCAGGGCTCCCGTATGCGGTTTCTAGGCACGTCGGTCATTGAGCAAGAATTGAGCAAGAATTGTGAAAGAGGCAAAGAGTTTGAGAGAATCAATTGTGTTCTGGATTTCCGCGTCTAGTTGTCTATATTTGTCTGGATGAAACACGGTCGTTGGGGCCGGAAGGTCTGCTTGTAAGGCAGGCCGCATGCTATAAGGCAGGCCGCATGCTATACTGAGGAAAGTAATTACTTAGCGGCTTAGCCGCAATTCCAGATTGACCGTGATCATGGGGCTTATGTTGCGACTTGGCTCTGTAAAACAGTCAAGGAGTAACCCCCTAAGTGAGCTTCGAAAAATTCTCCCTCCACCCTCAGGTGTTGGCCGGTGTCAAGTCGGCAGGTTACATTAAGCCCACACCGATCCAGGCACAAGCAATCCCGGGCGCACTAGGTGGCCGGGATGTCTTGGGACTGGCTCAAACCGGCACTGGTAAGACCGCCGCATTCGCTCTCCCCATCCTCCACCGCCTGGCCAGCGCAACCCCTAAGAGAGGGATTCGAGCCTTGGTCATTGCTCCAACTCGGGAGTTGGCCGAGCAAATACACCAGACCTTCGTTGACCTTGGGAAACACCTCCGGGTAAAAAGCATTGCTATTTACGGTGGCGTTGGCAAAGGCCCCCAATTGGCTGGAGTCAGACGTGGCCCCCAAGTGATGGTGGCCTGTCCCGGACGCTTGCTGGACCACGTGGACCAAAAAGATATCGACCTGTCGAACGTTGAGGTGTTGGTCTTGGACGAGGCCGATACCATGTGCGATATGGGATTCCTGCCCGATGTGCGCCGAATCTTGGCCCACATCCCCGCCGAACGGCAGACCCTTTTCTTTTCGGCCACCATGCCCAAGGAGATCCGCTCTTTGGCCGTGGGCATACTGAAGGACCCAATGCAGGTCCAGATCGGGGCCATTGCCCCGGCCAAGACCGTTTTCCACGCCCTTTACCCAGTGCCGGAGACACTCAAAAAGAGCCTGCTCTTGGCACTTTTGGAACAGACTGCCACCGGTCGAGCCTTGGTCTTCACCCGGACGAAGCACCGGGCACGCACCTTGGCCTTGGACCTGGCTAAAAAGTCGTACCGGGTAGCGGCGCTCCAAGGAAACATGTCACAAAACGCTCGCCAACGGGCCATGGACGGATTTCGGGACGGGAAAATCGACATTCTGGTAGCCACCGACATTGCCGCTCATGGTATCGATGTGCCCGATGTCTCCCACGTAATCAACTTTGATTTTCCCGGCACTTCCGATGCCTACACCCACCGGATAGGCCGTACGGGCCGCGCTGAGCAGACCGGCGAGGCATTCACCCTGGCCGGAGCGGCCGATGGCGCTCTGATCCGCGAGGTGGAAAAGGAAATAGGCACGCGCATCGAACGTCGGCGCCTGCCAGGGTTTGATTACGGGAATTTCTCTCCAGAGGAACAGTTCCCGGATGAGAGGCCCAGGGTCGGCGGTGCGGGTAGGCCAAACAACACAGGCAGCCAAAGCGGCGCCAGTACGCCCGGCGAGACCGGTCGACCCAGCAGCAATGGGAGGCCCAGCAGTACAGGCAGCCCTGTCGGGGCAGGTAGGTCGGGCGGTCGGGGCAGGCCAAATAGTATCAGCAGACCTGGCGGGTCGGGCGGGCCCAGCGGCGCCAGCAGACCAAGCGGCACGGGCAGACTCGGCGAGATCCCAAGGCCCGGCGGCATAGGCAGACCAAATAGCACGGGCAGACCCGGCGAGATTGGCGGGCCCAGTAGCAACGGCAGGCCCGGCGGAACAGCTAGGCCAAACAGCACCGTTAGCCAAAGCGGAGCCAATAGATCGAGCAGCACAAGTAAGCCAAGCGGAACGGGCCGACCCGGCGAAATCGGCAGACCCAGTGGTACAGGCAGGCCAAACAGCGCCGGCAGACCGAGCAACACAGGCAGGCTTGGAGAGATCGGGAGGCCCGGTGGCACAGGTAGACCAAATGGCACGGGCAGGCCTGGTGACACTAACAGGCCAGGCAGCGCGGGTAGACCAGGCCAGAGCGCCGACGCCAATAGGGAAAGAAAGCGCCAAGATAGCGGAGGGAACGGTCCCTCATTTCTCGGCAAACGCACGGTAAAGAGGAAAACATCGAGTCGGTTTACAGGCCGCTAGAAAAGTGCTTCGTTAGCCGACAGCAGATGTAATGCAACTAAATTGGTATTAGGAAAAAGCCGGGGCTTCCCGGCTTTCTTCTTGCTACGTGGCCTCTGTCTTCTTCATTCCCCATATTGCTCAACAAGTGATGCGGTAAATAGACGGCTGGCGCCTGGCTACCCTGCTGTTAATGCAGCGGGAATGCGCCGCCATTTCGGACAGTTGTGAGGTCGTCCGTGGCAAATGGACCGCCCCGAGGGAGACTGTTGGGTAGGGGCAGGCATTTATTGACTATTACACTCTTCAGGGGATGGTTACCATATCGGAGCAGCTTGGTTGAGTGAATCAGAAGAAGTTGACGCCCTGGGGCGGCCCTTTTATAGTTCGAGGCATCCCACAGAACACATGATTGGAGAGGTCTTGCCGGGTGGAAAGAAAAGAACCAGGCCATCACAGGTGAGGGAGAGAAACCGATGAAAACCTTCGAAGGGAAAGTGGTGATTGTCACCGCAGCGAGTTCCGGGCTGGGTGAAGCGGCGGCTTTGAAATTCGCCCAAGAAGGGGCCACGGTTGTCGTTGCCGCTCGCCGAGAAGAGCAGAGCTAGGCGGTCGTGGAAAAGATCAAGGCCTTGGGAGCCGAAGGGCTGTTCATCAAGACCGACGTCACCAAACGGGCCGATATTGAAGCTTTGATTGATGGCACAGTGGCCAAAATCGGCAAACTGGATTGTGCGGTCAACAATGCGGGCATCACTGGACCCGTGATGGTGCCGGTGGCGGAGATTGAGGAGGAGGGCTGGGATGAAGTCATGAACACCAATTTGAAGCGGGTGTGGCTGTGCATGAAGTACGAAATTCTCGCAATGCTCAAGCAGGGAAAGGGTTCTATCGTCAATATATCCTCTGTTTACGGTTCCAAGCCAAATGATGTTGGGCATGCGCCGTATAGCGCGAGTAAATTCGGCCTCGTCGGCCTGTCCAAGACTGCTGCGGTTGACTATGCGCAGCATGGCATCAAAATCAATGTCGTGGCTCCAGGTTTTACACACTCTGAGATGGTGGATCCGTATGTGGAGGCCGCTCCGGATGTGATTCAGGCGGTTGTCAGTCGCTATTCAGCCCTCAATCGGTTTGGCTTTGCCGAAGAGACGGCGGAGGCGATAGTCTGGTTGTGCTCGGATGCGTCGCGTTTCGTGAATGGCGCGGTCCTCCCGGTCGATGGTGGCGATACATCGAGACTCTACTAACAAACAAATGGGTCAGCGCCACCATCGACCATTGGTGTGGTGTCTAGGGATGGCGGGGCGTAGGTTGCCATGAGGTTAGAGCAATTGCCATTGGGGCAAGAAAGGCTGGTCGGGTCAGCCGTTAATCGGTCAGCTGAGTGCCAGAGACGCCATTGCTTCGAGGTCGGCGTTTTCCTCCAGCAAATGCAAGAAGCGCTGGATTTTCTGTACGCTTCGAGACGTGGCCAAGTCAAGAAGGCCGCTAAGCGAGTCTGCGGTATCAATAGTATTGGTATCAACCAGAATTAGAGGCACGCCTCTTTGCGATGCCTCAGCCTTAACGTACTCGGCGGGTTCCTGACCGCCGGTCAACACTATGCAGAGAGGGTGGCTGGTTAGGCTGGCCATCTGAATGTCGGGCCGGGCGCCGCGGGTGATGACTGCTTGATTGGCGAGGCGGCCAAAATAACTGGGACCGTCATCCAATATGTTGCCACCTATCAAGAACCGCTCCACTCGGGCATCCACATGCTCCGGCTCTTGTACCCAGCGTCCTTTCAAGTAGTCCAATATTTGCTGGACCGAGACCCCCAACATTGTCCGGTCCTCGGGAACCGCCCCCAAAAAGGGAATCCCTCTGTTGATTAATTCAGCGCCAAGAACGTTCTTGGCATGATGACCGCGATACGCCGTTACGCTGTTTATGAGCACGCCAGCCAAGCGCTCTCCCAAGGGTTGGCAGGATTCGGCTATAGCATCGGACGTCAACTCTTTCGAGTAACTAAACACAGCCACAATCCAGGAACCGGTAGCGCTCGACAATTCTAGGGGGAGGGGTGAAACCACACCTTCCGTATCTGCTAGGTCGGGGCCTTCCAACAGTACTGATTCGGCCAAGCTCTTGAGTCGAGTTACCTCCGCCTCCACTCGGGTGGAGAGATTGGCGTCAAGGCTAGAATTGGACCGGGGCATTGGGCTTGCGGCTGGAGGTGGTGTGAAGGCAGCGTTGGCCTTAAGCGACTGGGAGAAAAAGGCGACGTCGAGGTCGTTTTCAGCAAGCTTGGATAAAGGTTTATAGTAGGCGGCCCGCCTGTTTGCGCAAGTTAGGTGGAGTAGCAAGGCGCCAGACAGGCTGGATTTCCCAGAGCCCGGACGGTCCGCTGCGATCTGCAAGATTGCCAATTAACCCTTACCTGATGCGCTACCGCCCATTTGTGTCTCCGGTATGAATTCGAAGGAGCGCCCGAAGCTGCCGTTCTGGATCATTTTAACATATGGGGTTCCAGGGAAAAGTTCCCCAGGGTATGAAATCCGGCGGCGCTAAAGCCAATAGCGGATTCTTAGCCGGCTCGGACCAAGTTGCGGGAAATAAGCCCGGGCTAGCCGTCGACATCCTTCTGCCCGGTGTCGTTGGGGTCGAAGCCCACGGGGAACCGGGTCGATTCGTCGTACTTGGCCATGGTCATGTCCGAGCGGTGTAGGCTGGCTTGTTGAAAGTTGGCGCCCCGAAGGTCTGCCGCCACGAACATGGAATCGCGGATCATGGCTAGTTTGAAATCAGCGCCATTCATGAATGCGCGGCCCAAGTCGGCCCCGTTCATGTTGGAGGAATGAAACGTCGCTCCTTCCATGTTGGTGTTGCGTAGGTCTGCTTCGATCATGTTGGCTTGGCTAAAGTCCGCACCGCTCAAGTTTGCGCCCACGAATGAAGCCCGGCCCAAGCGGCACAAGCGGAGAACAGCTCCCGAAAGGTTGCAGTTATTCAGGTCGGCCCAGAACAAATTGACGTTGAGCAAGCTTGCGCCCGAACAGTTGGCCCCGGTCAAGATAGCGCGTCCCAGATCTGCCGCTTCCAGATTGGCCCCGGAAAGGTTAGCTCCCGCAAGGCTGGCACGGCCCAATGTTGCTCCGGCTAAGTCTGCGCCCGACAGGTTCGCCCCACGGATTTTGGCGCCCTTCAGGTTTATCCCGGCTAGGTCTGCACCCGACAGGTCTAGTTGGGTGTTGGGGTTCTGTTCCCGCCACTCGCCGAAGGCCGCCGGGCCCGATTTGGCTATCTGGATATGCTCTGCGTTGGCCAAGAGTTGCTCCAATTTGCCAGACTGGATGTGGTCGTTGTTTGACCATAAAAAGATGCAGACCGTTAGTTCAGACGGGTCTGCATCAATCTGGTGTCGATCCCAGTGAATAAGGGGACTCCTTGGGTTGGGCGCCCTGGATTAAACCATAGGATGAAGGGCGCTAATCAGCGGTTAGGGCGTCCTCGATTTCAAATAGCTTTTCGGCAATAGTCATCTTTAGTTCATTGACCTTGCCCAAATCGGGGAAAGCGCCTGCCTCTTTGCGGTCGAAGATTTTCTCTCCGTCTAGGTAGACTTCCAAGCGGCCTTTGCCGTCGGGCGTTAGTTTCAATGCGACGTCGCCGGGGGCATCCGAGTGAAAGAATTCCGACGCCAACCACGTGGCGACAGGATAGTAACCTCAAGAGGCGCAGTATAGGATTTCGACTTCGACTTTTCCGAATTCGCTACCGGGCATAGTTCTCCTAATTAGCGATGGCTGGATAATTCGAGTGTAACTAAACCAGTGGGAGTTTGCAAGGGACGCTGTGGACCGCCGGGAGGCAGTTTCCTTTCGTCGTCCCGGCGAGGACCAAAATCCAGCGAAATTGCTAGTTCCCAAATTCCCGGAATGCCAGATTGCACCCTTAGGAACAGCTGTAAGGTCTCATTTGAGTATGGCCGATGGGTTAGGCGTTCGCCTCTTCCACCTTATGGGTGACAAGGGTCAAGATGAGCTTTCGCCGGGTCGCAAGACAGCGAAGCACTTGTTTGAGTTGAAAATGTAGTTTTCCATGTAGTCGACGATCTCTGCCTTATACCCTTCCATCGCTCCGGACAAGCAGATCCAGTTTCGGAACTCCTGCTGGCCGGATTCGTCTATCTGGTCGTTGGTCAACTGCGCCCATTTGTCAAAATTGCCGTCGCGTAAGTCTTCAAAGTGCTTCCGGTCGGCCTCAATGTCTGGCCAAAGCCAATGGTTCTTGGCGACCAGGAAGGCGTGGGACCATCCGGAAGAAGCCATTATTACGTATTTGCCCGGCAGCTCCTCCAGGATTTCTCTCATGTGCTGACCCAGTTGTACGCAAGTAGCAGGGCTAGGGGCTGGCGGAGAAAACTCGTCGCCATATAGTTCGTTCTTGCGGTTGGGTTTGAGGTGGGCGATAGCGCCTTCACTTTGGATCACGTTTTTGCCGTAAGCGTTCACCTGAATGGGAATCACCGGGTAGTCGAACCCTTTCCGGTCCCAGTCCAGATAAAGCAGGCCGTTTAAGAATGCATGGGTCAAGCCGGTGGGACCGTGTTCCTCGGCATGGTGGCTATTGGTCAATGAGTAGGCCATCGGGAACCCGCGGTCCAGTAGCTCCGTAGTGATGTGTTTGGCTAGGTCTTTGTCCCCTTGATGCACAAAGACCTTGTCGTCTGGCTCTCCCCACACATTGTTGCTGCCCAGGCCGAGCATGGGATTCATGAAGGGCTGGCTCTCCATCCGGTCACGGATGTGGACGCAGAAAGGCGGGACGCAGTCCTCCTTGAAATTTTCGTATTGGTCGTCGCCAAAGATAATAATGCCGTCGGGCTTGAAATCATCGATAGCCCGGCGTACCCGGCGCAAGGCCTCGATTAATCGCTCCCGGTGTTCAATGGTCAGGGCCTTCTCGTTGGCATACTCTATTTGCATGGGTTCCGGCCAGTTTTCCGGGTTCTTCATCTCGTCGGGGACCATGGGGCTCTTCGAGATAATTGGAATTAGACTAAAGCTTTCGGAATTGTCCAATAGGGGTGGATAATGGGTGATTCCAATACCTAGAATTTCTCCCATGACCGTGCCTCCTCAAATGGATGCTGGGTTACACGACTACAATTGCAGTGCCTGCATGAAGACGCCCCGAATATAGCTACATGGTGAATGTGGCGGGGCCAAATTTTATCTGATTGTCCGATCCGAACCAATCCTAAACTCGGCTACCAGCATCACACGATGGCGGTGCCTTGCCCGATGGCCGTCCGGTCCCGGTCTTGGTTCTCGCAGAACAGGTCGATGGTGACCAGGGTGCCCTGATCTACTTCCTGTTGGTGACTTACCTTCCCCGTGACGGTTACCGTGTCGCCGTTTTTGACCGGTCGCAGGAACTTTAGATTCACGGTGCCGGTGTGGTTAAAAACCTCGGCGCCGAAGAACTTGCGTAGGCTCTCGGCGGCAAAAGTCACCGACATGCGCCCGGAAGCCAGGGGATGGGCAAACCCCAAACGCTCCCTGGCCAGATCCGGGTTGTTGTGAATGTTCTGCCGGTCCAGAATACCGCAAGCCTCGAACCGGTTAATGCTCTCTTGAGTAATCTTCTTGGAAACTGTTGGAATCTCCTGGTCTAGCTCTATCTTTACGTTTGCCATTTCTTTCCAACCTCGTCTGGCTTTTTCATCTGATAGGTGCGCAGTTTTTCCAGTAAGCGACCGTCTTCATCTATGGCGGTGGCTTCTATAACCATGTAAGGCTTGTCCCGGCGCAGGTACTTGTCGGCCACCCGGCCCGTAACCCGGATGATTTTCCCGGGTATGGGCGGGTTAAAGAACTCCACCTCGTTTCCTGCGTTCACCCCGCCTGTGTTGTCTTCGTATACCATGGCGAAGGCTGTGGCGTCGTGCTTTACCGCTAAGGTGGGAAATGAGGCGTCCGGGTCCCCCACGGCGGCACGGAAGTTGTCTAGCATCTCCTGTGTCAGTACGTACTCGTAGGAGCCCAGTTCCTCTCCAATTTCCAATTTATCGTAATCGAATACCCGGAGTTCGTGACTGGCCATGAGCCGCCTCCTGGGTTGAGTCTGGGATCGAGGGGCCACAATCCGCGGCTAAACTATACTATACATCACGTATTCCCCGTCTCTATCCTGGGTAATACCGGGTAACGCCAGCGTGTAGCGTCGGTCTTAGGCTTGGCCGAAGCTGCATAGGCACGAGCCGGGTCAGCCACCAATGGCGGCCGAGGTGAGGGTTCGCACCACGGGGCCGATAATACCCCAGAGTATCCCCAGGCCCAAGGTGAAATCAAGCAGAATAATCCCGATCAGGATGGCTGGTCCGCTTTGCTGCAACCGGTTGTAAGCGGATGTGTGCTCGGCGGGTACAAACCCGGCCATAACTTTAGAACCGTCCAGAGGAGCAAGGGGGATAAGGTTAAAAACGGCCAATAGCAGGTTGAAGAGAATCACCAGTCCCGCAATATCGGCCAACCCTTCGGTAAAACCACCGGTCATCACGTGGGCCACACGTCTCAAGTCCGGATGGGTCGAACCCAGGGCGCCCAGTTTTATCGGCACCGCTATGACGAAAGCCAGCACCAGGTTAGATAATGGACCGGCCGCAGCAACCAAAGCGGTGCCGGTGTTCCCGTGGGCTAGCTGACGCGGGTCGATGGGGACCGGTTTCCCCCAGCCGAATCCGGCTACAAGCATCATAACCGTGCCGCTTGGGTCCAGGTGCCGAATGGGGTTTAGACTCAATCGCCCCAAGCGTTTTGCGGTGGTGTCGCCCAACCCATTGGCCACCAAGGCATGGCTAAATTCGTGGATGGTAACAGCCACGACCAATGAAAACGCCACCACCAAGGTCAGCCTTACGAACGATGCCGGGGCGTCTAAAAGCAGTCCATAGGAACCCAGCAACATGTATTACCCCGGCTAGCTGCTTTATAGGGCAAGTTTTCAGCAGGTTTATTTTTCAGTGGGTCCACAATGAATAATTAGGGGGAACCAGGCAGGCCCCAGACGCGTCAATGTGTCTTCCGGCAGGACCAAAATCCAAGCAGGACGAGACTCCCGGCGGAATGCTGCCGGGAATTATTCGTCTTCTTCGTCGGGCTCCGGTTCTTGTGGTTCGGAGCTGCTCCCGTAAGGAAACGCGGATTGGGGGAGTATGGCCAAGGTTCGGTCTCTTTTGTTGGGACGCTGACGAGGCATATCTTCTTGAGCCTTCCGCAACTCGGTCAGCTTTTCCGCCGGCACTTTTGCCACGTCCACAGCCAATCCGTTGATCCCGGCGCTGCGCAATGCTTCCAGTTCTTTGGCGCCCGGAAGTTGCGACGTTTCGACAATGACGTACTTGTTGACCCGGCGGGATACGCCTGCGACAGCCATCAGGTCTTCCAATGACCACGCGGTTGTTTCGCCAGGGCCGCCGATTAGCAGCACATCTACAGGCAAGGCGTCGATCACCCGCAACTGCTCCGGGTCCATGGTAATGTCGACCCGCAAAATCCGTGCGACATCTTCGGAACCTACCGCCGCCAAACTGGTGCCTTGCAATGAAAAGGCTAGCAGGTCGCAGCCTTCCTTTTCGTAGGAATTAGCTTCATCCTCGGTTAATGATGTAACCGGTTTTCCCCAAGGGATGCTCTCTCCCAGGGCCTGGCAAGCTTCTTTAAGCTTCGCCGGGTCATCAACTCCGGAAACCAAAACCCCATCCGGGTTCAATTCGGCGACTTGCTCCAACGCTTTAGCGTCAGACCCGGAAACTATTGCCAGCAAGGCCATTCCGGGCGATTTTTGTTCCCGACGCACGCCAAACCCCATGGCGGCCGGGGTACCTTCCATAATCCGGTCCAATCGGTCAATAAACTTACTCATCAAGTCCTTCCCAAGTTATGATGGCCACCCCGTCAGCCAGCGCCAGAAGCTTCTAGCAATTTTCTGGGCCGACCCGTTGGAGTAGATTCAACCACGGTAATTTTCCCGCACCCGGATTTCCGGGTTTCCCAGACGCTTAACTCTAAACAAAGAGGCACGGAACCGGCGCAAAAGCCTGTATTATCTGGTCCCATGTCTTCTAGGGCTAGTCGGCGTAGGGCTGATTATAAACCATGAAGTGGGATTTGTGCGCCCAAGGGGATTCGTGAGCCCAAGGGGATTCGTGAGCCCAAGGGGATTCGTGAGCCTAGGAAGTAATGGCTCAACTACGGTCGCCAGCATCGGTCTGCTCTACCATTCTCGACAGATGATCGCGGGAAGGCTCCGAAGCTACGGTTGATCCTCAAAAATGATGCTCGAAAGACGCTGCTTCCAGAGTAACACTCCACACCTGCATTAACGCAGAGTAAAACCGGAACGCAGAGTAAGACCGGGATTGCCGTACCGTAGCAATTCCAACGTGAGCAATCCCAACGTGGCCGCAAAATTACGGCTATTGCCTCAATCTATCAAAAGCTAAAGAATACCCGGCCTTAATGGAGTAGTACAATAGTGAAATCAGTGGATTAAATCTATAACCTGGGGCGTTCTATGACTACAACTTGGACCTGGGGAGGCGACTCCTATGATCATTGCCTGGCAAATGTGGCGCAATGAGACATTTGCGGCCTACGTTGGAATTTGATCATTAATATTAGTGGCCGCAATGATCCTGAAAACCGTCCAAATAAAGAACTATAAGAGCATCAACGATTCGACTGAATTTTCGGTTGATGCAAAAGTGACTTGCCTGGTGGGGAAGAATGAATCCGGTAAAACCGCAATACTCAGGTCCATCGGTAAGCTAAACTCTACGGACCCAAGCGCATCGGAATTCAATATATTCGATTATCCCCGCCGGTTCATGATGGAATATCAGCAGCGGGCTAACGACGAGCCCGCCGAAGCGCTAACCACGACCTGGAACCTGAGCCCCGATGACGTTGCGTACTTGGAGCCTGTGATCGGGCCAGCCGCCCGGCAGGTTCAAATGATTAAGATCCAAAAAGGCTACGACAATAAGACGGTGCTTACGTTCGCATTGAATGAAACCTCCATCGTTCAGCACCTTATCTCATCCTTCGATTTGGACCAGGAAGAATTTCAGGCCGTTCAGGGCGTTGAAAGCCTAGCCGAGCTACACCGTCTGCTAAGCGACATGGAACCACGGTCCGACCGACTTCACGAACTTTTCGCTGCGGTCGTCTCCAATTTCCGGACCAACAATGCCCATGAAACCGTGGCTCACATGCTTCTTCACCGCCTGCCCAAGTTTGCTTACTTCTCTGAGTATTTGAGAATGCCCGGCCAAATTGCCGTAAATGACCTGCGGGCCAGAGCCCAGGCCAACAATCTGGATGAAGGGGACCGGGTGTTTCTCGCCTTGCTGGAAACTGTTGGGCGCAGTGTGGACGATTTGGAGCGAGTCGACCAGCACGAAATGCTGACAGCGGAGCTGGAAGCGGCCTCCCATCGTATTACTCAGGAAGTATTTCAGTATTGGTCACAGAACCAAAGCCTTCGTGTTCAATTTCAGCTACAGCATGCCTTTCCTGGGGATCCGGCGCCCTTCAACGAAGGCTGGATTATCCGGATCCGCATTCAGAACACCCGCCACGGGGACACAATAAATTTCGACGAACGCAGCACCGGCTTCATTTGGTTTTTTTCCTTCGTGATCTGGTTTAATCATATCCGCGGTAATCTGGGTGATAACCTGATCTTGCTTTTGGATGACCCCGGTCTCAGCCTGCACGCCAACGCTCAGACCGACCTTGTGCGTTACTTCGAAGAGCGGCTGGCGCCAAGCTACCAAGTGATTTATACCACCCACTCGCCTTTTATGATCGACCCCTCCAAGCTTTACCGGGTCCGGACGGTGGAAAATGTCTTAACTCCGATGGCAGAAGGGGAGTTGCCGGGTTACGAGAGAGACCAGGGGACAACGGTGGGTGATCAGGAGCTTAGCTCCAACCCGGAGACGCTCCAACCGCTGCAGGCAGCGCTGGCTTATGAGGTTTCTCGTTCTTTCACAATCGCAGAACATACGGTCTTGGTTGAAGGGCCTACGGAGGTCCTTTATTTCCATTGGTTCAAACGCAGACTGGAATCTTTGGGAAGGACCACCTTGGATGAACGTTGGGTGGTTACTCCGGGCGGCGGCATCGACAAAGTCGGGGCTTTCCTAACCCTTTTTGCTGGCAAAGACCTTCGCTTGGCCGTGGTTACGGGCGCCAACGGAATCACCGGTTCCGACCCGGACGTAAGGAACTCGGAACTACTACGTCAAAGTCGTGTTCTGACTTTAGATAAGTATACGGGAGACAGGTCTGTCGGAAATGCTGATGCTGATATTGCTGATGCTGATATTGAGGACGTGATTGGGCGAAGGAACTACCTGGACCTGATGCGATTGGCGTACAACCTGCAGCACGACGACATTCGTACCCTTGAGCTCTCAGGAAACCCATCCGCTAAGGTGGTGGAAGAAGTTAAGAACTTTATGACGTCGCTGCCTGAAGGGCCGGGACGTTTTGATCGATATCGTGCGGCAGCGTTCCTAATCCAGCAAGGCCCCGATTTTAGCCTGCCGGATATGGACCAAGCCTTGAGCGGTTTCGAGGCACTGTTTCAAGACCTAAATGCCATGCTCAATTGAGGCGGCGGCCCAGTTGGAGCAGTCCGTTCCAAGGGGAGGGGGAAGCTGAGCCGACCGTGGGGTTGGATCATGAGTCGGAGATAGGCACCGGAGTTAAGTGAATAAAGGCGCCAAAGGCCTGACAGCGTCTGGCGGGGTACTTGAGTCCGCTTTCCGGCTGACCAGACCAAGGCTGACACGGGTGCGCGTCATATTTTTGAGGAAGGTGGCCGGAAGGTACAAGGCAGGGGGAATGCGGATGTGATGTAAGAGGGGGAAATGCATTTGGGGTGGGGTGGAATGTGGAACGAAGAAGTTGAGAGGGAGTGGCGCCGATTGTCCGAAATAGTAATCTTGAGGTAAAGGAGTGTCGGCGGCAACACCCGAAGGCTAGTTTCAAGGCTAGTTTCGAGGCTAGTTCCAAGGAAATTGAGCAAGCAGTGGATGGGAGTTTAGCAGAAGCACAGGCCCGGTTATTATTTTCTAAATGGTAAGGAGATGTTCGTTGTCCTCAGTCACGAAAGCCGCCAAAACCAAACACCGCAGCAGCGAACTTACCCACGAACCTGAGCGGGCGCCGGCCAGGGCCATGTTGATGGCTATGGGCATCACCCTGCAGGACATGGAAAAGCCGTTCGTTGCCATCGCCAGC
The DNA here is from genome assembly GCA_002817055.1 of SAR202 cluster bacterium Io17-Chloro-G7. The sequence continues at coordinate 826 of MUCU01000032.1, read as the reverse complement.
CTGGCCAGCGACGTGACGCCTTGCAATGTCCACCTGGACCGGTTCGCCGAAGCGGCAAAGGAAGGGGTCCGGGCGGCCAATGGCCTCCCTTTCAAGTTTGGCACGATTACGATTAGCGACGGCATCTCTGCGGGGACCGAGGGTGCGAAAACCTCGCTTGTGAGCCGCGAGGTCATTGCCGATTCCATCGAGGTGGTGACCTTCGGCGAGCGGATGGACGGTCTCATCACCATCGCCGGTTGCGACAAAAACATGTCCGGTTGCATGATGGCCATCGCCCGGCTGAACGTACCTTCGATATTCATGTACGGCGGCTCCATCATGCCTGGCAAGTACCAGGGCAAGGACGTGAACATTCAGGACGTGGCCGAAGCAGTTGGCGCGTACGCCAAGGGTGACATGACCTTGGACCAGTTGACGGAGTTACAGTGCCAGGCCTGCCCAGGCGAGGGTTCTTGCGGCGGGCTGTTTACCGCCAACACCATGTCTACCGCCATTGAGGCGTTGGGCATGTCGCTCCCGGGCGACGCTTCCACTCTGGCGATAGACCCCCGAAAACTGGTTGAGGCTCGAGATGTAGGGCACAACCTACTGCGGTTGCTAGAGGAGGACGTTCGCCCCCGGGACATCATGACCCGGCAGGCATTCGAGAACGCTATCACGATCGCTGTCGCTATGGGTGGCTCGTCTAACGTGGTCCTACATCTGCTGGCCATCGCAAGAGAAGCCGAGGTTCCCAGATCCACCGCCTAGCGGCCTTGGGCGGTTTCCGGCCGGGAAGTTAGTGCTCGAATACAGAATTTTGGCGTGAGCGTCGCGCTTCGGG
>MUCU01000031.1 GCA_002817055.1 SAR202 cluster bacterium Io17-Chloro-G7 | reverse complement strand
GTGTAGCTTGTCGAGCAGGCTACCGTGTAGCTTAATCTATGGTGGACGTTGCTACGGCTTGGCCAGAATTCACCGTAGCAGAATATAGTCTGCGTAGTCACGAGATAGGCCGGATGTTAGCACAGGCAGATATGAGCGTCAACCAGATTTTATCGAAACCGAAAGGCTTAAACTACCTTGCCGCATGCCATCAAAAAATGCTAAAAATCGACATGTCATAATATAGGAAAAGGGGTTGACATTATGTATAATTCGGCGTTACAAGACACATGCGCGTAATTAGCGGTAGGGTGAAAGGGTTGCGGCTGAAGGGCGCCGTTTCGTCTGGTACGCGCGCCACCACCGAGCGGGCTCGTGGAGCAATTTTTAACATCCTCCCAGGCGAGTTGTACCAAGAGGGTAGGGTGCTGGACATATTTGCTGGCTCGGGTAGCCTTGGCATAGAGGCATTGAGCCGGGGTGCGGGGTGGGCCGATTTTGTGGAATGGGACCGCCGCCAGTGTGAGGTAATCCGCACCAATCTACGGACCACCGGCTTTAGCTCACATAGCAAGGTGCATTGCGCCGACGTAAATCGGTTCTTGAGTAGTTTTACCGAAGTGTACCAGTTGGTGTTAATGGACCCGCCCTATGCCAACGATGAATTGGGTCCGGTGATGGAGAAGTTGGGAAAAGTTGACGGCCTGATTGTAGAAGGGGGCATGTTGGTGGTAGGGCATTCCCGATATCTTGAACTACTCTCTGAGTACGGAGGTTTGAGCCGGGTTTCCCTCCGGCGCTATGGGGATAACGTGGTCGAGTTTTTTGAAAAGATAACTACCGGGAAAAGATAACCACCCGAGTTTGAAGGCAAGACTCGTCAAAGGGATCTGAATCGAAAATAAGCACCCGGGTGAGAAGCCCTGGCCGCTGAGAGATATAATCAATGGTAGTAGGGGTTTACCCAGGTAGCTTCGACCCAGTTACGGTGGGCCATGTGGACGTGGTTCAACGGGCTGCGTCCTTATTCGACAAGGTGATAGTGGCGGTGTACGGCGGGTCGTCTAAGAATGTGTTGTTCGACGGCGATGAAAGGGTGGACTTGTTCAAACGGTCGGTCATGGACTTGCCCAACGTCGAGGTCACCAAATTCGAAGGTCTGGTGGTCCGCTTTGCCAAGGAGGTGGGCGCAAAAGTAATTATTCGAGGGCTCCGCAGCGGCTCTGATTTCGAATACGAATTCGACATGGCCTTTATGAACCGTCGCCTCGAGCCCGATCTGGATATGGTCTGTTTTATGACTTCCCAGGAATATATGTTTGTTAGCTCCAGCTTATTGAAAGAAGTGGCCCGGCTTGAGGGGGCAGTGGACCAATTATTGCCACCACACGTGGTCAAGGCAGTCAGAATCAAATATGGGTTGCCGGTCTAAGGGCCGATAAGAAGGGTAGGGAGGGGGACATCATCGATATCATAAATATTATCGACCGAATCGAGACTCTAATCGAAACCAGTAAATCCGTTCCGGTGAGCGGGAATATCCTCATTGACCGGAAAAAAGCTATGGAGTTAGTGGATCAACTGCGTTTGGCCATTCCTCAAGAATTGCGTTCCGCCGAAGAGGTGATATCGCAAAAAGACCAGATCATCAACCAAGCCCAATCGGACGCCCGCCGCACCAAGTCAAAGGCGGAGGAAGATTACCGGGACCGCTTGGACCACAGTGATTTGGTGGCGATGGCTGAACACCGCGCCGAGGAGACTCTCAAAGACGCTGAGCAAAAAGCAGGCCAGATACTATTAAGATCCGAGGATGAAGCCAGAAACAAGCGCACCGATGCTGATGCCTATGCCCTGCGTAGTCTGAGGAATCTGGAAAAAGAACTCAGTTCTTTATCCGGTTCAGTCCGTAAGGGGATTGAAGTTTTGGCTGGCCAGGCGGTGGCTGGGTTGAACGGGCGCTATTCTGCAGACGGCTTTCCAGAAGACTAGAATTCGCCGCGATTGAGCCAGTGCGGCCCATCGACAATTGAGCCACGGATAAGCGACGGAAGCGTCGACTCCTGACGGGAAGGCTAAAAATAGTCGTTCTTATATTGGTATTAGGAGTTGCGTAGTTCGCTGCGGATCAGTAGTTCGCCGCGAATCAAATGTAAACGCAAAAGGCGCCGGATTTGGTTGATTACCAAGACCGACGCCTTTTTTGATTTGGAAGTTTGGCTTGTATTTGAAGCTTTGGCGATATTTGGTGGGACCGCCGTCGCCCCTAAGTCTAAGTGGTTTCGGCCATGTGACCACTATAATAAAAACGCATGGATTGGTTTAATTCCATTAATCTCCGATCGACCAGCCAGTTTACGCTGCCTTCGGTAAACTGCCCATCTTCCCCCCGTTTACCGGGCTCGTGGTTCAGTAGTATTTCCAGGCCTTCTTCGATAGTCTTGATCGCGTAGACATGAAATTTGCCGTCGCGGATCGCAGAAACTACGTCGCGCCGGAGCATAAGGTTATGAACATTTTGATGTGGGATCATTACGCCTTGGGTGCCGGTCAACCCGAAAACGCGGCACACGTCGAACATACCCTCCACCTTTTGATTAACGCCGCCAATAGGTTGAATATCCCCCCGCTGGTTCACCGATCCAGTTACCGCAATGTCTTGCCGCAAGCCCAAGCCCGACAGGCTTGAAAGAATGGCGTAAACCTCTGCCGAAGAGGCGCTATCCCCATCCACGCCTTCGTAGGACTGCTCGAAGCATAAGCTGGCAGACAGGGTTAACGGCCTTTTTTGTCCGAATTTTGCGCTGATGTAGCCGTTGAGGATGAGGACGCCTTTATCGTGGGTACGACCGCTGAGAGCCGCCTCCCGCTCGATATTGATAAAGCCCTCGCGGCCAGCATAGGTTTGAGCAGTAATGCGAGTTGGTCGGCCAAAACTGAAGTCGCCTAGGTCGTAAACCGCCAAGCCGTTTATTTGGCCTACCTCCGACCCGGTTACCTGCAGCAACTGGGTCCCATCGGCGACCATCTCCCGTATACGCTCTTCCACCAAATTCAGCCGGTATATTTTGTGGGCTATCGCTTGCTGAACGTGCTCGTCCTTAACCCTTGGCGCATGTTCCTTTTGGGCCCAGTAATCGGACTCTATCAGCAAGTCCTTTATCAGGCCAAACCGGGTGGATAATTTATGCTGGTCCGCCACCAAGCGGGCGGCATACTCGATTACTTCCGCTGCTCCGCTGGGCTCGAAGCCCAGCAAACCTTCATCCATGCAGGTGCGGCAAATAAAAGCGCAGTATGCCATTAGGTTTTCATCTGTGAGTTCGACCCGGTGGTCGAATTCGGCTTTAACTTTGAATAGATCCCAAAAGTCCTCATTGTCCATTGAGGTGAGCATCCGGTAAATATTCTCGTCGCCGGTTACGATAACTTTGAGATCCAAAGGGATCGGCTCCGGGCGCAAGCCCTGCGGAATATAATTGCCGGACTGCTCCCCAGGGTCTTCGAGAAGTATTTCCCGGTTACGGATTACCCGCTTGAGACCCTCCCAGACAATCGGTGACATCAGGACATCCCTGGCGTTTATTACCAGGTACCCACCATTGGCCAGGTGAAGAGCACCCGGCTTGAGCATAGCGTGGTCGCTGACGTAGGTGCCCATCAAGGCGCGCCGCTCGATGCGACCGAAAAGGTTCCCCCAGTTTGGGTTGGGCTCGACGATAATAGGAACACGGTCAACGGCGCTATTGTCTACCAGCACGTTGACCTCGAAGGGCAAAAATGGGTTCAAGGCCAATGCTGCGTTTCCCATAGGTTGGGGTGGGCCAACTATCGGCGTAGGCCGAGAACTATCCGCTTCCTTAAAAACACCAAGATTGCTCAGGACATAGTCTTTCAGTTGGTCGATGAACTGCTGCAATCCGGTGACGCCTTGATAACTGTCGGCCAAACTCTGAAAAATCGAAGCGACTTGCTCTTCGGCTGCCGTGCGCTCCAATTTTCTCGTCTTTTCAGAGGTGCCTTTTTCGATCTCTCGAATCTTCGACATCACCTCTTGGGTGCGTTGCATTAGGTTGGCCCTAACTTCGTCTATCGCCTTTTTGGCGTCCCCCGTTAGGGCTTGATATTCCTCGGGGTTCATCGGGCGGCCTTCTATCATTGGGAATATAGTGACTCCCGAGGGGGACACCTGAACCGCAAAATTGGCGGCTTGTGCCGTAGCTTCCAGTTCCGTCATTAGATCGCGGGTTTCCTGACGGTCGGCTTCTTCTAAATTGCGCTGCTGGGCCCCGAACTCCTCACTCTGAAATACCTTGGGCACCTCTTCCCCCAGAATCCTCAATATTTCGCTCATCCGGTAACGAAGGGACCTGCCAGTCCCGGGGGCGAGTTTCAGAGCGCAAGGCCGGTCCGTATCTTCGAAATTGTAGACATATATCCAGTCGTTGATGGGTTTTTTCTGCTCTTGCTGGTCCAACTCATCAACCATGGTCTGGATATGAGCTTTAATTGCGCTGGTTTTACCGGTACCGGTAAGGCCGGTGACGAATAGGTTGTAGCCGGGCTTATCAACCTCTAGACCGAAACGAAGGGCCTCTTGGGCTCGGTCTTGCCCGATCATCCGATCCAGTGGCGGCAACTCGTCGGTGCATTGGAAGTTAAATGCTTTGGTGTCGCAACTCCAGCAGGAATCTTCCCAATCGATTCGGTATTTGCTGGCCCGGTTCATGTCGGTAGGGGAGTTCTTGGTTTGTGTCATGGGACGCCTCACATCCTATATGCCCTTGTTATGTGCGCCGTGGGCCTGATTATACACTGGGTACATTAGTAAGATGCCGGTTGCGCTATTTTGGCTCCGGCTGAGTTTTAGCATTTGGATATACCAGGCGCCTCGGATATCGGTTGACCTAGAGCACAAATAAATTTGCCTGCCAATTTTAGCCTGTTGTGTCCGGTAGCATGGGTAACAATGCGCTGTGCGTGGCTGGCAGAGAGGTCAAGATTTGCCCGGTTCTGGGTTGACATGGAATTTCGCATGGGCATACAATTTTTGCTAAGCCTGGGTGATGCACGGAGGCAACGGGAATGCTGGAAATGACTATCGACAGCATAAGGGTCAGTCCGATGAATTATCAACGGGTTGTCATCCTAAAAGAGAAGGGCTCCGATCGATATTTGCCCATCTGGATTGGCCCCGCCGAGGCGGATGCCATCGCAGTCAAGCTTCAAGATTTATCCGTTCCTCGCCCGCTTACCCACGATCTGCTGCGGACCGTGATAGACACCCTGGGTGGCTCGGTGGTGCATATATTAGTAAACGACCTGCATAACGATACGTTTTACGCCAAAATTACGATACAGACCAACGGGACGACCAAAGAGATTGACTGCCGGCCGAGTGATGCAGTGGCTTTGGCGGTAAGAGCTCAAGTCCCGATTTACGCAGATGAATCCGTGTTGGACAAAGCTGGGATTTTGTTGGACAAGGAAACCGGAAAGCCATTAGGGTCGACTGAGCCGGAACATTCTGAAGGGCAAGCCCAACCTCAGCCAAGCGAAGAGGACTTAAGGCGGATGTCCGCTTTCACGGATTTTATCGACACCCTTGATCTGGAAGACTTCGGTAAAGGGCAATCCAAGTAATAGGTGTCCAAGCAAGGGCTGGTCGGGCGAAAATTTGTCAACGAGCGGGCCGCAAACTTTAGCAGCCATATGACGATAAGTAACTAAAGGAACTCCTGGCTGGGCACAAGCTTCCGCCATTTGGTTGCGAAATCGCTCACTCCAGACTCAATTGACATTGAAAATCCATAGTGATATTATTCACTAAGTCTGGCGGGGCGATGGATTGGTGGGTTGTTGGCTTACGCCTAATGGGTCTCGGCTGGTACGTGGCTGCATGCATCATCTTGGGCGTCCTCGGGGGACTCGGACTAGATAGATGGATTGGAATCACACCCCTCTTTACATTGCTGGGTACAGTACTGGGTACTGTTTTGGCTTTTTGGGGTCTTTATAAGATGGTCCAACCGGCCCTTTATGGGAGTAAAAAATTGAACGGAAAGGATAGAGGGGGGAAGCGCTAGTGCCATCGGGCGCCGGGGCAAAAAAGCTTCTGCTTTTAGCGGGCGTAGGCCTCGTGGTACTGATGGTAGTGGGCTTCATTTTCGGGGCGATTGGTTCGGCCATGTTCGGCACCGACCAACTCCTGGAGAAGCCTGAAATCCACCTATCACCCCAACCAATTTTCCCGTCCTCCACCAGGGATGAAGCCCTGCACCTGAACGAACATACAGTGGAATTGTATGAAGAATCCAGGGATCACGGGGAAGGGAAAGAAGAGGCGGCTGAAGAGGCAGGAATCCACTTTGAACCGCTGAGCGCCTCCAAATTCGCCGTTACCAACACACTAATCTCCGCTTGGTTCGCCACCATAGTCATCATCCTCTTTTTTGTTCTTGGTTCTCGGAAGAGAAGCATCGTGCCCGGTCGTTTTCAAGGGGTCATAGAGTCTCTGTATGAAGGCGTTCTGGGATTCTGCTCCAGCGTTCTTGGCCCGGAAATGGCCCGGAGGGCCTTCCCGGTTATCGCCACCATCTTCTTCTTCGTTCTATTCAACGCTTGGCTGGCATTGCTTCCTTTCTACCAGTTCGTTGGTTTTGTCTTCGACGGAGAAATCAAGACTCACTTGCTTAAGTCAGCGGGCACAGACTTGAATATGCCTCTGGCATTGGCATTAGTTTCCTTTGTGTTTGTCGAGTACTACGGCCTACGTGCCCATGGACTCGGCTATTTCAAGAAGTTCTTTGCTTTTGGCAACCTGCTACGAGGCCGGCCTTCCGGGTTGATCGACATCTTTGTGGGCTTCCTTGAAGGAGTCAGCGAACTCGTTCGTGTGGTCAGCTTCACTTTCCGGTTGTTCGGTAACATGACGGCGGGCGAAATTCTCGTTATCATGATTACCTTCTTGGTGCCATTTGTGGCCACTCAGTTCGTGTTCGGGTTGGAGTTACTGGTTGGATTGATACAGGCTGTAATCTTTGCCAGCCTGACAGTGGTCTTCTTATCGGTGGCGGTCCGCCACGAGGAACATTAGGGGAATATTAGTAGAATGTTAATTGAACCGAAGGACATCTACGGTACGACTTTAAAGTGCTAAACTCGGGGGCTCGCGCTCCCTGGAATAATCGATCCGCAAGATTAGCTGACAATACTGGGTTAGCGGAAAGGGTATAGGAGGAGAAACGGAAATGGATTTGGTCCTTTTGTTAAGTGCAGAGGCCGCCGAGAAGTTCCAAGAAATCGGCAAGTTTATTGGCGCTGGTTTGGCCATCGGCTTAGGCGTTATTGGCCCAGGCATTGGTATTGGCGTGCTTGGTTCCGGTGCAATGGGCGCAATTGGTCGCAACCCGGAGGCGGCTGGGGCTATCACCACCAACATGATTCTGGCCATTGCTTTCGCAGAGGCTTTGGGTATTTACTCTTTGATCGTAGCGGTAATCTTATTGTTCGTGGTTTAACGCGCTTGGGCTGCGAGCGTATGGGAGACATCCGTGATAGCAATTGAAGCTAGCTTAGCCAGCTTAATTTCTCATATGGCGGGAGCAATCCCCCTGTTGGGAATAACCGACCTGGGAATAAATGGTCCCAGCCTAATCGCCTATCTGATCAACTTCGTGTTGTTATTGGGCATCTTGACGCTGTTTGCCTATAAGCCCTTATTGAAGGTGCTGGACCAGCGGTCCGAGAGGATTAGGGAGAGTTTGGAAGCCGCCGACCGGGCTCGGGAGGAGGCAGCGGGTTCTCAGCAAGTGATAGAGGACCAGCTCAACGAAGCCCGCCGGGAAGGGCAGCGGCTGCTGGAACAAGCCCGGGAAGCTGCTGCCAGGTTCCAGGAAGAGCAGATGGCCCAGGCCAGGCGCGATGCGGAAACCTTTGTGGAGCGGGCCAGGTCCGATATCCAGAGGGAGCGAGACGCAGCGGTCCAAGAGGTTAGGGCCAACTTTGGCGACCTGGCCATCACAGCCGCCGAGCGGGTCATACGCCGTTCCTTGGACCGGCAGGCCCACGAAGAGTTGATCTCCCAAGTGTTGGAAGAAGGGGAACAAGCTTCCGCCGGGCCGAGGGCTTAATATCTAATGGCGCCGAAAATCTCCGGGAAACGCTACTCCCAAGCCATCTTCGAGTTGGCCCAAGAGCATGACCAACTGGACCAATGGGAAGGTGACTTGGATTTCGTTCATGGAGTTCTTCAGGACGAAGAATTCAGGGCCCTATTGGGTCATGCCGATGTTTCCATCGAGAATAAGATGAAAGCCATCGAAGCGGTGATGGACCAGATTCATCCATTGGTCCGCAATATGGTCAAGTTGCTGGTTTCCAAAGGCCTGGTGTTAGTGGCCCGGGATCTGAAAGATGGCTACCTGGAATTGCTGGATGAGCACCGGGGACGACAAAGGGTGGAGGTTATATCGGCAGTACCGTTGCAACCTGGCGAATTGGAAAGAATCACCAAGTTCGTGTCCGACCTAGTGAAAAAAGAGGTTGTGGTATCGTCCCAGGTCGATGAGTCCATCTTGGGTGGGCTGGTGATACAGATCGGAGACCGACTTTTGGACGGGAGTACCCGGTCGCGCTTAGACTCACTGCGTAATCAAATGCACTCGGAAGTTGCTGTACCAGGCGCTTAAGCCGGTACTGAGGAGAAACGTTCATGGGGATCAGGGGACAAGAGATCGTATCTCTAATCAAACGTCAAATCGAAGAGTTTGGCGGAGACTTGACTCTGGTGGACGTTGGTACTGTGGTTCAGGTGGGTGATGGTATCGCCAGTATTCAGGGCCTCCAGGGTGTTCGGTCCAACGAACTTTTGGACTTTGGCAACGACGTTCTGGGCTTGGCCCTAAACCTGGAATCCGACTTGGTTGGAGCCGCCATTTTGGGGGATCCTACTGTGGTAAAGGAAGGAGACCGGGTCCGTTCCACAGGCCGTATTATTGAAGTGCCTGTGGGACAAGGATTGATCGGTCGGGTGGTGGACCCTCTGGGGAGGCCATTGGATGACAAAGGACCTATTACGACCACGGCAACTCTGCCGGTGGAAAGGGTCGCTCCCAACGTTGTGGCCCGCCAATCGGTGGATACCCCGGTGCAGACCGGAATCAAAGCCATCGACTCTATGATCCCCATTGGCCGGGGACAGCGGGAGTTGATCATCGGCGACCGATCCACGGGCAAAACCGCCATTGCGTTGGACACCATCATCAACCAGAAGGGCGGCGACCTTATTTGCATTTATGTGGCCATCGGTCAGAAACAGGGTAAGGTGGCTCAGGTCCTAGGCATCCTGGAAGACAATGACGCCATGGGCCACACGATCATCGTCAACGCTGGCGCCTCGGACTCTGCGCCGTTACAGTACATCGCGCCATATGCTGGTTGTGCCATGGCCGAGGCCTTTATGGACCAAGGCAAAGAGGTGCTGATTGTTTACGACGACTTGACCAAGCACTCTTGGGCTTATCGCCAAATGTCCCTGTTGCTACGACGTCCCGCCGGACGGGAAGCCTACCCGGGGGATATTTTCTATCTGCACAGCCGCTTGTTGGAACGCTCGGCCAAACTGGATGCCGCCAATGGCGGTGGCTCCATAACGGCGCTGCCGATAATTGAGACGCAGGCCGGGGACGTTTCCGCTTACATTCCGACCAACGTGATATCCATTACCGATGGGCAAATATACTTGGAACCCGAATTATTCAACTCTGGCATACGGCCAGCAGTCAACGTGGGTCTTTCGGTGTCCAGGGTCGGTGGCGCAGCTCAGAGCCGGGCAATTCGACGGGTGGCGGGCCGCTTGCGGTTGGATTTGGCCCAGTACCGGGAGTTGGCGACTTTCGCCCAGTTCGGAACCTCGGACTTGGACGCGGCCACCAGGGCCCAGCTTTCCCGTGGACAGTTGGCTACCGAGATACTCAAACAGGCGCAGTACGTGCCCCTGGCTTTGGAACAGGAAGTAATTATCTTGTTTGCGGTCAATGCGGGCTTGATTGCAGACCTGGCGTTGGACCGGTGCGGTGACTTCCAAGATCAGCTGTTGCGCTACATGAGCAGCACTCATCCGGATATCGTGCAGACGATTAAGGAGACGGGGGACCTGACGGAGGACATTGAAGGCAGGCTGACTCAAGCCATCACCGACTTCAAGGGCTCCTTCGGGGTATAACCCAAAGCCGGCGCTCAGGCTTAGCGGGTTTAATGCCCTTCCCAAGGGCTGGTGATTGCGATGCTTTCCGCCATAACTTTGTGAGAAGTTCGGATTAGACTGATTAGAGTAACGATAGTTGGACAATGCTGACACCGATGTTTGCGTCGGGCGATTGCGTCGAACGCTTGCTTCGTCGGAAATCCCCCTAAATCCCCCTAAATCCCCCTTTTAGAAAGAGGGACTTGTCGAGGCAGCTCATTTAGGGGACTTGCGATTTAGACGACTGGGTTGTTGATTAAAGCTGGCAGGGTGGGACTCAGGAGAAGACTAGACAGTGCCCAGTGTTAGAGATTTAAGATTACGGATACGCAGCGTTGGGAACACCGGCAAGGTGACCAACGCTATGTCTCTAATTGCCGCCTCTAAAATGCGGCGGGCTCAGATTGCGGTGACCCAAGGGCGTCCCTTTGCTGAGAAAATACAAGAGGTAATCGCTCACTTGGCGGCCCAGCCTGGAGATGACGCTGCGGGTATCCATCCAATGCTACAGGTGCGGCCGGTACAGCGTGTGGCGATTTTGGTGATTAGCCCCGACCGCGGCTTGTGCGGCGGATTGCACGGCAACCTCAACCGCCAGGTCGCCCAGTTCATTCTGGACCAATCGTCGCCAGCAAGAGTAATTGCTGTAGGAAGAAAGGGGCGCGACTTTCTGGTGAGAACCGGCCAGGACGTGCAGGCTGTGTTCACCGATATGGGCGAGCGACCGGTTTTGGCGGATACGACCGCCATCGCCCATCTGCTGATTGATGCCTATAGTGAAGGCGAAGTGGACGAGGCGTATTTGGCTTATACCAAATACGTGTCCACTTTGTCTCAAACCCCCGTGGTAGAAAAGCTGCTACCGGTGACGCCTGCGGAACTCACAGCGGGCGAGCGGGTAGGCTATATCTACGAGCCGGACAACTTGATGGTGTTGGGCAGTCTATTGCCCCGGTTCGTCGAGATGGAAGTTTACCATGCGTTGCTGGAATCCATAGCCAGCGAGCAATCGGCCCGGATGGTTGCAATGCGCTCCGCAACGGATAATGCCACTGAATTGCTGGATGACCTAACCCTGGTTATGAACAAATTGCGCCAAGACAGCATAACCAACGAATTGCTGGACTTGGTGGGCGGCCAAATAGCCCTGGAGGGTTAGGTCCAAAAGTTACCCGAGAGTATTTCAGGAGAGAACTATGGCCACCGGAAAGGTTGCTCAGATTATTGGCACGGTCGTGGACGTAGAGTTCGAGCCGGACCAACTACCCAAGCTTTTTGACGCACTGTCTTGCGAAAGAGAAGGCGAAAAATTGGTGCTAGAGGTGCAGCAGCACATCGGGAACAACTGGGTACGCTGCCTGGCCTTGGGTACCACCGACGGGTTGGCCCGGGGCGTTGCCGTAGAGGACACAGGCGATAAGGTGCTTGTGCCGGTAGGCCAAGAAACCTTGGGACGGCTTTTCGATGTTACCGGCGCTCCGCTGGATAATCTGGGGCCCGTTGAAGCTGGCGAATACTGGCCCATTCACCGTGATCCCCCGAGCTTTGCCGAGCAGAACTCCACCGTTGATATCCTGGAGACAGGGATAAAAGTTTTTGACCTTATCACCCCCTTCATGAAGGGCGGCAAAATTGGCGCATACGGTGGCGCAGGCGTAGGCAAAACCGTGATCATCCAAGAGCTTATCCGAAATATCGGCGCAGTCCACCAGGGCGTGTCGGTTTTCGCCGGTGTGGGTGAGCGATCCAGGGAGGGCAACGACCTGTGGCACGAGATGCAGGACTCGGGAGTCTTGGCTAATACCGTGTTGGTGTTCGGCCAGATGAACGAGACCCCCGGTGTGCGGGCCCGGATCGGGCTCACCGGTCTGACCATGTCGGAGTATTTCCGGGATGAGCAGCACCAGGATGTGCTGCTGTTTATCGACAATATTTACCGGTACATCCTGGCCGGGATGGAAGTGTCGGCGCTGCTGGGACGGATGCCCTCGGCCGTGGGTTATCAGCCCACGTTGGGTACTGAAATGGGCGCTTTGCAGGAGCGCATTACCTCCACTACCTCTGGGTCCATAACATCTTTCCAGGCCATTTACGTGCCTGCTGACGATTATACCGACCCCGGAATCGTGACAACCTTCGGTCACTTGGACGGCGTAGTTTCCTTGGAGCGGGCATTATCCGCCCAAGGGCTTTATCCGGCAGTGGACCCGTTGGCGTCATACTCCAGGATTCTGGAGCCGCGGATTGTCGGAGAGGAACATTACAATTTGGCCCGCGGAGTGCAGCAAGTGTTGCAGCGGTACAAAGACTTGCAGGATATTATTGCGATCCTGGGAATTGAAGAGCTATCCGAGGAAGATAAGCAGGTAGTCTTCAGGGCCCGGAAAATCCAGCGTTTCCTGACTCAGCCCTTCTTCGTGGCCGAGGGATTCACCAACCAGCCAGGCAAATACGTGCCTTTGCGGGACACGATACGGGGCTTCTCTGAAATTTTGGATGGCACCCACGACGATTTGCCTGAGCAAGCGTTCTACATGGTAGGGACAATCGAAGAAGCCGTGGAAAAGGGGCAACACTTGCTGGCGCAAAATTAGAAGTAGAGCCGAGGATATAAGTAGAAGCTATGGCTCCCATGCTCTTGGAAATAATTACTGCTGAGCGCCAAGTGTTTGGCGAAGACGTCGATCTGGTAGTTGCGCCGGGCGCCGATGGTGAGTTGGGAATTCTGCCTCACCACGCCCCGCTTATGACCGTGTTGCAACCTGGTGAAATCCTGATCCGCAAGGATGGGACAGACACCTTCTTGGCGGTCACCGGCGGTTTCATGGAGGTCATCGGCAATAAGGTGACCATTCTTGCCGACGCTTGCGAAAGGTCCGAGGAGATCGACGAAGCCAGGGCACAGCAGGCTGTAGAGCGCGCCAGAGAGCGGATGGCCAATGAAAGCACGGACCTGCAGATGGAACGGGCTCTGGGCGCCATGCGTCGCGCTCAGGTAAGGCTAAACATTGTTCGACGTCGACGGCCGAGGGGCGGAGGAGCCATTGCTCCGGGGTCAGGTGACGCCGGGCCGGGGACTTAGGCTTTAGTAGGAGCCGCCTGCGGAATAGCGGTCTAGAGTTATAACGCCTAAGGGCGTCCCTGTTTCGCAGGGACGCCCCTTTAATTTTGGAAGCTGTAGTTCTCCGCGGTCTCAACAGGGATTAGATCTGTCGAATTAATGAAACGCTACGGTGAGAAGGGAACCCCATCTGCCTAGGTCCATATGTAAATAATATCTATGGATGTCAACTAACTCGGTTTATGCAAGGGGCATCAGACAGGTTCGTTCCCCATTTCGGGGGAAGGCTAGGATGGGGGTGTTTAGAGTAAGCCAAATATTACTGGATAAAGTACTAGCCTAATGGTCAGTGGAGTCGCCCAGATAGTAAGTCATTGATTGTAGGGCGATTACCGGGTCTATGTTGCGTATCCTGACACCTTCTGGGACTTGCGGGGATGTGGGAGCGTAGTTTAGGATTGCCCGCACCCCGCAATCTACCAATGTATCGATGACTTCCTGGGTAAAACTGACAGGCACTGCTACGATGGCGATACTAATGTTCTGGCCGCTTACGACTTCTTCCAGTTCATCAATGGATTGGACCGTCAGGTCTCCAACCTGTAGGCCCACCACGTCTTCGCTGGCGTCGAAGGCAGCTACCAAATGGAAGCCATCAGGGGTAAAGCCGGGATAGCTAAGGATTGCCCGGCCCAATCGGCCAACGCCCACCACGGCGACGTTCCAGTAGGAGTTGAGCCCAAGGATATCCCGCAGCCGATCGTGGAGGTGGCGGACGCTGTATCCCCGACCTTGCTTGCCGAAGCGACCGAAATAGCTCAGATCTTTACGTATTTGCGCCGGAGTGACCTGCAGTTTGGCTCCCAGTTGCTGGGAGCTTACGACCTCTGTTCCTTCTTCGAGGAGCCGATTGAGGATACGAACATACTGGGGGAGCCTGGTGACCACAACCTCGGGCACATCTGCCCGGTCTTCCTCTTGGTTTTGGTTACCTACCATTCGCGTATCCGCTCCTGAACTCCCAAGATCTCTCTCGGTCAGCAATCACCCTCCAGCGGTTACAATGTGATCGGGACGTGAACGAAAGCCATAAACCGAAGAAGCCCATGGTCTCGATTCCTACTCTTAGGTCTATAATCTATAATGGGTTTTCCGATGGAGTCAAGGAATTTGTGAAAATTATTGCGAATCAATGCTGCGGCCGGTTAATCGGGCTTGGAGGAAAGGGTTGCACATAGGAGTTTGCACGATCAGCGCCCACTTGCCCGAGTCCACAAATCTGAAGTCGAAAAGGCAAGTGGTCAGGTCGTTGACCGCCCGTTTGAGAAATCAATTCAATGTGGCGGTGGCGGAGGTTGATCACAACGATTTATGGCAGCGGCTGACCATCGGTGTCTGCTGCGTTAGCAACGACACCGCTCACGCCCACGAAATGATGTCCAAAATCGTGTCCTTCGTAGAAGAGTTTAGCGGTGACTTGGTCTTGTTGGACTACGAAACCGAGCTGATTTCCGGAATTTAGGACCGTGGGGGACGTTAACTTAGTGGGGTTTTCATCCCGTGGTCCGGGTTGCGGCTAAGAATCTCCGTTCAGCAGGACTTGACTCCGCCAAACAGGGTTTGTAGACTTCTGGGGCACGGTTTTCACAATGGTCGGCGGACCCGTCTCCGCCGGAAACGTAAGAATGTAGCCGCAAACGTTAGTTTGTATATGTGGCAGATGGAATCGAAGCTAAATACGGTACTAGAAGATTGCGGTTGGACACGACGGAATCGAAGCGAAATACAGCACTGGAAGATTGCGGTTGGACACGATGTAGCCGGGTAAAATCAAATTCATGGAGGACAAATCGTTGGCTTACGCTGAAATGTCTAGTATCGAAGCCGGGTTAAAGTTCAAGACCCGGGGCGGGTTGACTGTCGAGACCACGGGCGTCACCCAGTCCATAGAAAACCACGACATGCATGTTCACGAGGTCGTGATCATTGACGGCCCCGGAGAAGGCAGCAAATACCTGATTCACTTGGACTACGCCGAGCAAGTGTAACGGCACAAGGTTTCGGGTAATTGTACGGGTTGCAAGTCCGCTCGCTTTTAGCTGTACCGACGGCTCACTACGAGCGGGCGGGTAGGCACGGATATAATTACTGAGGCGCCGCTTCCTACAATTCCATCATCCGAGTTATCGTTGACAGAATTTCCTATGGGGCAGGGTTGTCAGCCCAGCCGGGAGTTGATGGCCTTCATCAAGTCCTGAATGTCCGGGAAAATGTGGGCGTTGGCTTCGTGACGGTGGTCGGCTACGATTTCTCCATCGACAATTACGTCGAATTTGCCGTGAGGCCCCGGGGTTAGCTTAAAGCTGGCGATATGCTCGTCAGCGCGGCTCAAGGCTTCTCCTGCCATCCAGGCAGCACGCAGGGCGTGCCCTCAATCCTGGCAGTATACGATCTCCAACTCCATCTTGTTCTTTGCAGCCATCGTGCGCCCTCCTTTTTTGATTTTGACCATCCATCAATGATTGCGATTCTGGCGCTGATTCCGATTGTCTCTCCGGGGATACGCTCCAGGCATTTCCCCTTTTTTGGGTTGGAAGCAACGCATCTTCGACCAGCTACTTGTGAAGCTCCTTGTGTAGGCCTTGCCTCAAACATGTCATTCTGAGGAGCGCAGCGAAGAAGAATCTCGTTCCTCAGGTGCAAAGATTCTTAGCTCCGCTCAGATGCCGTATTAAAAGTCAACTGGTTAAAGTAGCAGTATGCAAAGAAAGATCGAAGGGCCGGCCGCTCTTGAGCACACCAAAGCAGAGCCGCAGCAGTTTGTGCATGGCTGCCACAATGCGCACACGGCCCACTTTGCCCCTACCCCGCATTCGGTCGC
>MUCU01000030.1 GCA_002817055.1 SAR202 cluster bacterium Io17-Chloro-G7 | reverse complement strand
TAGCTTAGAGAGAAGACCTCGGGCGGTACAATTTTAAACCGCCACCTCCGCAGCGGCCCTACCGCCTCTGTGGCACATTATTACTCCGCCGTTTACAGGCAGGGGATCTAATCTCGGAAACCCGTAGCTAGGCAAGCAATAAATTAGACCCCAGTTCATGATCATGAACTGGGGTCTAATTGTTAATTGAACGAGAATTTACCTGCGAAGCTCTCCCCCACGCTAGGTCTCCCTCGTGAAGGGGAGAGGACAGGGGCCTTTCCCCTTTCGCGGCTTTGCCTCAAAAGTGTCATTCTGAGGAGCTGAGCGAACTGCGGGTGACTTTTGGCGCAAAGCTCTATTTCAGGGAAAGGTTAGGCCTGTCTTGAGCTTGTCGAAGGGATGTGAGCGCAACCAGTGGCTACCCCGCCGTGACAGGCTCGCTGGAAGCCTGGGTTAACAGTTCTTCCAGCGGCGTGTCCTGGCACTCCGGAGCAAAGGCGCACAACTCGATCTCAATGCCGTCCGGGTCCAGAATATACAAGCCCTTGATCTCTCCGTGGTCGCCAAAACCTGCAATTCTGATGCCCATTTCCTGGGTCAAACGGTAGGCCTCTTTGATGTCTTCGATGGATTCGAACTCGTAAGCCATGTGATACATTCCTACCCGGGTCGCCTCGGGCCCGGGAGCATCATCGTCGCCGAGATTGGCAATGGCTAGGTCATGATCGGTGTCCTCATTGCTGCGGAAAAAGACCATGCGACCTTCCCTTCTGCCTTTAACTTCCATGCCCAAGAACTTGGTGTAGAATTCTTCCGAGCGGTCTAGGTCCCGGACTCGCAGGACCACGTGGCCCAAACGTGTTGGTTTGATCATGTCTAGCTTCTTGTTTGCCGAATGTTCATCATCATTGGCACTGCTACCGCACTCAACTACTGGGATGGAATTATCTCTGGGATTTCTTAGCCTCCAGCGCCTCCATGATGGAGCCGGGAGTCATCGGCAGCTTGGTCAGCCTCACCCCTACGGCGTTGTAGATTGCGTTGGCCAGCGCCGCTAAAGGAGGGATGATTGGCGCCTCGCCTACGCCCCGAATGCCGAAGGGATGCTTGGGATTGGGCACCTCGGTTATCACGCAGTCCACCATGGGAATATCCAACATGGTGGGCATGCGGTAGTCCAGGAAGCTGGAGTTGGCCATGGTGCCGTCTTCGTGATAGAAGTACTCTTCATTCAACGCCCAGCCAATGCCTTGGACCGTGCCGCCCTGCATCTGGCCTTCCACGTATGCTTTGTGGATCGCCGTGCCAGCGTCCATGAATGCCGTGCAACGGAGTACGTCCACCTTGCCAGTCTCCGGGTCAACCTCCACGTCTATGATGTTCCCGGCGATGATCGGCCCCATCCCTGTGGAGGTGGCCCCCACGGAACAGGAAATAGGGCCGCCAGTGCGCAACTGTCTTGCCGCGAGCTGTTTGAACGTCAGTTTGTCCTCGGCGTTTTTGCTGCAAACAAAAGTCCCGTCATGGAATTCCACGTCCTCGGCTTGCACTTCCCAAATCAGGGCTGCGCGACCGGACATTTCTTTAATCACCGCCTCAGCGGCGGCGATCGCCGCCAGACCAGTGTCGAAAGTTGTGCGGCTTCCCCCGGTGACCCCGGTCCAGCCTATGGAATCCGTGTCGACTACGGTCGGAGCCACATCTTCGGCCTGCAAACCCAGAACTTCGGCGGCTTGCATGGCCACGGAGGTGCGGGTGCCCCCAATGTCCACCGAGCCGGTGATCAGGTTAATGGTCCCGTCGGAGTTAACGTTTATGGTAGCTGTGGACGCCTGACCTCCCTGCCAGCGATACCCTACCGCCACTCCTCGCCCCTGGTTTGGCCCGGATAGAGGCGTAGTGTAGTGGGGGTGCGATTTCATTTCTTCTTCCATTTCCCGGCAACCGAACACTGGGTGGGCTACACCGTTGGGTTGCCGGTCGCCCTCTTTTACGGCGTTCTTGAGGCGGAAATCCATGGGGTCCATACCCAGCTTTTCCGCCAACTCGTCGATGACCGGTTCCACGGCGAAAGCGCCTTGAGGTTGTCCAGGAGCCCGGTAAGCTTGCACCTTCTGCTTGTTGCAGACGATGTCGTAGCCGTCAACTAACAGGTTTTCAATATTGTAGGGTCCGGTGGCCGCCATGGTGCCTCCGCCCACGGGGGATCCGGGGTAGGCTCCGGCTTCATATTCCATGTGGAGTTCGGCTGCGGTTATCTTGCCGGCTTTGGTGGCCCCGATCTTGCACCGTATGCGGGTGCCCGACGTGGGCCCGGTGCCTTCAAACACTTCTTTCCGGTCCATCACGATTTTTACAGGTCGTCCGGTCTTTTTGGAGAGAACGGCGGCCACAGGCTCTAGGTAGGTGGTAATCTTGGCGCCAAACCCGCCACCGATCTCGGTGGGCACCACCCTCACGTTGGATTCGGGTATGTCTAATATGGCGGCACAAGAGGAGCGGATGGCGAATGCGCCTTGGGTGCAGGTCCAGACGGTCAACTTGCCGTCTTTGGACCAATTGGCGGTCGAGGCGTGAGGCTCAATGTAACCTTGGTGTACGGTCTCGGTGTCGAACTCTCGCTCGACTATGACGTCGGCCTCGGCGAAGCCCTTTTCGATGTCGCCCAGTTTGTGCTGAATGTGGGCCGCCACGTTGCCTTTGACTCCTGTGTCCTCGCCCCGGGAGAAGCGCTCCACCCGGAACATGGTAGTGAGGTTCTCGTGGAGTATTGGAGCATCCTCCTTTAGGGCGTCGCGGAGAGTTAAAACCGTGGGAAGGACTTCGTAGTCCACGTCGATCAGCTTGATGGCTTGCTCGGCCACATGAGCGTTTACGGCCGCGACTGCCGCAAGTGCGTGCCCTTTGTACAGCGCTTTCTGGTTGGCTAGGACGTGCTCAGCCATAAGCCTAGCAGTGCCTTGTGCTTCCGCCAAGTCGATTACCTGATCTTCAATGATGGGGAAGTCCTTGGACGTGCACACTGCGAACACACCGGGCAGGGCTGCTGCCTTGCTGGTGTCGATGGATCGTATGCGGGCATGAGCGTGGACGCTGCGAAGAACCTTCCCGTAAAGCATTCCTGTCAGCTGAGTATCAGCCCCGTACTTGGCCGCCCCAGTGACCTTATCCACGCCGTCGTGGCGTATTGGGCTTGTGCCTATGATCCGGTATTTACTAGAACTGGCGCTCTGAACGTCTGATGTGGTTGTCATGTGATAGCCCTCGACTATAAAAGATTGTGGTTATGCTGCTCAATGTTTGCTCTATTTATATGCCAATCTGCACCGATAAGTATGGCAGAATCGGAACGTCACGCCGGCGGAGGCCGGTGTCCGGATGTTCAGGGATGATAACGCTCTCTGGATTCCGGCCTCCGCCGGAACGACGATTTCAAAAATTAATTTCAGGGTTTTATCAGCTTTTTATTTGCCTTCCAAAATAAACTCGGACACCCGCTCTCCGATCATCATGGTAGTAACGTTGGTGTTGGCCCTTATGCAGTCGGGCATGATGGAAGCGTCGACGACCCGAAGGCCCTGAATGCCGTGGACCCGGCCATATTGGTCAACTACCGCCATGGGGTCCGATGCCGGTCCCATCTTGCAAGTGCAGGAGATGTGCTGCGAGGTGGTGACTTCCCGCATTAGCCAATCGTCCAAAGCTTCGTCGGATGTCAATGCTTCGTCGGGTGGGTCCAAACGCTCCTCGATGATATTGGCAAACTCTTTAGCCTCACCTAGTCTCACACAGAGACGGATGCTCTCCCGCAGCCGTTGCCTGTCTTCCTCGTGCTCCAGATACCGGTAGTCAAGGAATGGTTGGACCGTAGGGTCGGTAGTCGTAAGGGTAAGCTCGCCTGAGCCAGCAGCCAGTTGAATTCCCGCCGTCATGCGTATGCCAATGGGCTCCATCCGCTCGCCGCCGCGGTTGACCCGCTCGGTGGCGAAGGACTGCATGGATATTTTCATGTCGTTGCGCAGGTCCGATCCTTGGGCGGTGTAGCGCAAAGTCACCTGCATGCGTGGCGCTACTCCATCGAGTTCAAATCCTTCTTTGGTGCGCCACGTGACCCACGCCGCTGGATGGTCTCGCAGGTTTTGGCCCACGCCGGGAAGGTCGGCAATCACGGGAATGCCCAAGGTTTTGAGGTGCTCAGCAGGGCCAATGCCGGAGAGCATGAGCGCCTGGGGGGAGCCGATGGCCCCGGCGCTGAGAATTATTTCTTCACCCTCCACCACAAACTTCTCGCCGCCGCTCTCCACCTCAATGCCGGTGGCCCTATTGCCGTCGAAAATGATCCGGTGGACGGTGCAGTTTGCGCGAATCGTCAGGTTAATTCGGTTCCTGGCGGGGTCCAAGTAACCCAGGGCAGTACTAAAGCGGATGCCATTCGGGTTATTTAGGGGTGTGGCGCCCACGCCGGTGGAGTCTGGATGGTTGTGGTCCGGTGAGTCGGGGTATCCGGCTCCGAGGCATGCGTTGTAGAACGCAGTCTGGGCAGGTAGCCACGTTTCACGCTTGAAACGATGGGCGATAATCGGCCCTTCATTGCCGTGGAAGTCATCGTGGAAATCCGTGTCGGTTTCCAGCTTGCGGAAGAAGGGCAGCAATTTCTGAAAATTCCACTGGTCGTTGCCCTCAGACGCCCAAGAATCGTAGTCTTCAGGGACTCCCCTGAGGAATACCTGGCCGTTAATAGCGCTGGAGCCTCCGGTAACCTTGCCCCTGGGAACCATCATTGGCGGGGATGTTTCGGTGCCCTTGCCGGTGAACTGCCAGTTGTGGTCACTTACCATTATGTCGATTTCAGTGGCGTACCCGAACTTCACCTCTTCGGGCAAGTGCTCGAACTCGGGGTAGTCCGGGCCGGCTTCCAGCACTAGGACCGACCGTTGGGGGTCCTCGGACAACCGGGACGCCAAAATAGAACCGGCCGACCCGGCCCCTACAATAATTACATCATATTTCATGGTACTGCCTCCACGGGTTTTCGCGGTTCTACTTACAAGTCGTACTTAACGGAAGGCCGACTTACCCAAGCCGCATTACGAGAGTTAAATCAGCGTGGACGGCGTGGCGATGCCGTCAAGGTCGCTTTCGGTGGCCTGTTCTACCAATTGTATGCCCATGTTGGTCTCCATGTGCCAGTAGAGTTGCTTGAGGTGGTGAGTGCTGTGGCTGAGAATGATATTCAGCAACTCCAAGACCGTAACTTCGCCACCGTAATGGGCTGGAACCTCGCGGTCGAAGGATTGAGTGTCCCCACTGGCCAGGAACTGGACAATCTTTACCCGCACGCTTTCCCCATATTGAGCCAGGTCTTCCACGGAAGTCAGCACACTCAGACGTTCGTCAGACGCCTTCATGTCATCGGTGCTCATGCTGCCGTGGGCGTGGCTGTTTAGGGCCAACTCCGGGAAGGATAGCACGTGAAGCACCGTTCTACGGAGGGTCCACTCCCGCCAAGGCACCTGCTCTTCCAACTGAGCGTCGGAAAGCTGGCGCGCCGCCCTGACAGCGGCTTTTAACATAACGTCGTATTTTTCGGAGAGCCACTCAGTCTTGCCTGACAGGTCTACGCTGATGTTCAGCTTCAGGGCTGGGACCAATTTCTTCGGATAGTAACCGATTATTACTTCAGAGTCGTCGATGATAGTAACCGGGAGAGACTTAATCTGCCTAGTCTTTAGGTCTTCCCGTGCGGCCTCGTCTGTGGCTACGTCGTGGTGCTCGTACATAACACCATTGGACGAAAGAAACTCTTCCAACGTCCGGCAACTGAATCAACCAGGGTGAGTGTAAACATGTACCGCCATTGCTTCCTCCCCGATGTTGCTGATGAATTATTCTTAACGAATGTTTATTGACGACAATTAGGGCAAGGCCTCGGAGCCCCCGGTTAAGGTGGTAACTAGATGCTGGTCCACATTAACTTTGGGGATTCTACTCTAGACTCGGTATCGGGCGTCCTCCCATTTCCATTTTAGAATACATTGTGGAGTTTAACCCGAATGCCGTATTCGATCCATTGTGGGAATAGTAACGGCTGGGCCGAAGATTTGTCCAGAACCCGTGTGGGGAGAGACGTAGATTGGCTGGGCTTGGATAGAGTTGGGAGTCCGAACTTGCTAGCCTAGTCTGCCTCTTTGAGCAGATAGCTGGCTGCCCGGCAGTCTGGATGGGTGGTGTAGAATCGTTTGCGGTAATCAACCAATGGGGAGAAATTGCCATGCCACAGTCGATCGGGATAGTTGGTTGTGGGGCCATCGGCCAAGCTCTTATAAGAGAGGCCGACGCCGGGAGGATGCCTGTTGACATTGCAGGAGTTGCCAGCCGGACTGAAAGTAGTGCCCGAGCTTTCTTATCGACCCTTCGACAACCGCCTCCGTTTTTGGAACGGACAGAGCTCATTGCTCGTTCCGGCCTGATTGTGGAAACGGCTGGCGGGCATGTGGTGGCGGATTTGGCTCAGGAAACATTCGCGGCTGGGAAAGACCTTATGGTCATTAGCATTGGCGCTCTTTTGGAGCGCCCGGAGATTATAGAGCAGTCACGAAAAACGGGCTGCCGGCTATTGGCGCCGTCCGGTGCAATCGCCGGTTTGGACGGAATCAAGTCGGCGTGCGCCGGGAAGGTTGACCGTGTGACCATGGTGTCTCGAAAACCGCCTCAAGCCTTGGTCGGCGCGCCATATTTGGTTGAGCAAGGCATTTCATTGGAAGGACTGGAGCTCGAGACGGAGGTGTTTTCCGGTAGCGCCAGGGAAGCGTGCCGGGGATTTCCCGCCAACTTGAACGTTTCCGCTGCGGTAAGCCTGGCTGGAGTGGGGCCCGACAAGACCCAAGTGCGCATCTTGGCCGTTCCGGGACTGGAGCGAAATTGCCACGACATTGAGGTTGAAGGGGAGTTTGGATTTCTGTCCGTCCACATCGAGAATATTCCTTCCGAAAATCCCAAAACAGGCCGACTTACAGCATTGTCTATCATCCGCTCGGTCCGGGACGCCTCGGACACGGTGAGCATAGGCACTTAACCATTCTTGCGGCAGCTATGAGTTGGCTGTCTCTCATCGACTACTCCCACCTCCTATTAGTCATAGCTTGAGCACATAGATGAGCACTTGGGTTGATATACCTCATCGTTAGACGAAAGAAAGCGATAAAAAAACGATTAAATTCCCCGATTATTTGAATCGAGGCCGGTATGGCAATCGAATCACAAGAGTACGGCGAGAAAAAAGACCCTCGGCTGACGAGCCAATTCATTATCACCGGTCTGGCAACCGGGCATACTGTGTTTCATTGGATCCTCCAGAGCTTCGTGGTGTTGTTGCCGGAAATACAGAGCACCTTTAACTTGACCGGGGTTGGGGCGGGTGGAATCCTGACGGTCCGGGAATTAGTTTCCGGGTTGGTGTCGCTGCCCGGCGGCGTGATAGTAGACGGGATCAGACGCCATTGGGGTTGGCTATTGGGGTTGTGCTTGGGGGCGACCTGCTTGGGCTCGTTGGTTATGGGTGTATCGCCGGTCTACCCTCTGTTGTTGCTCGGCATCGCGGTGGTCGGAATGTCTCACTCGATTTGGCATTTGCCTGCCTCGGCTTCATTGGCATACCACATCCCGCACCGACGAAGTATGGCTTTGGCTTTCCACGGGGTAGGTGGAAGCATCGGAGATGTTGCCGGCCCCTTGGCCACCGGAGCGCTTTTAGCGGTGTTGGGTTGGCGAGGAATTCTCAGCGTTTATGCAGTGGCCCCATTTTTCCTAGCATTTCTGGCGATATGGTCTTTCAATGCCATAGGCAGACTCAAGCCGGATGAAGAAGTTAGCCAGGTGGACTTTTCGTCCCGAGTGGAAATGAGCAAGCGACTGTTGAGGAACAGGCTGTTGTGGGGTATCACTTTTGTACGAGGGTTAAGGGCGAT
The DNA here is from genome assembly GCA_002817055.1 of SAR202 cluster bacterium Io17-Chloro-G7. Next base: position 8,793 of record MUCU01000030.1, on the reverse strand, counting down.
GTCTCTGGTGGCGTTGGTGACAGTCTTACATTTATATTTGGGAAACGAGTTGGGCCAGAGCCCGTTCGCCCGGGGCATACACATCGGATTGCTGATCGCCATCGGCTTGGTCGCCAAACCCGTGATGGGGTATTTGTCGGACCGTTGGGGCAGGAAGCAAGTGTTGGTTCCGGGGCTGGCATGGTCTAGCATTTTCGCAATTCTGTTGGTTGCCTTCGATATCGGCCCGGAGTTGACGGTTACCATAGCCCTGATGGGATTGTTCCTGTACCCGGACCAACCCATATTGACCGCAGTGGCTCTGGAAGTCGTCGGCCGTGAAGTCGCTACAACCGGTTTGGGGATCGTCGCATTCAGCAGCTTCTTGATGGCAGCAGAATCTGCTTTAGTAGCAGGCGGCCTTTATGAGGCGGTGAGGGTGGAGACGGCCCTGTATTACGTTGCCGCCTTGTTCGCTTTAGCAGCATTGATTTTCGCGTTGCTGCCACTGACGGGGAGTGTAAGTAGCCCTGCACCACCGTGAATGTTTGTTGGTTGACCGAAACACCAAGACTGGGCCGAAATGTTAGGTCAGACCAATGCCGTACTGTTGCCGAACAGTCCTGGCCGAGTCAACTTCAGCGGTTGGAAACCCCGTGAGCGACATGAGATTGAAAGTTAAAAGAGCCACTAATACGATAGCTCTTTCGGTTAATCCGTTGCTACTAGCGTCTCATTGAACTGAAGCAATCGCTGCAGTACACGGGCCGGTCGCCCCTGGGCACGAAAGGAACCATGGTGTCGGCGCCGCATTGGGCGCATACCACGGGATGCATTTCCCGAGGTCCACTGGAGTAGCCCCGCTGCTGATTCTTGCGTGCTCCACGACACTCTGGGCAGCGCTTGGGTTCGTTGGTGTACCCCCTAGACGCAAAGAACTCTTGCTCTCCTACCGTAAAGGTAAACCCAGCCCCACACTCCACGCAGGTTAGGTCCTTGTCTGCTAGTGCCATCCGAATGGCCTCCATAATCTTAGACTCGGCTCAGTCTTAGGTCATCCAAAGCTAGGGTCATCGAAATAAAGGAACAGACAGCGGAAGATCTTGACCTGGTCCAAGTTGGATTATACCAGAAGATGCATGTATTTTGTAAAATCAGCCTTATAGAGATATATCATGGCAATTATATGACGATTACCAGCGGTATATTGCCAATATATCATAGCAACTAGTCTACGGTTCAGACGAGACCTCGCTGTTACTTGACGAACCTTGAAAGCCACGCCATTTTAGGTTTAATTTAATGGAATTGTCAGCTGGACAAGGAAGGCCCGTTCTTGTGGAGTGTAGCCAACGTATCTTCCAAACGATGCTCGTTTTCAGCCGCCAGGTGGGCGGCAACCAACTGCTCTAGGTTCACCATTAGAATCTCCTAACTGGATACAGATTCCGGTTGGCCGTTGCGTTATTGACTCTGCCTCCAGGAATAATTGGTCTCGTTGCCGGGCGAACCAAGCGGTGAAACGGCGTGCACTCGAATAGATAAGTGGGCGGAAATTGTCTGCTATGCGGATGTGCAGGGAGGAGTGAAAAGAAGTATAGAGAAATGAAATTGAGGATTCAGGAGACGGTGCGGGCGGGGTCCGGTCAGCTTTTGTTCCGCTGGAAAATCAACCAATTGTCCCATGCATCACAGAGACGGCTTGCCCTCCCAACAGCACCCGGTCGCCAACCACCTTCATCTTGACTACTCCGCCTCGCGCCGATGCCTGGTAAGCGACAAGCTCTGTTTTATTTAGCCGGGCAGCCCAAAACGGCCCCAAGCAACAGTGGGAAGAGCCTGTGACCGGGTCTTCGAGAATCCCCGACTTGGGCGCGAAAAAACGTGAGACAAAGTCGTACTCATCGGTGGTGGACCGGCTGGTGACCGCAATCCCTCGGCAATCGACCTGACCTAACGCCGCCCAGTCGGGTCTTATCTCTCTTAGGATTTTCTCAGAATTTACCAGGACCAGATAGTCGGTCCGGTTCCGGCCAACGTACTGTGCCTCAACCCCCAAGGAGGACAACAACCCCGATGGAGGGATTGCGGACTCCTCAGGCTGCGATGGGAAGTCCAGCTCGATCCAATCCCCCTTACGGTTTGCGGTCAATAGTCCGCTGGCTGTGTGAAAACGTGCTTGCTCGCCTGGGGGCAAATAGCCCTCTACCCAGAAAACATGCGCGCTGGCCAAGGTGGCATGCCCGCACAACTGGACCTCCACCGTTGGCGTGAACCAGCGGAGGTCGAAACCGTCCTGTTGCCGGACTAGGAACGCGGTCTCGGAGAGGTTCATCTCTCTGGCCACGTCATGCATCCATTGCTCCGATGGCGGCTCGGGCAATATACAGACCGCGGCCGGATTACCCGAAAACGGTTTGGCCGTGAAAGCATCCACCAAAATCATAGGTACGCTCATTTGCTCCTCGTTGGGGGGCGGGTTTTGGAAAATGAAGTTTCGTCAATATGAGTGTAAATAGGTCAAATCGTGCTGCCATGGAACTATTGCTTCTGTGCTAATACCAGTGGATGTTGTTCACTTGTAGACTGATGCGCTGCCCTGTATCCATGGCCCACCACGGAGCACTCCAAGAGGCCGAACGCAACTCGGGTTAGAATATCTTCGTAGTCATCCAGTCCGTAGTTGCTCCAATACATCGTGACACCAAAAACATCATCCTCAGTATATGCTTCCTCGTTTAAACGACTCAATGTGCAGAAAAGGTTAACGGGTTGCAGCCAGTGATAAATGCGGTGAAACAGCTCTGGGTGCTCCTCTTTGGGTAGGTGGAATACTGAGTAGAAAGCGACGGCGGCGTTGAAGCTAGCTGGAGGGAATGCGACCGACATGATATGCCCATGGATGAACCTTCCCAGAGGAACATTTGCACTAGCACGTTGGATCATCTCGCGTGAGGAATCTACGCCAGTCACATCGAACGGCTGGGCCAAAGCCCGAGTGTAAGGGACGCCAGCACCGCAGCCGACGTCGAGTACGGCAACACCATCCCTGAGTCGCGTCGTAAGAGAGTTCAACTCAGTACCGGCTTGGTTCTTTCGGGCTTCGTCGTAGGCTCCAGCGCAGAGATCATAGCCCCGGTCAACAAGGGACTTGTAGTCGATTGTGAGATCGTTAGCGGGCTTCAATTTGAATAGTCCTCTGGAATAGTTATGGGTGGTGGAAATGGAGCTGCGGATGACCTGGGGTTGCTGCCTGCCCCGACATTGTCCCTATCCTTACAGTCCGGACATCGGGCGCGTTACTCAATAATCATGACCAGTGCCGCGGTTGCCAGTCGCGCCAGGTTCACATCCTGCCTCTTGTGTCGAATTCATGATAAGCCTGGGCGGTACGGGTCGTCTACACTTGGCGGAACCTCCGGTAGCGGAAACTTGGAAGGGCGAGAAAAACCCACACAAGAAAGCGGCCTCGCTTGGGTTTTCACCCGGACGAGGCCGCTTTCACATGCTGACCGCTTAGAATTTACTTAGGGATGTTCATCCTCCTCCCGTTCTTTCGCCCTTCACTGCGTCGGGCAACCAAAGGGCAATATCAGGGAAGGCAATAATTAAGGCTATACAAATACCCATACAGGCCATGAACGGCATCACACCGATCCACACGTCCGCAATTGTGCCCTGCTGGGCTTCTACTCCTTCGGCGTCGGCCATCTCCCTGGTGATGTCTTGGCGAACCCCGTGCAACACATAGAGGTTAATGCCCTCGGGTGGACTGATGAGGGCGGCCTCTACGAGAATCACCATGATTATGCCGAACCAGATCAAATCTACTCCCACTTGTTCCAGTGTGGGCACCAAGATGGGGATTGTCGTTACCAGCATGGAGAAGCTCTCCATGAAGGTTCCCAGCACCAGGTAGAAGACCACCAACACAATTACCAGGGTAATCTCATTGAGGTTCAGGGTGGTAATGGCGTCGGCGATGTCTTGAGAGATTCCCAGCCTTGCGAAAGCGAAGCTGAGGGTGAAGGCGGCAAGCACGATTAGGAAAATCATTCCCGTTGTCCGCACCGTAGACAGGAACGAAGACTGGAGCATTTCCCAGGTGAATTTTGCGACGCTGGTAAATTCGCTCATGGGTGGGAGAACGGATTGCCGGACCTCAACCTTGGCATCGGTTGGCAGGATGTTGACGAGACCCGTAACATTCAGCAGCTTAGCTCCCAACGGGCGCCAAATCTTATCGGAGTTTATCGCTACGCCGATGACCAATGCGCCGGACACTCCGAATGCTGCGGCTTCGCCGGGGGTGGCGATGCCCATGTATATCGTGCCCAACACGACGAAGATCAGACCGGCCACCGGAAGTAAGGCTAGCAAGCTGATTATTCGCTGCCTCCACTGATCCATGTCGAAAAAGCTTTGGCCTTCACTTTCTTTGGGGGCAATGTTGGGCCAAATGAGGGCTACGATAGCGATCATAATCATGAATATACCGGCTAACATGAAGCCTGGGAAAAATCCTGCGAGATAAAGCCTTCCTATGGACTCCTCCACCAGTACCCCATAGATAATGAGGCTGATGCTCGGCGGTATCAGGATTCCCAGAGTGCCACCGGCTGCCAGAGAGCCAATAACCAAGCGCTCATTGTAGCCACGTGCGCGGAACACCGGGAGGGAGACCCGGCTAATTGTGGCTGAAGTGGCCACACTGGAGCCGGAGCAGGCGGCGAATATCGCACAGGATGCAATATTCGTGTGGATCAACCCGCCAGGCAGGAACCACAACCAGCGCGAAATGGTGGCATACATACGCTCACCCATTCCGCTGCGGTTCATCAATTCGCCCATCAATATGAAGAGGGGGACCGCCACCAGAATAAAGCTCGTATTTCCTTCCCAAGCCTTGTTGGCCATGATGTTCCACAGGGGAGCATCGGAAAAGAACCACATGATAATTAAGGACAGGCACCCCAAGGCGGCTGCAACGTAAAGCCCACCCAGGAAGAACGCACCCATCAAACCAAATGCAACGCCAATTGCCATCGGTTCTACGGCCTCCTAACGATTTGGTCTAAAGACCACTAACTCTTGCGATAACGTGCCTGCCGAGCCTTTGGTCACCTGCCTCGGCAGTTGTTCCGGTATACAGCTATTAGGCTACCGACGGGACGTCATCAATCATGATGTCGTAGTATTCTATCTCGCCGCCGCCCAGCTTCTTGTGCCAAATGGGCAAGAGCCACTCTGCCAACAACCCAATCATCATGTGGATTGCGGTGAAACCCAAAGCCGCGAAACCCAGACCCACAACGATTTTTGGAATCCACAGCGGGGTAAGGGGGTAGTCATTGGTTACGACTCCCCTTTCGTAATTCTTGACGATCACTATCCACATTTTCCATGCGGTGATCGAGGCAAGAAACGCGACTGCAGCCAATGAGACTAGATCGAAGAAGCGACGGGTATTTGTACCCATGAAGGGCAGCATCACATCGATGCGGACATGGGAACCGCTCCTTAGAGAATAGGAGAACGACCAAGTAGCAGCCATGGCAAGCACGTAGCCCGCCATAACGTCGGTGGCTGGGGCCTGAACCCATCCTACTTTTCGGGCGATGACCTGGTAGGTTATCCAGAAGCCCAACAACAGGAGCTCGATTCCGCAGATCCAACCCATGACTAAGTAGACTCTATCCAGAAACACCGTGGACGATCGGACGAAGACCAACAGGCTCAATGGCAGTGTTGGTCTCTCATCGGCCAGTCTCCCAATTGTCGGTGGCGCCGGGATCGTCCCAGCTCCTTCAGAATCCAGACGGACTTCGCTCAATTTGCGGCCTCCTTACTCCTCATCCTAGACGTTAAGGACACATGACTCGAGACTTTTCCGGTGATTATCTGATGTCCTCTGGGCGCACCGCTAACGTCCCATAGCAGGCCGTTCCCCAGTGCGACCCCCATTCTACACTATTGTGTAAAGCTTTAACCAGTGTTTTTTATCTTTGCTCGGTCTTTTTGGCGAAAATTACGAATTCCACCCGTCTTCACCCACCAGGCAGCTTGGGTACTCGTTGTATTTGTCTCTACTATTCCAGTTTATTCGTCCTTCCGTCTCCCCGGTGGCGGGCCCAATCTCTGGTAATGATTTCCCAGGATTTGCCAGAGGCCCGGCACATTTGATTGTTGCTTATTAAATTACCAGTGCCGTTGCCTTTGGGCCTGGCGACCGCAATTGTGTCGTCACTTGACGGCGATAGAGCCATCGGCCTCGATGCTAACACCGGCGAAGGGAGCTACTTTTTCGTTGAACAGGGCGATTTCAGTCGGCCCTACTCTCTTGATCCAGTTGGGCAACACCTGTCCCAAGTAGATGAAGTCCAGCATGGTTTCGTCGTACGGTTGGTAAATCATGCCGGCGTCGGTGTTAACCGAGACAGCGGTCTCGTTCCACACGGCTGCCAGACGGAGGTTTTCCAACTCCATCTTGGCGCCTTCTTGGATGATGATGTTTTGCAGGTCCGCAGGGATAATTTCCCAGGTGTCTTTGTTCATGGTTTCGAATCCCATGGGTAAAGATATGGCGGGACCCACTAGGTACTCGGTTACTTCGTACCATCTCTGGCCGAATCCGGCAACCCTCATGAGCTTGTGGGCGCATCGTCATCCGCCGTTGGGAACATGTCGACAAACGGCTCTCCCGGTCCGCTGCCTACCAAGGCTGATGTGTTGGCCCTCCCAAGCCACCATCGGCAGTGGCACGGGATTGTAATCATAGTTATTCGAAACGTCAATACCTGTTTCAGGTTGCTCCTGCTAGTGGGCGATGAGGCTGTACGGTAATAGGCGTAGCGTTGATGTGAATGGAACTATGTGCTCATTATTATGACATTATGACGTTTTTTGCCTACATACTTTGGTGATGCTCCAATACGGCCGATGTCTTTCCGGTTCTCGTAAACGCTCGATTGTTGTTCCCTGTGGATAGGGACTTGATTGATAGGGGCTTGTTTAATTCTGTTAGTTGTAGCCTGTCCCTGGACCTATCGCGGCGGCGGAACTCGTCGCTAATAGACAGGTGGGTGTCCAATCTTTTCCACTAGGCGTGTTGTTGACAGACAAAGGCCTGAACTTCGCTGGCCTAGGTCCAGTTGAAACGATACCGAAAAAGGAATGCCGATAAAACGATAATCGAAGCTTCGGATGCCTCGGTCTCCAAAAATCACCGGCTACTGATGTTGAGAACCGGTGGCGCCGTTACGGGTCACGGCGGAGACATTCGCCCCGGTGTAAGAGATTCCACCGAGGAACACATGGTTATTTTTCCGGCCCGACCTGGTGTTTCCGTGACCATAGGCTGCGTCCCCGAGGGCCAGTCAGGCCAACGCGCCGTCAACCATCTCAAACGTACGGTTGGCTACGGACGCCAAGATAGGATCGTGAGTGGCTATCAACACGGTGGTCCCTCTTTTGGCGGATATGTCGTTTAATATGGCGGCGATTGTTGAGGCCGTGGTGGTGTCCAACTCCCACGTTGGCTCGTCGGCGAACATGACTTCGGCGCCGGTAACCAGCGCTCTTGCGATGGACGCACGCTGCTGTTCTCCCCCCGACATTTCGTAAGGCCGGTGCCGGGCCCGAGAGCTCAAGCCCACCAATTCAAGCGTCTCTTGAGCCCTTCGACGCCGCTCCCGCCATCCCACGCCGCTCAGGTGCAAAGGGAGTTCTACGTTTTCCTGGGCGGAGAGCAGCGGCATTAGGCCGAAGGACTGGAAGATAAAGCTAATCTTGTGACGCCGCATCTCGACCAAGGCGGACTCGCTCAGGGACGCCAGGTCGTTCCCCTGAAACGAGGCCTCCCCCGATGTGGGTTGGTCCAATCCGGACAGAAGGTTCAGTAAAGTGGTCTTGCCAGACCCGGAGCGGCCAATAAATGCCAGAGTTTCCCCCGGCATAACCTCCAGCGAAACGTGGTCGACCGCGACTACGCTGGCTGCTCCGGAACCGAAAACCCGGGTTAGCCCCCGCGCCGAGATCACTGCGCTTTTTGACTGGGTTATCGGATCACTGACCGAATTCAATTCTTCCATTTGCGTTTTCCGCCGGACCTATCAAAATTGGACCTCTCGGCGATTAATTTGACCCGTATTTCTTTTTGTTGTGACCACTTGTTGTGACCAAGTCTAGGGTCATTTCAGCGATTCGGCAGGGTTACTCTGGCTATCCAGCGTCCTGTTCGCCCCCGGAAAGCTGATGGGGCAGACGGTTGGGCTTATCGGCCAACCCCAAGGCGGAAAGCAGCTCCATTGCCTGGCTACGGCGATTGGCGGTCTTTGTGCCAGCCATTGTCATGGGCAGTTCCACGTTGTCCCTTACCGTCAGGTAGGGAACCAAGTTCCGGGAGGTTGCCTGCCACACGACCCCCACCTCCAATCTGCGGTAGGAAACAAGTTCCCGGTCCGATATGTTCAGCAGGTCTCTGGAACCCACATGCACCTGACCAGCCGACGGCCGGTCAAGGCCTGCCAAAATGTTAAGCAAGGTGCTTTTGCCGCTGCCGCTGGCGCCGATAATGGCGACAACCTCGCCAGCCTGTACCTCCAAGTCGACGCCTCTAAGGGCAACGACTTCCAGGTCCGACCGTTTGTAAATCTTAAATAGGTCTTGGCAGTCGATGTAAGGGCCGCTGGTGTGTCCCCTACCCAGTCCGCCGGGTGCTGCACCAAAAGTCACCCGCAGTCTGTCATTCTTGTATGTTGACTCCCAGGGACGGAGGTAAGACCGTTGTCATTCTCAGGGCATAAAAGCCCGTTG
>MUCU01000029.1 GCA_002817055.1 SAR202 cluster bacterium Io17-Chloro-G7 | reverse complement strand
GAAGGCATCTAATTTCCTTGGCCTGCTCCAATTAGCTTGTGCACTCCTGTGGTACCGCCGACAGTGGCGGCTGCTGTTTTGAGATAGTTTCTTAGCGGGGGAGAAACGCCCGCTGAACGAGGCGAAGATGCTCATCGTGGGCCAAGGGGCGTCGGCAAAACCTCCTTGGTAAAACGGCTGATCGACAGCGAGTTCGACCCCAACGAAACTAAGACTGAAGGCATAGACATCAAGGACTGGCGGATCGACTGTGGCGGCACTGAGATGCGCTTGAACGTGTGGGATTTCGGCGGCCAGGAGATTATGCATGCGACCCACCAGTTCTTTCTGACCAAGCGCAGCGTTTACGTGCTGGTGTTGGACGCTCGGCAGGGGGATCAAGAGAGCCGCATCGAGTATTGGCTGAAGATCATACAAAGCTTCGGAGGAGATTCACCAATCATCGTGATGTCCAACAAGAGCGACGAGCACGAGTTGGACTTGGACTGGACGGGGCTTCAGAGGAAGTACCCGGCCATAAAGGGGTTCGTCAGAAGGGTTTCCTGCGAGACCGGAGAAGGTATCCCAGAGCTTCGAGAAATAATCCAAAGGGAAGTCGATGGGTTGGAGCACATCCATGACGAGTTGCGGACCACCTGGTTCAATGTGAAATCCCAGCTGGAAGACATGGACGACAACTACATCTCCTACGATAAGTACCAAGAAATGTGCCAAAAGCAGGGTATCGACGACGAAGTGAGCAGGCGCACGTTGGTCGGTTTTCTCCACGACCTGGGCTTGGTGCTGCACTTCAGCGATCATCCAATCCTGGGTGACCTGAACATATTGAACCCTGAATGGGTCACTAAGGGCGTGTACCAGATTATCAATTCGAGTATCCTGGCCCAAAACAAGGGTTTGCTGTCCGCAGGGGACTTGCCAGGCATATTGGAGGGTGATTACCCCAAAAGGAGACGCCCGTTCATAACTGAGATGATGCGGAAGTTCGAGCTTTGCTTCGATTTTACCGACCAACCAAACGAGCGCTTCCTGGTGCCCGATCTATTGCCCAAGGAGGAGCCAGACACTGGCGACTGGGAAGATAGCCTGGCCTTTCAGTATCACTACGACGTGCTGCCGGGGAGCATCATTTCACGGTTCATAGTTCGTATGAGTAGCTTTATTTCAAAGAGTACTTACTGGCGAAATGGCGTGGTCTTAGCGTATGAGGAAGGCAGAAATAAAGCCCTGGTCCGTGCTGACATTGAAGACCGTAAGCTGTTTATCCATGTGTCTGGAAGCCCTGCCACTCGAAGGACCTTTCTGGGAATAATCCGAGCCGATTTAAAGAGGATTCACGACAGCGTCAGTGGTCTTGCGGTCGAACAGAAAGTTCCTTTGCCAAAAGACCCGAAGATTGTCGTTGATTACGACCACCTGCTCAACCTGGAAGAGCTAGGGGATGAGTCATTTCTGCCTGAAGGAATGAGGGTCAAGGTCGCGGTCAAACCGTTGCTAGACGGTGTGGTGTCCCCCGAAGAACGACAAGACGTGAAGCGGGAAGGTAGGGACGAACGGCGCAGTGGGACTCAATTCCATGCGAAAAAAATGTACTTCGGAGACCAGTATTCTGCGGAACAAGTTGCGGCCATGGATCCCAACTCACGGGCAGAGAACATCTCTTTCACCCAAAGTTGGGATGAAATTAGAGATGATGTGGACCTCCAGGATCTTGCCGGACAATTGGCCGAACTTCAAGGCCAGTTAAAATCCAAGGCCAGCGAGCCAGATCATTATGACGCCATTGGCAATGTCGCCCGCGCCGAGAACGCCGCCCGCCAAAACGACGGTCCCAGTGCTCTCCGACACTTGGCCTCGGCGAGCAATTGGGCCTTGGGCCAAGGCATAAAAGTTGGCGCAGACCTGGCAGTCGCCTACGGAAAGGCCAAGCTCGGCACGGGACCCTGACCCAGCTGGGCCAAGCCAGCCTTAACCCGGCGTTTCCCAGTTTCGGGCCCGCTCCGTTGCCCTTTGCCAGCCAGCGTATAGGCGGTCCATTTCTTCTGGGGGGATTCGAGGCTCATATCGCTGGCCTACCCGCCGCTGGGCAGCCACTTGGTCTTGACTATCCCAAAAGCCGACGGTCAGGCCCGCTAGTTGGGCTGCGCCCAGGGCTGTGATTTCCACCATTTCCGGGACTTCAACCGGCATGGTTAAGAGGTCGGCTTGAAACTGCATCACGAACGGGTTGGCTGACGCGCCACCGTCGTCGGCCCGGAGCATAAATCACTTCACATTACTCACATTAGCCGAATCCAGTGAGGGACAATGTGGGCTAGACCGCCTTACTCGGGAATCGGTGCGAAGTCGGCGGACATCATCAGGGAGACATTCTGGGCTGTGATCAGCCCGCCAACTCGGGGAACGTACTTCCCGGTCCAGTCCGGGTCGGCGGCCACGGCGGCTTTGGCCTCTATCAGGTGCTGGGGATTGTCGAAAGCCCAGATGTGGACCACTTTGTTCAGATCGCCAATGTCGCTGTAGAACCAGCCCGCCAGTTTGACCCCGTGCCGCTTGCGGACGGGTATGCCCACTTCCTCCACCGCAGCCATGTACTGGGGCACCGCCCCGGGCTTGAAGGTGTACATACGATAGTCGTACACCATTTCATTGCGCTTCTGAGCGTCCTGGGAGCCGGGCACCGCCTCGCCGTGAATCGGGTAATTCGGAGCAAAGGACGGGGCGTTCATCAGGTAGGTTTTCTGGGTTTGTACCAAACCGCGGTTGCGAGGCAGGTACTTCCCGGTCCAGTCAGGATCGGCGTAGACGGCGGCTTTGGCCTCTTTCATGTGCGCTACATCGTTGTAACCCCAGATATGCACCACTTGGTTCAGGTCGCCGATGTCGCTGCGGTACCAGCCCGACAGAGTGACGCCGTGGCGTTGTCGGATGGGCAACCCAAGCTCCCGAACACCGTCCATGTAGTCGGGGGTAGCTCCCGGATTAAGCGTGTACACACGATAGTCGTAAATCATTTTTCACACCTTTCTAAATCAGGCCTGCAGGTTAAGATTTCCAGTTGCCTGTCTCTAAATGGGCAATGGGTTTCGGTTATTTTGCTTGTTGGCGAACGAACTCGCCAATGCGCTCGATGGCCTGTTGCCCCTCTGGCAGGACGGGAGCGAAAATCGGCCAAACGTGGATCATGTCGTCCCAAATGCTCAACTCTACCTTCACGCCGGAGGATTTGGCCCGGTCGGCCAGACGGGTCGAGTCGTCCAGCAAGGTTTCGGCGGTCCCTACTTGAATCAGCAGCGGTGGCAACCCGCGGAGGTCGGCGTAAAGAGGCGCGGCCAAGGGTGCTCGCAAGTCCCGGTCTCCCATGTAGAGTTGGGTCATAAAACCCAGCATCTCCTTTTGCACAATAGTGTCAACCTCAGCCTTGCTGATCATCGACTCACCCGTCCCTTCCAGGTCAACCCATGGAGAAATGCAGACACCAGCGGCTGGCATGGGTTCGCCCAGGTACCGCAGCGCCACCAGAGTAGAGACTGTTAGACCCCCTCCGGCGGAATCGCCACCGATCACGATGTTGCCAGGTTCAACTCCTTGGGATAGCAGCCAGCGGTAAGCCGCGACTGAGTCGTCCAGGGCTGCGGGAAAAGGGAACTCGGGCGCCAATCGGTAATCGAGCCCAAGAACCCGAGCGTCCGCCGCCCGGGACATTCTCGACAAGAAGCCACGGTATGACCTCACAGACCCAATTACGTAGCCACCACCGTGCAAGTATAGAATTACCGGCTCGATGGTAGCCTCGCCGCCTGTTTTCTCGCGGGGTCCGTTAATCGAAATCCACTCGGCGGCCACACCGCCGGCGTTGATAGGTTCGTATACCACGTCATCGTCCAAGGGAAACTGTGCCATAAGTTCTTCAAGAGCAAGGCGAGACCCGTCCACAGTCCCCAATTCCTGAGACCGTTCGCCCATGGAAGTGAACATTTGCTTCACTGCGTCTAACTGCGGGGTGATGGCCATAGAGGCCCTCCTTTGGCAAAATCTTAGGCGAACCACGCTGGCGGGCCTGGGAGTTAGAAAACTGTGTCGCGTAATTTGACGCGAATTGGGGAAGAGGCCAGTGCGGCGCGAGGCAATCATATTACCCAGCGAATTGAGGCGCAAGGGGTGCTGAGAGTCTTTGTCTGCGGGACTCCTGTAATACGGGACACTTGTAACAAATGAAGTCCGGGCTAACTTGCTGGGGCCAACAGTTCCTTGAGCCGTCGAGCACTGCTGTGGGGCGCGGACAACACCGGTACGGAGGAGACACCCCGCAGGAAATCCAAAGCCGAGGCCATGGAGAACTGGCCCAAGAGCACAACGTCTACTTCCAAGGCCAACTTGGTTACTTCCTCGCCCAGCCGACGTTGAAACCCTTCCTGGCCTTCCTGACGGAGCACTTGGATCAAGTCGGGAGCCAGGCATGGGTGCACTTCCACGGCGACTCCCTGCTCCTCGGCCGCTATCTTCAAGTAATATTCCGAGTCGCGCAGCGTGGCGTTGACGGTGCCGATGATCCCGACGCGCGGTCCTGCTGCCGCTGCCTCAGCCATTACCGGACCGTAGGAAGACACAACCGGAATGTCCACCAAGTCCTTGGCGCTGTCGACCACCGGGGCGTAGACCGAGCAGGCCAGTCCTACAGCATCGGCCCCGTGCTCGGCGGAGTAGCAAATTACCTGGCTCATGCGCCGCCGCAGCTTGGGAGTGAGATGCTCCTCGAAATCCAATAACAGCCCTTCGTCCAGTAGGTTAACGACCTGGGCTTCGGGGAAAATCTCGTCAAATGCCTGCTTGACCGGCGGTATGGACTCGGCCACTGCGTGGACCATTACTATGCGCATGCTGGCACCTCATTTGGGCTTCAGATGTGTTACCCTCTGGGCTGCGGACCTAAGGTTGCTGCGGGCATTAACGGTTGCTGCGGGCATTAATGGACAGATCAGCTTAGGTCTATGATCTCACCCGACGACGATACGTCCATGTTGAGCGCGCGGGGCTTGGAAGGCAAACCGGGCAGCGTCGCCACGGTACCGGCCAGGGGAAATAGAAAGCCCGCTCCCACCGAAGCCCGGATGTCGCTGATGGGGAATGTGTAGCCTCTGGGGCTTCCGCGCAACGAAGGGTCGTGGGAGGTTGAAAGGTGGGTCTTGGCCATGCATATTGGCAGGTTGCCCCAGCCTTGGGCTTCGAAATAGCGCAACCTGCGCCTCGCCTCCGGCGACCAGCTAACATCGTCGGCACCGTAGATACGCTTGGCCAATGCCAGGACTTTGTCTTCGACCGAGTCATCCAGAGAATACGCATAGTTGATGTCGATCTTGTCCACGACCGCCCCGGCAACAGCTTCGGCCAAGGCAGTCGCGCCTTCGCCTCCTTCAGCGAAGCCTGCCGTTTCTACAGCCGCGGTTGCTCCCGCTCCCAGAGCAATTCGCTGCACTTCGGCAAGTTCCTCCTCAGAGTCGCTGGCGAATTGGTTAATGGCGACAACCACCGGCACGCCAAAACTTCCCACGGCATTTATGTGGTGGATTAGGTTAGCTGCGCCTGCTCTCACCTTTTCGGGGTCTGGATTCTCCAGACTTCTTCGGGGTGCGCCGCCGTGCCATTTTAACGCTCGTACCGACGCCACCAAGACGGCAGCATTGGGCAAAAGCCCGCTCTGTCTGGCCTTGATGTGCATGAACTTCTCGAATCCCAAGTCCGAAGCGAACCCCGCTTCGGTAACCACGAAATCGGCGTAAGCCAGAGCCATTCGATCCGCAATTATCGAATTGCAACCGTGGGCGATGTTTCCGAACGGCCCGGCGTGGATTATAGAAGGCTGCCCTTCCATGGTCTGGACCAAGTTGGGCATAATCGCCTGGCGCAGCAGGGTCATCAATGCCCCGGTCACTCCCAAGTCATTTACGGGAACCGGTGAACCGTCTCTGGTGGTCCCTACAATTATGCGGGAAATCCGGCTGCGCAGGTCGTCCAAATCGGCGGACAAGGCCAGTATGGCCATAATTTCCGAGGCTGAAACGATGTCAAACCTGGTCTCTCGAAGGGGACTGTTGGTATCGCCGCCCAAGCCGGTTACCACCTGGCGCAAGGCCCGGTCCGAAGCGTCGGTTACTCTCGCCCAACTGATGCCATGGGGATCGAGTCCCGGCACAGCGTTTCGGTAAACGGCATTATCAACCAAGGCGGCCAGCAGGTTGTGCGCTGACGCAACGGCATGAGCGTCGCCGGTGAAGTGGATATTGATTTCATCTTCAGGGACCACCACCGATTTTCCGCCGCCGGTGCCGCCGCCTTTAATTCCGAAAATCGGCCCCAACGTCGGCTCCCGCAGGGTCACCACAGCATTGTGGCCCAGCTTACCTAAGCCTTGGGTCAGGCCGACCGCTGTGGTTGTTTTGCCTTCGCCTGCCGGAGTGGGCGTGATTCCCGTTACCACGATCAGCTTTCCCCTCCCGGGTTGGGCTTGACCGGAAGTCAGAGCGTCCAGTGATATCTTGGCCTTGTAGCGGCCATAGGGAATCAAGTTCTCGTCTTCAATGCCCAGGCGCGAAGCTACGTCAACGATCTGGTCCACGGGTCCCTCCTGGTTTGTCGGCCCCGATTGAGAGGCGCGAAGTTTCCATCCGAATTTTGGGTGAATCGGGTCCCAGTTGATGTTTTTTGCCAGATGGGCAAAAGATAATACCTGTGTAGGTCCTTTCTCCTTAAATTGGGAAGGCTGGGATGGGGGCATCCCTGCATTGGGAGGTGGAAACTTCCATCGAATGCGAAAACGATCGATATGAATTTGTAAGAGATCTATAATCCCAGAGATCAACCAAGGTGCCTGCCTACCCAGAAACCATGAGCCTCTGAACGCTAGGCTCCTCTAGCTCAAATCGGAATCTTGACCCGTATAGTTTTCGACTGGCCGATCGATACCGTGGGCAAGATGGCCCGGGACATCCTCTCGGTGGTATTCCGAAAATGATCTTAACAAAATCGCCAGTAAACACTTTCGTCTAAAAGAAGCCGGTGGCTTGGGGTTCAGGATTCCATGGTCAGGACCCAGGCTTGCGATGGATGATCTTACGTCGGAGCGAAGGTGGCTAAGTGTTCGATCAATTCAAGCACCTCTGGATGCCCAGTTGTAGGTTCGTACTCAATCGCCTCTACGCCGAAGTCCTCACGCCACCTTGTCTTCTCAGTAGAATTTAGCGTGTTCTTCGGGAGGAAGATATAATCCGGATCCCCGCGATGTTGCAAAGCTTCGCGCATCCCTTCCAAGAATAGACGAAGTTCAGGGTCATTCCCTGAGAAGCCCAGCATCAGTACTACCTTGGTAATCAAAACTGATTCTACGACCATGCAGTAGCCCGGTTGCCGATAAATGAGACCCCGGTAGTCCCCTTCTGTGAGGATAATCGAAGGTGGATTGGCGATTGTTCCGTGTAATTTGAAAATTGGAGATGCAACCGAAGCCCGCGCAGTGTGCAGATAATTAGCCACATCAGGTGAATTTATCGGTGTCCAGGCCGGAGCGTGCCGTCCAAATTTAGAAGCGTATGCGTCTTCGAGCAATGTATCGTAGTTCGTAGTTAGGATGATAGGAGGTTTCAGAGAGAATGTTGCTTCCTGAATTCGAGCGGGACCTGAATCCGGCGTCTGAAACTTGTCTTTAAGAAATCCATAATAGGCATCTGATGGATACTTAGCACGTATTGCTTCAGCTGCCATGAGATGCTGGTGTTTTTTCACCAATGTGCTGATGTGACCAGCTTCCTTTTTAAGCATCCATCCCTGTAGTACAGCATTATTTGCCATGTCTCGGAGCAGTTCGTCCCACGTAGGATAGCAACTAGAGGCCTGCCGTGAAATCCCTGAGCCGACGAGGGGAACCAGGTTACCTCGACCAACGGCGTCGATTAGCGGTTGTGGTGTCGTCCCTACATCGAAAGGCATGTTTTATCCGCTGCCAAAACGGCACCGCCGATGGTGGTTAAACCAATCATAAAGCATAACATTGGCGGTCGGCAATGGACTTCATCGGGAACTTCAAGCGGAACCCACTTCCCGTTCCAGACGATCAATGTCCTCTTCGCTGAGGTTGAAGTACTTGGCCTCCGGGTGGTGGAAAACCAGGGCCGAGACCGAAGATTCGGGGTCCATCATGAATCCCTCGGTTAGCGCTACATCTATGTTGTTGGCAACGTCCAGCAACCGGAACAGCGGTCCTTGATCCTCCAGCCTGGGACATGCCGGATACCCGAAGGAATATCTCCGGCCACGGTATTGGGTGCGGAAGAGGTCCTGATAGGTTGTTCCCTGAGGGTCGCCGAAGCCCCACATCTGGCGTATCTGCTCGTGGAGCAACTCGGCGAAACCTTCAGCGCTTTCCAAAGCCAATGCTTGTAGAATGTGTGAGTCCAGAAACCTGCCTTCGCTCTTCAACGACTCGGATAAGTCCAAAACCCCGGAACCCACACTGACGACAAACATGGCAAGGTAGTCTTTGCCGTCCAAGCCCTTTGCCAACCCGGCTTCATTAGAAGAGACGGGGAATGCATAATCAGCAAGGCAAAGACCGTCCCGCTGTGACTGTCGGCCAAAGTAGAACGTTTCCAGGATAGTCTGACCGTCGGGTCCATAGATCAGCAGCTTCTGCCCGTCGGAGGCGCAGGGGAAAAACTTGAATATCGCATTGGCGCTTATGTTTCTGTCGGCTAGGGCCAACTCCTCTACTCTGCGCACCGAGTCTCGCAACTCTTGAGCGGCGGCATCCCCACCGGCCAAAGCATCGGCGAACCGGCCTTTGAAGCCCAGGTGACGTCCGTAGAGCATCTGAGGGTTGATGTAGGGGAAAATCCGCCCTAGGTCAAAATCCTGCAAAACATGGAGCAGAAGGTCAGGAGGCCTCGGGATAGATACATCGCGGCTTATTTGCGCTGCCGCTAGCGCTGAGGGGGCTGTATCTGCCTCGAGCTTCTGTTTCGAGGCGATTGCAGCCGATTCCTCGGCGGCTTTGACGAGTTCTTCCGTTTCGGCCTCTAGGTTAGCGGCCAGCTTCTGCCGTTCGTCTGCGTCTTGTAGTGTGTTGGCCAAAGCCAAGCCGGACATGGCATCGGCGGCGTAAGCCACCAAGCTTCCGTATTCCGGGGCAATGCGGATCCTGGTAAACCTGTTTGATAGGGCAGCGCCCCCTACCAACATGGGAGCGTCAACGCCAGCTTGGCGGAAATCGTGGGCGGTTTCCACCATCATCTGAGCCGATTTAACCAGTAATCCCGACAGTCCGATAATATCCGGCTGATGCTCGAGGCAGGCGGTGATCAGTTCCTGAGGAGGCACTTTGATGCCTAGATTTATGACCTGATAGCCGTTGTTGGATAGGATAATGTCCACCAAGTTCTTGCCAATATCATGAACATCTCCCTTTACGGTGGCTAGGAGTATTTTGCCCCGGGTGGCGCTGTCGACGCGGTCCATGTGAGGTTCAAGTTGGCTAACCGCAAATTTCATAGACTCGGCGGATTGGAGGACTTCAGCCACGATTAGCTCATTGGCGTTGAACTGGCGGCCCACCTCGGTCATGCCAGCCATCAACGGGCCGTTGATTATATCCAGTGGTTCTCTACCAGCAAGGGCTTCTTCCAAATCCTCGGCCAAGCCTTCTTTTGTGCCTTCAATAATGGCCAGGGCCAACCTTTCGTCCAACGGCAGACTGCGCCGTTCCTCATTAGTCGCTTTGGGCGCAACGTCGCGGAAATGAGCGGCGAAAGCGGCTACAGGGTCTTCGGTGCGGTCCCAAATCAGGTCCTCAGACAATGTCCTTTCTTCTTGCGGAATGGAAGTGTATCGCTGCATCTGTTCAGAGTTGACTATGGCCATGTCCAAGCCTGCCTGGACGCAGTGATACAAGAACACCGAGTTAAGCACCTCCCGTCCGGCGGCGGGAAGTCCGAAGGACACATTGGATATCCCGAGAACCGTTTTTGTCAGAGGCAGGGCCTCTTTGATCAGCCGCACGCCCTCTATGGTTTCGGCAGCGGAGCCAACGTAATTTTGGTCGCCGGTGCCCGCTGGGAAGACCAGCGGGTCGAAAATAATGTCTTCTGGGCGCACTCCGTACTTCTCGGTCAATAGTTGGTAAGAGCGCTGGGCCACTTCCAACTTGCGCTGGCGGGTCACCGCTTGGGCTTGTTCTTTGTCGTCGTCAATGCAGCCGACGACCAAAGCGGCACCGTACCGCTTGGCTATCGGCACGATTGCCTGAAAACGGGTTTCCCCGTCTTCCAGGTTGATCGAGTTGATGATCGACTTGCCTTGAAGTCTTTTTAGCGCCTCTTCTATGACTTTATCGTCGGTGGAGTCTACCATTATCGGCGCTTTTATTTTCTTGGTCAGCAAGTCCAAGAATGCGATTATGTCCGCCGTTTCATCACGGTCCGGGTCCTGCAAGCAAACATCCAGAATGTGGGCCCCGTTACGGACCTGGCGGCGACCGATTTCGGAGGCTTCCTCGATGGCCCCTTCCGCTATCAATCGGCGGAAGCGGCGGCTTCCCAAGACGTTGGTGCGCTCGCCCACGATGGCAGGCCGGGTGTCTTCGTCAACCACCAAGGTCTCAATGCCGGAAATTCGTGTATCGGTGAGGTTGACCAACTCCCTGGGAGGTTTTTGAGCGGCTAATTCTGCCAGCAAACGCACATGCTCGGGCCCGGTGCCGCAGCAACCCCCGATTACGTTGAGCCAACCAGCCTCGGTAAACCGGCCTAAGGTGCCAGCAATCATCTCCGGAGTTTCGTTGTACTTGCCGTTTTCGTCGGGAAGACCGGCATTGGGCACGCAAGACACTGGGAACCGGGACAGGGAGGCCAGAGTGCGGATGTGGTCCGTCATAAACTCAGGACCGGTGGCGCAATTAAGGCCGACCCAGAGCAAGTCCCGGTGCTGCAGCGATGTGTAATAGGCTTCGGCGTCCTGCCCGGCCAGCAATGTCCCCATGGCTTCAATGGTGCCCTGTACCGCAACAGGAATCTGTCGGCCAACCTCCGCGAACGCTCGGTCGATGCCTTCAAGACCCGCCTTGATGTTCAGCATGTCTTGGCCTGTTTCCAACAGCAGAAGGTCCACCCCTCCCTCAATGAGTCCTGCGGCCTGCTCTTGGTACGCTTGGGCCAGCTCATCGAAAGTTACGCCACCGGTGACCGAGATAGTCTTGGTGGTAGGGCCCATAGACCCGGCAACGAACCTGGGTTTTTCGGGGGTGCTGGCAGCTTCCGCTTCGCTGCGGGCAATCTGGGCCGCCAGATAATTTAGTCGTCGCGCTTCGTGGGATAGTTGATATTCGGCCAGCACCACGGATGTGCTTCCGAAAGTATCGGTCTCAGTAATGTCGGCGCCAGCCTCCAAGTAACCCCGGTGAATGGCGGCAATCGATTCCGGGTTACTGAGCACCAGATACTCGTTGCAACCTTCGTACTGTTCTCCTCCGAAGTCATCGGGACCCAGTCCCAAGTCTTGGATAGCGGTGCCCATAGCACCATCGATCACCAGGATTCGTTCCTGGAGTAACGCTTTCAGGGTGTGTATTCTGTTGGCTGTGTTCATTTATTCCAAACGTATATTACGAATTTCATCGCGGGGGAGTGACCAACATTGTAGCATCGGGATGGCAGCAAAGAAACGCCGGGGTGAATAAAGGGTTGTATCTCGAGCTCCGGCACCCGAATACGGTGGCATGACCATAGCGCCCGTGAAGCGCGAACCTTGCTCTATTTTTAACCGGAGTCGGAACGGGGGCCGGTGGAAATCTTGGGAATTTGCTTACTCATCACCAGCAACCGGTCCAGCGCCTCTATCTTCTTAGTCAGGCTCATTTTTGCCCGTCGCCGGTGCCACTTCTCCTTCTCCTGGAAGGCTATTTCCGCATAGCTCTTGGAGTCGGCCGGCAAGTGTGCCTTTTTCATCGTCAAATCGCTCTAGCAGGCTGCGCACCTTGGAAATGTCTGCGTTGGGATCCAGGCTCATGATGCGTAATCTGTCTTTTTCTCGAAAGGGTTCCACGTACACAGGTTCCAGGTACAATAATATCAAATGCTCAGGCGAAGCAAATTTGGAACGCAATCTGCCAAACCTCACCAACAAGGCATTATCTATCGTGTCCTTGAAGTGAGGCTTCGTGTTTGAAGGAAACATTTGAACCGGTACTCCTCCCATGATGTGATGCATTCCCTCTTGGCCCTCCGGCAACTCTCCAACGCGGCGAAATGATCTAAGATATTCTTCGTCCGAATCTACAAGGACAATCACGTCGATGTTTTCTGTTAAAATCGCCTCCATGTAAGCCGTCGCTGCCACAGCGCCGATCACCACATAGTCTTGTATCACCTTCCGACGTTTTAACCTGTTTTATATGCGGAACGCATCCGTGAAGGACATCGGCAGTTCCCGACAGAGCAGCGAAATAGGCTCATCCGACGACACGGATGCGAATCGTACACGCTGAGGCGAGCTTGGGCGATTACTTTACTATTGAGCTAGTCAGTGAGCTAGCCAGCCGGCAACTTCTTCCCGGTTTCTTTCCAGCCAGCGAATGTTGAGGCGGATGCGCTCCAACGCTTGGCGGATGGTTCTTTCGGCTGCAGGCGCTGGGTTCTCGGTGAAAAACGACTCGACATCGGCCAGCTTGTCTGCGGTGCTGAAATTGCCGCAGACGGAAACCAAGCGCATAAGTCCGAACCCACCGGAGCCGTAACGCCGGTCGAACTCGGGCCAATTGGACTTGATAAAGTCCCAAGCCAAGTCTCTCCCTTTTAGATTGGAACCCACTCCGGTAACCACGAAAATGGTGTCTTGGGAGCGGACTTCAGAGGACAGGGACCGCTCTAGCGTTTCCCGGAGCAATTCCAGGTCCGAGAACCTGGTCAACGACATCAGCAAACGGATTTTTTCTTCTTGGAGCGATGCTTCCTTTTCAAGCTTCCATAGTTGGTCGTAGGTGGACCGGTCGCCGGATTGACCGGCCAAGCCGAACACAATGCCCCGCAGGTCGGGATGTATCGCAGCGGGGTCGTTGAGATATCTGGCAAACCTGGCCTTCGCCTCGTCTAGAACACCGGTGTCGCCATAGCTGCCAGCCTGGCTCAGGACTGTGCTGCGCAACAGGGCGTCCAAGTGACCTTCGCCCGGCTTTGCGTCCCATCCGGCCCGTTGGACCGCCGGTTGGAAAATTCCTTGGGCGAACGCCTGAAACTGGCTGTGGGAGGGATCTCCTGCCAACATCACCTCAATGTCCCGCAGGTTGCTGGAAAGGTCGCCCCAGACCGACGCGTCGGTCTCGTTCCCGTAGGCTCTGGCCAAGGACAAGAATTGGGTTACCGGCAACAGTCCGGCCCTGGAAAGGGAGTAGGCGTCGTTTTGGATGCCCAAACGGTCGGAAGCCGGCAATTCAAGGGACTCCACCGCGGACACCAGCCGTTGCCAGCCCTCGGCTTGGTAGTTTACCCGGAAGAATCCGGTCTGATCGGGATTCACTTTGAACCAATTTTGGTCTTGGCTGGACGATTGTGCCGGTTGTTCCAACGGCATACGGACGGTCCGTTCATCCATGAGCAGCGTAGTCGCCTCACTGGAGCCGCTGCGGCTGATGCGTATCGGAACGCGCCAAACCTCGGGGTCGGGCTCACTTTCGCCCGACGGGCGGTCATAAACGAAGCGCTCCTGGGATAACACCAACTCCGGCTGTTCCGCAGTGCCCGCCGTTTCGACTTGCAATACTGGATAACCCATCTGCTTGGTCCACGAGTCCATGATTGAGGTCACCGGCTGGCCCGACGCCGTCTCCAGGGCCGCCCACAAATCTTCGGTCTTGGCGTTACTGTATTGATTGTTGGAAATATAAACTTGCAGTCCCTTTTGAAAGACGTCCGGGCCAAGAAACTGCTCCAGCATGCGGATTACCGATGCGCCTTTGGAATAGCTGATGGCGTCGAAAAGCTGGCCTATCTCTGCGGGGTCTTTAACCTCCTGCTCGATGGGGTGGGAGTTCTTTAGGCCATCCAGGCTTAGGGCGCGGTTGGTGTCCATATTGACGAATTGGGTCCACATTTCCCATTCCGGGAAAGCCCAGTCCACCGCTTTGTTGCCCATCCAGGAAGCGAAGCTCTCGTTTAGCCACAGGTCGTCCCACCACTGCATGGTAACCAAATCACCGAACCACATGTGCGCCATTTCATGGGCCACCACCTCGGCAACCCTTTGCCGGGTTCCTGCGGAAGAGTTCTCGGGGTCAACCAACAAGGCTGTTTCCCGGTAGGTTATCGCACCCCAGTTTTCCATAGCTCCGGCGGCGAAATCGGGGATGGCAATGTGGTCCAGCTTCTCCAACGGATACGGAATGCCGAAATAATCGTTAAAGAAGGACAGGAGCCGCACGGATGTGTCCAAAGCAAACCTTCCCTGTTCTTCTTTACCCCGGGTGGTCCACACCGCGACCTTGGTGCTGCCGCTGGCGCCGGTATACTGGGACTCAATCGAGGTCAGGTCTCCAACCATGAAGGCCAAAAGGTAGGTTGACATTATAGGAGTCTCGGCAAACCGGAGCCTGGTTAATCCCGGTCCTGCCGAGGATTCCTCGATGACCGGATTATTTGACACAGCCACCAGATCCGAAGGAATCACCAAAGTGAGATCGAAGCTGGCCTTATGGGCTGGCTCGTCCCAACAAGGGAAAGCCCTCCGTGCGTCGGTTGCCTCGAATTGGGTGGTTGCCAAGGTTCTCTCTTGGCCGTCTTCTCCGGTGTAGTGGCTGCGGTAAAAGCCACGGAGTTTGTCATTTAGCACGCCTGTAAAAGCAAGGTCCAAGCTTCCTTGGCCCGGCTTTATTGGCTCTGAGAACGCTAGGGTCACGGTCTCTTTGGCATTGTCGTAGCTAATATTTGTTGCGTTGCTGGTGGCCCCATCGAAAGCCAATGCCGCCGATTGCACCTGAAGTTCGGTGGCATTCAAAACGATCTCGGAAGTGGCTTCCACCACCTCAATGGAGATACTTTCCTCGCCACTGAAAGTGAACTGCTCCAAGTCG
This sequence comes from SAR202 cluster bacterium Io17-Chloro-G7, assembly GCA_002817055.1. The sequence continues at coordinate 1,878 of MUCU01000029.1, read as the reverse complement.
GGCTGAATTTTCAGGGTGTACTTGGTAGGCCGTACGGCCTGGGGCAAAACGTATGCGTCGGATCCGGGCATGGCTGGGGACCTCCTGAAATCTTACGGGATAGATTTTTTGTCTTTTTTATGCCTTGAAGCCAATTCGGTTCCCAAGTATTGATTAGGCGGGCAACCGAAGCTTATTTAACAGCTAGTGTACCATCGCTCCGGCCTCTGGGTCTGCCATCCTAAGCGATTGTCCCGAGCGAAGCACCTATCCGGTTTTTCAACCGCCGAAGTGCTGCGTCGTAAGGTCAAAGTGATATAATGAGCTTCGAAATTTCCTGCTCCAGTGAAACACGCCTCAGCCGAAATCCGTCGATTATTGGTGGTTCGCTTGTCGTCGTCAAATATCGGCAGTTCTAACGCTCAAATGCCAGTTCGGATGGCCTGAGTCAGGTTTCGCTATTCAACAACCAAGAATGCGAACTTTACGTTCAAATTCAGTCATTTCGGAAAATCCCGAGGAGAAATAGCTCAACATGCCGCCACAAACCATGTTCGAAAAAATTTGGAATGCTCATCTGGTTCATGAAGAGCCGGATCAGCCGTCGATAATTTACGTCGACCTTCACTTGGTGCACGAGGTTACCTCCGCCCAGGCGTTTGACGGTCTGAGAATGGCAGGACGCCGGGTGCGGCGAACCGACCTGACCGTGGCCACCGCCGACCATAACACCCCAACCTGGGAGTTGACCCGTCCGGTGGTGGACGAAATCTCCATCAAGCAACTGGATGCCCTCACCAAAAACTGTGAAGAGTTCGGGGTAACTCTGTACGACCGGTTCAGTCCTTATCAGGGGATTGTCCATATAATCGGCCCCGACTTGGGCTATACTCAGCCGGGCAAGACGGTGGTCTGCGGCGACAGTCACACCGCTACTCACGGAGCCTTGGGATCTTTCGCCATAGGCATCGGCACTTCGGAAGTGGAGCACGTGCTGGCCACCCAGACCCTGCGCCAGTACAAACCCAATACCATGGAAGTGAGGATCAACGGCGAACTACCCTCCGGAGTGTCGCCCAAGGACGTCATTTTGGGGATTATTGGGCGGATTGGGGTGAACGGTGGGGTGGGACACGTAATCGAATACACCGGCGAAGCCATCCGCTCCATGTCCATGGACGGTCGGATGACTGTTTGCAACATGACAATAGAAGCCGGCGCAAGAGCGGGTATGATCGCTCCCGACCAGACGACTTTCGATTACCTGCGTGGTCGCCGCTTCGCCCCGCAAGGTAAGGACTTTGACGATGCCGTGGAGCGGTGGAAGGCCCTGCCCACGGACACAGGCGCTAAGTTCGACCGCACGGTTGAAATCGAGGCCTCCAGCTTGGAGCCATTCGTCACCTGGGGCATAAATCCCGGCATGGTTATTCCAGTGACCGGCAGGATACCCGATCCGGCGTCTTACTCCGACCCGAACGAACGGGAGGTTGCCGAGAGAGCGATCCAATACATGGGGCTAGAGCCGAATACCCCAATGGAAGAAGTAAAGATCGATCGGGTTTTCATTGGCGCTTGCACCAACGCGCGTTTGGAAGACCTGCGGGCCGCCGCAGAAGTGGTCAAGGGCAAGAAAGCGCATCCCGCTGTATACAGCATGGTAGTGCCCGGCTCGGCGCTGATCAAGCAGCAAGCCGAAGAGGAAGGATTAGACCGCATCTTCACCGAGGCAGGGTTCGACTGGCGGGTGGCTGGTTGCTCCATGTGCCTGGGTATGAACCCCGATATTTTGGAAGCAGGGCAGCGCTGTGCTTCTACGTCAAACCGCAATTTCGAGAACCGGCAAGGCAAAGGCGGTCGCACCCACCTAGTCAGCCCGGCCATGGCGGCCGCGGCGGG
>MUCU01000028.1 GCA_002817055.1 SAR202 cluster bacterium Io17-Chloro-G7 | reverse complement strand
TTCTCGCGCTACGACAAGCTCGCCACGACCTACCTCGGTTTTCTCCACTTCGTCAGCACGCTCATTTGGCTACGTTGAAATGTCAACACGACCTAGTATCATTCCCACATATTTTTGACTAGCAAATCGATACCCCCATCCTAACCTTCCCCCGAAATGGGGGAAGGGACTAATTCTCTCCCCCTTCATGGGGGAAAGTTAGAGTGGGGGTAAACTCGTATTCATCAGTTTCACATAGCAATAGAACTAGCTCACCGCCGGTTCAGACAAAATAGGTCATCAAACAGCACTGAGAACTCTTTGGCGTCTACCCGCTCGGCCATCGATACCGGTCCTATGTTTGACTCCACCATCGACTGGCCCAAACGTTCCTGGTCGGAATTCTCCACCCCAAGCGCCACCTGACGAACCGTGATTAACTCCGGACGCAAAGCTGCGGCCAAAGCCAATGGGTCGTAGAATTCAAAGCGCATGCGTTTGGGGTCCCGTCGAAACCAGTTCTTGAGGATTTGAACTGCCAAACGTCCAATTGAGGAAGTGGATTTCAACCCCTCGACTTCTTCTCTGGTAATAAACGTCTGGCGGCTAGAACCGAGGTCCACTAAGGTCATGGGGATGCCCGAGGCCATGACCTTATCGGCCGCCATCGGGTCGCTGTAAAAATTGAATTCGGCGTGGGGAGTAACGTTGCCCGGACAGTCCACTGCGCCACCCATGACCACGATGGAGGCGGACTGGCTTAAAGCATCGGGGTATTCCATCATCATATGGGCAAGGTTGGTGAGAGGGCCCAAAGCCACCAATGTGTATTGGCCCGGCTGACTTTGCAGCTTTTGGCCCAGGAAACCAACTGCCTTGGTGTCGATTGCGCGGTAGCTGGGCCGAGGCAGACGCCGGGAAAGCCCGGTCCGCCCGTGGAAACTGTAGGAATACCCGTATCGCCCTCGTAAAGGCCTGGCCGCACCTTTCGCCACGGGCACTTCCTGGCGGCCAGCGTACTCCAGCAGAGCTAGAGCGTTCCGCGTCGCCCGCGCCAATCTCACATTGCCGCCGACGGTGGTGATCCCCACTAATTCCAGCTCAGGCGACGCCATGGCCATAAGAATAGCGATGGCGTCATCGACTCCTGGGTCTGTATCGAGGATGACTTTAGTTGTCTCGGGCATGGCAAAACGTAGCTCGCGAGCAGCTCCAAAACGCTTTTTCAGACAGTGATCAGATGTCTTCTTTGACCAGCAAGCACGAGTTGGCGAATGCGGTCACGGTTTCCAGGGATGTGTGCCAGAACCGGTAACCGGTCATCTGCCGAAATCTGCTTGAATCGAGAATAATTGGGTACCGGATCAGGTCCAATCCGCAGGAAGTTGACTCTCGCTGAATCCCTAGTTCCCAGGTCAACTGGACCAGGGGATAAGCAAGGACAGCAGGTAGGTTCACTAGCCTGCTCTTGATGATTTTGGCAAGTTCCTGATAAAACACTACGCCTTCGCCCACCACGTTGAAAACTCCGGGGAGTTCTTCGCCGATGATATTGCCAATCACTCGGGCAAGATCGTCTTCATACAGAAACTGGAGAGGAGGGTTGTAGTCCAACACTCCCAGCAAAACCGGCTTGAAGAGAGTTTTCGATATCGGATCGTCGGCGTTCGGTCCCAATACAATGCAGGCGCGCAATACGGTGACTTTAATATCCGGGTGTTGCTCGCTAAACTCTTGGATGATATGTTCCGACAGGAACTTGTCATACCCATATGGAAAGTCGGGCTGAGGACGCAAGGGTGATGTATCGGGTATCGGGATCGGGTTATCCGAGTGCGAACCGTAAACAGTGTGGGAGCTAACGTATATGAAGTGGCCTACCCGTGCGCGGACGCAAGAGTCTAGAACAGACTTCAACATACCCAGGTTAGTCTCGCGAATGGCCGCAATCTCCCGGCGACTTCGGCCGGGTCTGGCGATGAAAGCGAGATGCACCAAGCTGGTTACCCGGTGACGCCGGAGGGTAGATTCAATGGGTTCGGCCACGTCCTGCCGATAGGCGGCCACATTGTGCACCGGAAATGCTAATGGCCTGGTGTCCAAGGCAACCAGCTTGCGTTGCTCTCCCCCTTCCTCCAATTTGTGGAGCAACCGGCGGCCCACGTAACCGGCGGCTCCGGTTACGGCAACTACTCTGTTAATTTGCACCATGGCCTACAGACTCGCAACTTCCGGGCACTCTTCTCAGGTTGTTCAAGTCGAGTGTGCCGGGTGACAAATACAGGTGAGCGGTTAATACTCCACCCATTTTAAGGCACAGGTGCGACGGAGTAGTAGCCGCATCTGTGTTAATCGGGTGAATTTTGATTTTCTAGCCTTAATCGGGGAGCCGGAAGGACAGTGCAGTTCCCGGAACGAGGTTATCAGCCTCGGGTGGAGGGTAGCAGGGGTAGGGTATTAAATAACCAAGTCTGAGCGGTGACTCTCACTTTCTCCCCAGTGCTCAAGGAAATTCGTTGGCTTAAAACGTCGAAATCGGCTTCCTCAATGTGTTCTAATACCTTCCGGTACAACTGTCCAAGCACCGCCGGGCAGGCCCGAGAGCGGTAGGACAAATATGGCAGCAGTTTAAAGCCGCTGCGGAAGTAGGACCGAGCCCTTTGGGTCTGAAATCGCATAAGTTCAATAAAAGCCTCGTTAATTACCCCAGCTTTCAATTCCTCTTCGGTATAACCAAACTGGGCCAGTTCATCTTGGGGGATATAAATACGACCGTAACCTAAGTCTTCTTGTACGTCTCGAGCGATGTTGGTCAGTTGCATGGCCAGCCCCAAGTCGATGGCGTGTTGCTTGGCGACAGGGTCTTTGTAGCCGAAGATTTGCAAGCAAATAAGCCCTACTACAGAGGCCACCTGATAACAATACCGCTGCAACTCCTCGAAGTTTTCGTAGCGGTTTTTTACAAGGTCGGACTCAACGCCGGCTATGACTTCTTGGAAATATTCCTGCGGGATGGCATAGGTTGCCGCTACGTCGGCCAGCGCAACATAAACAGGGGTGTCGGCTGTTCCCGAATAGGTGCGGTCCAGATCGTCTTGCAGTGCGGCCAATGCAGAGAGTTTGTCTTCCGTGGTTGCCACTTGATCTACAGCGTCGTCACAGTGGCGGCAAAAGGCATATGCAACGTAGATAGCTCTACGTTGAGCGGAGGGGAGGGTGAGAAATGCGTAGTAGAAGTTCTTGGCTTCCCGCCGCGTAATCGAACGGCATTCTTCGTAGGCCAGTTCCAAATCCTTCACGGCCCGCCCCCATGGCTCGTGGTCTTGCAATTGGTACGCGGAATAACGGGACTCATTGTGGCGTGTATATTATCACGAAGCCCAGCCCGAATAAGCTATGCACGGGTCCACTACGTAATAACCGCGGTCAGAAAAACCGATACCCTTAAGTCCCCAGGGTATTCCCGGCTCGCTTGGTTTTATTTAACCCAGGATGGAAGGCTTTAGTCATTGCTGGCTCGGGTCACTCTCCAACAACTTGGACCATGACTTCTCTGGGACGTGGGTGGTCTAATTCGATGAAGAAGATGCTTTGGTAGCGCCCAAACTGCATCATTCCATCGATAACCGGTACAGTCTCGCTGGTCCCTAGAAGCAGGTGTTGCAAGTGGGCATGTCCGTTGGGCGCTTCGTCGGGGGTCATGTTAACTGTGCGGATACTAAAGTCATTATGGGAGTAATTCCCTTTCCTGGGCGAGAAGCTTTCAAGTAACTTGGCCATATCCTGCAGGAGCAACGGTTCGTTTTCGTTAATCTTCACAGCGGCGGTTGTGTGCTTGGAGAAGACTACCGCAAAACCATTGACTACTTGGGATTGGGCCACACATTGGCTTACCCAGTCAGTAATGTCTATGAACTCTGGTGCTGTTTGTGTGTCTACGCGGAGGCAAAAGGACTGGTGTTTCATGCTCTTAGTGTCCCCCTAAGGAAATAAGTGGCTCTCAGGCCCCAGAGCGTTATGTTTTGTTTGCCATTTCTAGGGTCAACCCCGGACATTCGTGGGAACCAGCAGCGAAATTTACTTAACGACTCTGCATTCTAGATTCGCCTAAAGATTCCGCACGAAGAAAGCTTGAGTACCGCCCCAGGGCAGTTAATGGCCAATAGTTGCGGTACAGATGATAATTGATCATGAATCCTGCTGGCATATCCAAGCCTTGGTGTCCCGATTCTCCTGGCTTTGGCAAGTCCTCTAGTCTTTCCCCAATACCGAACCCTGGAAAACCGGTGCCGGTGAAGTACGGTTCGTCCCAACAACCATCATCTTTCTGGGTCCTAACCAGGTAGTCGACTCCCCGGTTGACAGCATCACTACCACCCTCGTCCGCAGCCAAGAATGCTAGGAGAGCCCAAGCGGTCTGGGATGCCGTGCTTGGCCCCACGCCCCGGAGTTCGGGATCCACATAGGAACCACAGCTTTCGCCCCAACCGCCGTCTTCATTCTGGCAACTTTCTAGCCAAGCCAATCCACGGCGTATGTAACTCTGACTCATGTCTTCGCCGATGGCGGCAAGGGCTGGCAATGCGGCTCCTAGACCATAAATATAATTCACGCCCCACCTGCCGAACCAAGAACCGTCGAATTCTTGCTCACCCAACAAATAATCATAGGCTCGGCGAACCACCGGAGCGTCTCGGGCATATCCCAGTTTTCCGAACATTTCGATAATGTGTGCTGTCACGTCGGCGCTGGGAGGATCCAAGCTTTCACCAAAGTCGGAAAATGGGAGTTTGGTCAGGTATTTGGCATTGTTGTCCTTGTCAAAGGCAGCCCAACCACCGTTTTTGCTTTGCATTGCCGACAGCCAGGCAACACCCCGTGCGATGGCATTGAGTCGTTCCGCATCTTCTTCGGAATTCAACTGGACTCCGTTCAATGCGATGATAACTTCCGCCACGTCATCAATATCCGGGTATTGGTCGTTGTGGAACTCGAATGCCCACCCTCCCGGCTGTACGTTCTTGGCGTTAACCTGCCAATCGCCCCCGCTTAAAATTTGCCGGTCCAACAGCCAGCGGGTCGATTTCTGAACCATTGGATCGTCGGCCGCAATACCGGATTCCAACAGGGCTATTTGGGCCAAGCAGGTGTCCCACACCGGAGACATGCACGCTTGCACCGTACAGGTATCTTCATCTTCAATCGCAAACAACTCAAACCCGGCGAACCCCTGTTCCATGGCGGGGTGATCCGCCGGTAAGCCAAGATAGTGTAGAGCTATCAGCGAGTAGACCCAGGGTGGCTGAATTCCGCCCCAACAACCATCGGCTTCTTGATGGTCTAGTATCCAGTCAGCGATCCTCTTTTCTGCTAGGCCACGGAATGGATGCACAGGCAAGCTCTGGTACAAACCGATTAACCGGTCAAGCCGGTGAAATGCTTTCGCCCAGCCCCAGCCACCGGTGGGCTCGGGCAGCGAGTAGTCTATCTCACTGCGCAATTCCGGGTATAGCTCGTCAATCCCCTTTTCGGCAGGCACCGTGCAGGAAGGACGGTGGGTGAGAATGATCAGCATCGGAACTATAGTAGCTCTAGCCCAACTGGAGAATTTGTAAATATTAAATGGGAGCCACGACGGCAGGAGAATCAACTCCGGCGGCATGTTGGGGGTGCCTTCCCACTCCCACTGGCCGAACAGGGCCAGCCAGATTTTGGTAAATATCCTTACTTTGGGGACACCGCCGCGGGATAGTATGAATTGCCGGGCCAATTGCATAGGTTGCGACTCGGCACCGTGGCCAGCCAGCTTTAGTGCGCAGTAGCATTCTACCGATGTGCTCAAGTCCCCAGGGGCTTCATAATATTGACCCCAAGAGCCGTCCGCGCGTTGTTTGCTCAATATATGATTGGCAACTTTGCGAACCCGGTCTTCATCGACCCGGTCCAACAAAAAGCACAGCATTAGGTATTCGGCTTCCATGGTGGAGTTGGACTCGAGTTCCCCGCACCAGTTACCCTCGGTGCTTTGGCTGTCCCGAAAATAGTCCTGGCTTCGCCGGATGGTCCGGCCCAATGCTTCCCTTGCTGGCCTTTGAGTTTTTGTTTTTTGGACTGCTCCCATATTTTTCGAAATCCCTAATAAATTCCCGACTTATTCCTCATATAAACTGCGTGATCGAAGCTACGGTTAACCGACGGGTATCTTGATTTTTCCCGCCCGGTCCTTGGTGTAACCGTAATCGCTAAACCATTTGATGGCTCTTTGCAAGGCTCCTTCCACAGAACTTTGCGGTTGCCCCAATTCGGTGATCGCTTTCTGGCAGCTAACGTACATTGGCGTTCTGGATACTTTCAACCCTTCTAAAGGAATTCGCGGCTCACGCTTCAGCAGCTTACCTTCCAGGAGCTCGTCAACATACCCTGCGCCCATGACCAGCCAATATGGGGCCCTCCACTTGGGCGCAGCCAGGCCGGTCGCATCCTCCAGCATGGAGAAAACCTCTTTCAGGCTGACGTTCCGGTTGCCCAGCAGGTATCGTTGTCCTGCTTGACCTCGCTCCATGGCCAAAATATGGCCAGCGGCAACGTCTTCAACATCCACCAGGTTCATGCCGGTATCGACATAGGCGGGAATACGCCCCAACAGAAAATCTAAAACCATGCGACCGGTGGGTGTCGGCTTCACGTCCCAAGATCCAACCGGGGTGGTGGGATTCACCACTACGACCGGCAAGCCTTGGGATACCATATCCAACGCAGCGAGTTCCGCCTGATACTTGGATTTCTTATAGTTTCCCGCCAAGTGAGTGGGATCAGCCTCGGTTTGTTCTGTCGCCAGCTCCCAATCGGGAAGGCCGATGGTCGAAACGGTGCTGGTGTAAACGACACGGGACACGCCAGCCTTTAAAGCAGCTTTAAGCACGTTTACAGTGCCTTCCACGTTGGTGCGGTAAATCAAATCGGGATCAGGAGACCAGAAGCTGTATGCGGCGGCGCAGTGATAAACAGCCTCGCATCCTTCAACGGCCCTGTCCACCGATTCACGGTCCAGAATGTCCCCGGTCACCTGCTGAATTCCGGTGTCGTCAATGGCCGACCTATTGCTACCCGGACGCACCAAAGCCTTAACTTCGTAGCCTCGCTCCCAAAGTTGCCTGGCCAGGTTGCCGCCAATAAACCCAGTAGCCCCGGTAACTAAGACTTTCATGTGGACACCCTTGTGCTCTCCCGGCCACCAGGTAGACCAGCGTAAATGTTCAGGTCAACACTATCCCTAAGAATTGCTTTTGCTTTCGACCGCTGGTCCAAGAACTTTAGGGCGAACCGGGTTAGTGAACTTTGGGCGACGGGACGCTGACGGGCCAGCCGAAACACCGTTGGGATTCGCCAAGGCTTAAGCGCCAAAAACAAAGCGGCCTTAAACCTGGAGCTTGTCAGCCCCAGTAGCCATCCCGGCAATGCTTGGTCGACAGTGTCCAAGACGACCCGTGCGGCAAGAAAGGCCACCCCGTATTCTGCGGCTAATTCGGCCACCCAGTAATCCTCCATCTCCACTATGCCCACAGGATAGGTGCTGGCAATCGAGCGCTTATCCTCTGGAGCTCCAATCACCCGACCCACCGTTACCGAGTCCACTAAGTTCGCTTTGGGGCCACCCGCAGCGCAGGCCTTGGTTGCCAATTCCAACATGTTCGAATCAGGCGTCAGGGCACTTTCTATAGTTGTAGTATCCGGAGTTGTAGTATCCGGCGGACTTTCTGTTGTACTTTTTATCGTCGTGACATTGCCCGGACCTGTTGCTCCAGTACTCGCAATACCGATGTTGGAATCGGAAATATCCCAACACTGGCTGTCCTTAAAGTACCGGGAAGAGAGTACCAAGTCTCCGGTGCCGAGTTCAGAAACCACGCCTCCAGCTACTCCCAACAGCAATAGTTCATGGGTTTCGCCATCGGCGTTCAAAGAACCAGAGGCCCGTTCTTCCAACAACCGCCGGACCGAGGCTTGGGCACGCTCTTTTCCCACACCAATGACTACAAGATTCGGTACCTCGGAGTTTTTGTCAGGTACGGCGGGGTTAGAAGTCACATCTTTGCCGGAAGCCGCAACTAGTTCCAGCTTCTGATGAAGACCGGAGAGTTCGTAGTCCATGCTGGCTATTATCGTTAGCAACTTTAGTTCGCGTACGCCCCACGTGTATTTATTGTTGACATTTATCACCGGGTCAACCAAAGCCCTCAAATCAAGAACCCCAAGAGACTCAGGCTGCCGTGATACCTGACTTCCCGGCGGCGCCGGACTTGATTAGGGTTGCCCAATCCTTGGGGCTGGAAACAGCCTGGAAAATGGTCGCCGACTCGAACCCGCAGTGCATCATACAATTAGCGCACCGCGGATCTTTCCCTACACCGAACCGCTCCCAAAGTTCTTCGTCGTATAACTCATCCACTTGCTGCACATGCTCATCGGCCAGCGGATAGCAAGGCTTTCGCCAGCCCATGACGGTATAGGTTGGATTGGACCAAGCCGTACACTGGTAGTCGCGGTCACCCTTTAGAAAATTTAGATACAAGGGATTGTTGTAAAACTTCATGCCTTGAGTCTTTTCCGGATTGAGCAACTTTTGGAACAGAGCATGTGACTCGCCCCGGGTCAAGAACATGTCTTGGTCCGGGGCATCTTCGAAGTCGTAGCCCGGGGAAATCATGGAGCCTTCGACGCCAATGTCGCTCACCAACCGAAACATTTCCCACAGGTCCTCAACATCGCTACCGCGAAATACGGTACTGTTGGTGCACACCCGGTATCCCCTGTCCAACGCAGTATTGATGCCTTGAATGGCCTTCTTGAAAACCCCGGGGCGGTCCACCGACTCGTCATGCTTTTGCTCCATGCCATCAACATGGACCACCCAGCACAGGTACTTGGACGGCTTGACCTTGTCGAGCAACCGTTCTAAAAGCAGGCCGTTGGTGCAACAATAAACGAAATACTTTTGTTCGACTAAGCGGTTGATGATTTGATCGATACGAGGGTGAATCGTCGGCTCACCGCCAGCGATTGACACAATGGGCGCTCCCGACTCTTTAACCGCATTTATGGCCACTTCCACCGACATCATTTTGTCGAGCACGGGTTTGTACTCTCTGATCCGCCCGCAACCGATGCAAGCCAGGTTGCACATTTCCAAAGGTTCCAACATAGTTACCAATGGAAAGCGTTTCTGTCCTCGAAGCCGTTTCTTCAATATATAGGAAGCCAATCGGAACGAAAGCTCCAGCGGCCGTTTTGCTCTCTGCATGTTGCCCACCCTACTGATACCGATTTGATACCTATTTCCTCAAATTTTCTATCTAGTCCCTCCGGCAGTATAAAGCCCCGCCCTGATTCCCATACCGGCCGGACATCAATCTGTTCCCTTATGAGGGTGTTTAATGAAGGTGCTTAGAATTCCCGGTTCGCTAGGAAATCAACCAAATCTTCGGCTTCACTCCTAGCCCAAGCAGGTAAGGAGACACTCTTCAGCGACTGAATGGCCTCCTCTGCGCTGATTTCAGTGATCTTTTCGGACTGTTGTTTTGCGCCGACCTCTTCGAGAATATCCATTACCTGGTCAACATCCTGTTCTTCTAGCTCTTCTTGCTGGTAAATTCTCATGAGGTCATCCAAAGCTGGCCCTTTGGCGTGCTCAAGAGCGAAAACCACTGGGAATGATTTCTTTCGACGGCGTATGTCATTGCCCGCGGCTTTCCCCAATGTAGCCACGTCTCCCCAAATCCCTAAATAATCGTCTCTAATCTGAAATGCTCGGCCAATGTTGCTGCCAAACCGTGAAAATGCCTCCACCTCCGAAGGATCGTCGGTCGCAAGAGAAGCGCCGATCTCCAAGCCGGACCGAAAAAGAGCACCGGTCTTGCAAGCGATCATCCTCAGGTATTCATCGGAAGTTGTGCCAATCTTGCTTTCGAAAGCCAAGTCCATGCACTGACCTTCAATCATTTCCAGATAGCTGGCGGTCAATAGATGCGAGACCCTTAGCGTAACCTCGGCAGAAGCCCCGCCTTCGGCGGAGTTAAGCAGCGCCAGGTCTCCCACGGATTGCAAGGCGTTGCCAGCAACCAATGCCTTAGGCACGCCCCATAGCCACCAGACCGTGGGTTGGTGGCGCCTCTCCCAGTCTTGGTCTTGGATATCATCGTGTATTAAGGAGAAGTTGTGAATCAATTCCAGCGCCGCCGCTGCGGGAGAAGCCTGATCTACGCTCTCTGACAGGGCCTGACAAGCGAACAAGCATAACGTGGGCCGAAGGGCTTTCCCTTGGGAAATCGCCACCTCGGGCGGATTGCCCTTTTGGTCCACCCAACCTAGATGGTACTGAAGCAATATATAAAGGCTGCCAGCATCAGCTTGCGGCACGGCTCGAACCAATCCTTCCTCAACCCAGGACTTATAACGGGCGAACATCGGAGGAAGTTCCGGTCTTCTATTTAATTTCGCAACAGGCCGATCAGTCATCTTGCGGTCTCGTCCCCCATTTTCCAGCAACTGGGCAGAAACGACCTGGCCCGGCAAGTCCAACATCGACGTTGCGGTGGAACATTCACATGGCAACGCCTGGAATGGGAGGATACATCGTGAGCCGATGGAATCCTAGCAAAGGCCGATTGATAGTGTCAAGTATAAATCAACACTTTATGTAACTAAACTGATCCCAAGGTGAAAACTACATCGCTTACTCACGAATCCATGTAGATCCCACTTTTGCATTGGTTTAGTTTTTGCGTGTTTGGCCACCGGATTAGGTGTAATTGGCTCCCCAAATGGGGCCTATAGCCTATCTGACCACAACATTTACGAATGCTGTAGTAGCTCAAGCGAAATGTTGGTCGGGCGTAGAAATTGTTTGCCAATCCAATTTTTTCGTTCCGTCCATTGCCCGCAACCCCCCCAAAGGTCGCAGACCCACGGCCCACCCCCTTGTGCCCCAAATAAATCGTCGGCTGTGATCTTGTTGTGCCTAAGTCTGAACCCTCGGGTTTTTATGCTCAGGGGTCGTTGCAAGACGTCCCCATCTGACGTCCCCATCTATTGTTAGAAGTCCGCATCGCTCGTCGTTTACGCTCAGTGTGGTGACGCAGTAAAGTGGGGGATTGTCTGAGGTTTTCTTGCGAAGGTTCTCGAAGTAAAGGCGAAGACTAGTTGGCTCGCCTTATATATTGGGCATCTTAATTTATTGGGCATCATCGGCATCAATGGTTAATAGTCAAGGCAAGCCCCACATACCTGAGTTCTGCTCGATTGCGATAACTGGTTTATCTTCAATCCAATCGAGAGTATCGTTTCCGTGTTATATCGTGTAATAGACAGTACCCCGGGTTATAGACAGTAACCCGGTCTCGAAAGGTAGATGCAACGCAAAATGTTTGCACCGCCTATAGCAAGAGGCGTCTTCTCTTCTGAGTTACGTGAGGATTGGAATAAATGCAAAAAGCGCCAGCAGGCAAAGTGCTTTATGTGTCGGAAATAGCAGTTGAACCGCAAACGATCTCAAGTGATTCTCGACTGCCGCCTTAACTATGGATTTATCAATTTTCGAGCATCTTTCGCGCCAAAATTGGCTGCCAATTGCCCTCAACTAAGAATGTTTCAGCATGTTGACAGGCACGTCGGGTTATATTATCTTATTACCTTAGAATGGTTGTTACCAAAGAGTGACGTTCTGAAGTCGATAGCGCCTGCCCAAGCAAGGGCCTGCGCGAACTTCTCGTTATAATAGAGCGTGCACTTAGTGTTCCATTTTCGACCCCTTTGGCCGTAAATAGGCAAATCAAAGCACCAAAAAACAGGTAAATAGGAGGAGCACATGGCTGATCAAGATATTTCATTAATGGCTCATTTGTTGCGCCGGGCCGCCTTTGGCGCAAGCCGCGAGGAGATCGAGGCCAGAGCAGCCAAAGGATATGACGCAACCGTGGAAGAATTCCTGAACCCGGACCAACAAGCCGAGTTGGGGGAAGACCTGCTGTATCGCTTGCAGCCTTCTTATTATCAGGCCGCTGCGATTGAAGTCAATGTTCAGATGTGGATCTACCGCATGATCAACAACCCCCGCCAGCTCCAGGAGAAAATGTCACTCTTCTGGCACATGATTTTCTGCGCCGGCCATAGCAAGATAGACAGCGGTTTTGAAATGGGCAATATGATTGAGCTGTTCCGGGAGAACGGAATGGGCAACTTCCGGGACCTGCTGTACAAGCTATCCACCAACCCCGGCATGATGTATTACTTGGATAACTCGGAAAGCCACAAAGTAGCCTTGAACGAGAACTATGGTCGCGAATTGTTAGAGTTGTTCTCCTTGGGTGTTGGTAAAGACGAGGGCTTCAATTACTCCGAGGACGACGTCAAGGCATGCGCCAGGGCATTTACCGGTTGGAACATAGCTCCTCCTTACCCTCCGTTCCCTCATGGTCGCAGCCCATGGGAGTTCCGGTTCGACCCTGCGGACCACGATGACACAGAGAAGACCTTCTTGGGCGAAACCGGTAACTGGGATGGCGATGACATTCTGGATATCGTCTGCAAGCAGCCCGCAACGGCCCGTTTCATCTCCCGCCACTTGTACAACTTCTTCGTTGCCGACGATGTGCAGATTCCGGCTTGGCGTTTAACCCCACTGCGGGATGCTGAGCTAATACAGGGCATGGAAAAAGCGTATTTCGACTCTGGATACGACATCACGGCAATGCTCCGGGTGTTGTTCACTTCCGAGTCTTTCAAGTCTGAAGAGGTACGATTTGCCAAGGTAAAGAGCCCTGCCGAGATGGTTGCGGGCACGCTTCGCTTGGTGGACGACCACAGGGAAATTAAGCCCGGACTGTTCGAGCTCTCCCAAGAGCCCAAATACATGGGTATGGACTTGATGAATCCCCCCACCGTTGAAGGCTGGCACACAGGCCGGGAGTGGATCGACAGCGGTACACTGGTGGAGCGGATCAACTACGCTTCCGACTTGCTCGGCAACACTTCACTTCCCGGCGTCCAAGCCTTGGTCGGACGGCTGATGGGGCAGGGCGCAACGATGAGCCCAGAGTCCTTCGTCGCCGGATGTTTGGACATGATCGGTCCAATCACTGTGGACGAAAGCACTCACAATGAGCTGGTCGCCCATGCCGAGAAGAGCGGCGAACTTAAGCACGGGAACACCGCCGAGGAGACAGAATTCACCCGCCGGACCGGCGAAATGTTCCAGATGATTGCCTCGACTGCGGAATTCCAGTTCGAGTAAGAATATTCTGGAAAAGGCCAGAATCATCCAAATAGACAAAATCACTATCACTATCTAAAGAAGAGGAGAAAACATGGTTTCAACCAAAAAAGACCCGGTCTTGGCAGTTCTTTCACTGTCAGGCGGTAATGATGGTCTAAATACAGTAATCCCCCGTAACAACGGGCTATACCGTGACTCCCGGCCAACCATCGCAATAGCTGACGATCAACTCATACCCATCAACGACGATCTGGGCTTCCATGCCACCATGGGCCCCTTGAAGAAGTACTGGGACGAAGGAAAGCTGGCAGTATTCCTGGGCATCGGCTATCCCAACTCCAGCTATTCCCACTTCCGTTCCATGGACATCTGGCACACCTGTGAGCCGGACACTCAGGGCTCGGAGGGCTGGCTGGGCCGGGTCCTCAAGGACCTAGACCCCACTGCCGAGAACGTCCTGACCGGCGTCAACTTCGGTCGAGGCCTTCCCCGAGCATTGGCCAAGGACGGCGTGCCCGTAGCATCCGTTGGGGATCTGGAGACCTATGGTCTGTTGACCGGCATCGAAGGAACCGATCAACGAAGCGAAGCTCTTGATGTGTTCGGACGCATGTACTCCCCGGCTATTGGCCGTGGCGCCGTCATGGACTACATCCGCAACACCGGCACCGACGCCTTGAAAGGCGCCGATATCTTGGCCACTGCGCCGAGCATGTACACCTCCAACGTGGAGTATTCCAACACATCCGTCGGCCAGTACATGAAGAACATTGCTCAGACCCACCTGGCCGGGTTTGGGACCCGGGTGCTTTACACCACTTCTCCCTACAACGGCTTCGACACCCACGCCAACCAGGCAGCCTTGCAGGCAGGACTCTGGTCCGATGTGTCCGCTACTGTCGACACTTTCATGACCGACCTGCGCGACCATGACGCCAGTGACAACGTCACCTTGTTGTTCTTCAGCGAGTTTGGCCGGAGGATCGTAGACAACGGTTCCGGCACTGACCACGGTGCCGCCGGAGTCGCTTTTGCGGTAGGCGAGAATGTTAAAGGCGGCGTCTACGGCGAGTATCCTTCCCTGGAACTGAACAAGCAGGAGGAGGGCGGAAACCTGAAGTTCAACCTAGACTTCCGGTCTGTGTACACCACAATCCTGGAGAACTGGTTTGACTTGGACGCCAAAGCCATTATCGGTAGCAGCCACGAGAAGGTGAACTTCCTCTAAACCCACTGAAACAAAGAAGGACTGATGGCCGTCTATTATTGGACGGCCATCACAAAGTTGGAAGGCGCCGGACAAGAATCGAATGCCCGCAGCCTTTTGAACCATCAGCTTACGAGGTAAAAACATGTCAACTCATTTTTTTGGACTTTCACAGCGTAGCTTCGCTTTCAGCCGTTCGGTAGGCCGAAACGAGTTCGCTGGCACGGGCTTCCGCAACCCTGTGGACTTTGCCATCGCTCCTGACGACACCGTGTACGTCGTCAACCGGTCCTACGAGAACCGGCCCGACGGACTCCGGATAAGAGTAGTGACTCTAGAAGAGGAATACATCACTGAGTTCGCCGAATACGGAGAAGGCGATGGTCAATTTATTTGGCCCACCAGTGTTGCCTTGGACGACCAAAAGAACTTGTATGTGTCCGATGAATGGCTGAACCGGATTACCGTATTCGACAAAGACGGCGAATTCTTGCGCAGTTGGGGCAAAGCCGGCTCAGGTGATGGAGAATTGGACCGCCCAGCGGGAATATCCATCAGCGCCGATGGCACCATGTTTATTTCCGACAGCCGTAACAACCGCGTCCAGAAATTCTCGCTTAATGGCGACTATATTGGAAAATTTGGGAGCGGAGGCACGGGACCCGGGCAGTTCAACATGCCTTGGGGCATCTCCGTGGGGCCAGACGGCACCGTCTACGTGGCCGACTGGCGCAACGACCGAGTTCAGTTGTTCACCAGTGATGGTGAATGGCAGGCATCCTTCGGCCAGAGCGGCAGTGGTATTGGGCAGTTCAACCGTCCCAACAGCGTCTGCGCCGACGCCGACGGTGATATTTACGTGGCCGACTGGCTAAACAACCGAGTTCAAGTACTGAATCCCGATGGCCGCTACGTTGCCGACATGCGCGGCGATGCGGGTCTGTCGAAATGGGGCAAGGAAAAGCTCCAGTCCAACCCGGATATGATACGCCAGCGAGCTTTGGCAGTCGCCAATGACCCCAATTTCGAAAAAGATCTGAGCCACCCATGTGCGGTTAAGATTAACCCCAAGGGCGAAATATGTATCTTGGACCACATTCGAGGGCGGATTCAGGTCTACGCCAAGAGCAAAGACCCGGTCTTGGTATAAGCCAGACGTATTAACTACATCTGGCACAATACCCCTCCAACCAATGACGACCGAAGGCCGCGGATTGATCCGCGGCCTTCTTAAGAATTGTAGACTACTGACATCCCCAGTAACACCATCACCCGGTAAGCAATCGTTGACGAGCTAAAACCATGAGTGCCCACTTGTCCGGGCTCACCGACCGGATCTTCGCTTACAGTCACTCCCTGGGTCCCAATAAATTCGCTGGCACGGCGTTCCGAAATCCCGTGGATTTAGCCACCACCGAGGATGGCACAACCTATGTGGTGAACCGCTCCCGTGAAGACCGGCCCGGAGGATTGAGAATTAGCGTAGTTACCCTGGAAGAGTAGTACCTTTTCGAGTTTGGGTCTTACGGCCAGGGTGACGGTCAGTTTGTTTGGCCTTCATCAATTGCTCTAGACGACAAGAACAACCTTTACGTGTCCGACGAATGGCTTAACCGGATAACCATCTTCATCAAAGACGGTGACTTCCTGGGCAATTGGGGCCAAGCCGGGACGGGTGACGGCTAGTCAAACAAACCCGCTGGGGTAGCCATACATGGGGACACGCTGCTGCTCACCGTCAGCCAAAATAACCGCATGCCGAAATTCGGCTTGGACGGTATCTACCGGGGCCAATTCGGTAGTTTTGGCAGCGGTCAGGGCCAGTTCAACCTACCTTGGGGGATCAGCGTTGATGCCCAAGGCCTAGTGTACGTCGCGGACTGGCGTAGCGACAGGATTCAGCAGTTCAACATGGACGGAGAATGGCAGGCGACGTTCGGCCAGTTCGGCACGAACATCGACCAGTTCAAGAGGCCAGCCAGCGTATTCACCGACGAAGACGGGGATATTTACGTAGCCGATTGGGGGAATAATCGGGTCCAGGTTCTGAGTCCAGACGGACGGTTCGTCGCCCAGTTCCACGGCGACCGCGTGCTGTCCCAGTGGGGCCGGGAAAAACTCATCTCCAACCCGGATATGCTCCGCCAACGGTCAATAACATTTGCCAACGACGGTGGCAGCTTCGAGAGAGTATTCGCTCAACCTTGTGCGGTAAAGATCGATAACAAGGGGCGACTGGCGGTGGCGGAAAACTGGTCCGGTCGGATCCAAGTGTACGTCAAGACCAGGGAGCCAGCTCTCGTTTAGAGACATTAAACCCATGTAAACTTCATGATGGCGCCTTTAAACGTCACGCAATAATTGATGGGATGTCATCCTTGAAATGGTATGGGAAATGGGGTCTCCGGAACCCATGAGCGAAAAGAGGGACCAGCGTCTAAATGATGCTAACCCCCAGGGCAATCGCGTCTTAACTAAGGAGCACCTTTAGGAGGTAGTCCTCGACCCATCCGGCTTTATGCCGTTTACCTTGGATACCCCGTTTGAGA